>JBGPVC010000076.1:0-13452 GCA_041491485.1 Candidatus Limnocylindria bacterium
ACTCGTCGACGGCTGCATGAGCGCCAGGCGCCAGGATTGCCGAGCCGAACCGCACCGAACCGTGCCGAATCGTCCGGCCTCGCCCCGCGATGGCCGCCCCGCGCCGACACGGCCACCTCGCTCACTGCTCCGTGGATGCGTCCGTTCGATCACGAATGAAGCCGAGAATCTCCTCCCAGGCCGCGGCGCTCGCCTCGGCAAAGTCGGCAGCCTTTCGGTCGAAGAAGCTGTGTGGGGCGCCCGGATAGGTGACCAGCCGATGGTCCACGCCGGCCGCCGTGAGCGCCTCGTCGAGCGCGTCGATGGCGTCCGGGGGGATGCTCGGATCAGCGCCGCCGAACAACCCGAGGACGCTCCCTCGCATCCGGCCGGCCACGTCGACCGGCGCAGGCGAGCCGGTGTAGTGCGAACCGATCGGGGGTCCGTAGAAGCCAATGACCCCCGTCAGCCCGAGACCGAGCGTCGCCGCCAGGAACGACGATCGACCCCCGAAGCAGAATCCGACGCTGAACCGTTGGCCTTCCGGATCTTCGGATCGCAGCGCCTCGGCACCCGCCCGGATGTCCGATTGGAGCCCGCCCCAGGTGGTCTGGTCGACATGGGATCGGTATTCGAATGCCGGCGAGCGAGGCTCAGCTCCGGCGGTGCGCCCGAAGTAGTCGATGGCCAGGGCATGGACACCGTGCTCCGCGAAGCGGAGGACAAGCTCCTCGTAATAGGGGTGCAGGCCGCGGACGTCGGGCAGGATCAGGATCGACGCACCCGACGGATTGGCCGCCCGCGCCTCGAACGCCGCCAGCCGGTTGCCGTCCGCGGCGGTCAACACGAGCTGGCGGGAGTCGAGCGCGCCGCCGGCGATCGGCGCGATCGGTGGTCGGCTGTCGAGATCGAAGCACATGGCGGCTCTCCGTGGGACGACGGATGACGGGGCGCATCGTAGGCGCTTTCGCCCAGCCCGCCCACGTCGAATCGGGGAAGGCCGCGACTCGCACGGTAGAATGCCTCGCGATGCCCCTCCCCCTCGTTGTCCAGAAATTCGGTGGCTCGTCCCTCGCGGATGCCGACCGCATCAAGCGGGTCGCCCGGCGGATCGCGCGCGAGCGTGCGGCCGGCAACGACCTGGTCGTCATCGTGTCGGCCATGGGCGACGCGACCGACGAACTCCTCGGGCTGGCGGCCGCGATCACGGACGAGCCGGACGCGCGCGAGCTCGACGTCCTGCTCGCGACGGGCGAGCATCAGAGCGCGACCCTCGTCTCGATGGCGCTCCATGCGCTGGGCGTTCCGGCGATCAGCTTGACCGGGCCCCAGGCGGGGATCACCACGGACGGCCGCTACGGCCGGGCCCGGATCGCCGGCATCGAACCGCGCCGGGTCCGCGCCGAGCTCGAAGCCGGCAAGGTCGTCATCGTGGCCGGCTTCCAGGGCCAGAGCGCATCGGCGGTTGGCGACAGCGAGATCACCACCCTCGGTCGCGGCGGCAGCGACACGACGGCGGTGGCCCTGGCCGCCAGCCTGCTGGCGACGCGTTGCCAGATCTTCACCGACGTCCGCGGCATCTACACCGCCGATCCCCGCCTCGTGACGCGGGCCCGACAGCTCCCCGTGATCAGCTACGAGGAGATGCTCGAGCTCGCCCACCAGGGCGCCCAGGTCATGCAGGTCAGGGCGGTCGAGCTCGGCTGGGTCAACGGCGTCGTCATCGAGGTCCTCAGCTCGTTCGAGGACGCCCCGGGCACGCTCATCAAGGAGGATCCGTTCGTGGAGCAGCGCAACAAGGTCCGCGGGCTCGCCCACGACCGGAACGTGGCCAAGGTGACCGTGGTCGCCGTGCCCGACCAGCCGGGCGTGGCGCGGGCGATCTTCGATCCCCTGGCGGATGCGGGTATCAACGTCGACATGATCGTCCAGAACGTCGGCCACGGCGGCGAGACCGACCTGTCGTTCACGGTTCCGCGGGTGGAGCTGGCAGCGGCCAAGAAGGCGCTCGATCCGCTCGTCCGCGAGCTCGGCGCCCGCGAGCTGACCACCGACGCCTCGGTCGCCAAGGTGTCCATCGTGGGCGCCGGCCTGCACAACGCCCCCGGCTATGCCGCCCGCATGTTCGGGACGCTCGCCGACGCCGCGGTCAACATCGAGATGATCTCTACCTCGGAGGTCCGGATCACCTGCATGATCGCCGAGGCCGATCTCGAGACGGCCCTGCGCGCGCTGCACGACGCCTTCGAGCTCGAACGACCGGAGCCCATCGACGCCCAAGCAGCCGCCGTCAGTTGAGGCGGCCCTCGCGATGAGCTCGGTACTGGCGCGGCAGGAGCGCTTCGACGCCGTCGGGTCGACGAACGACGTCGTTCGTGCCTGGCTTGACGAGGGAACGCCGGAGGTCTGCCTCGCCGTCGCCGACGAGCAGACGGCGGGCCGCGGTCGCGCCGGTCGAACCTGGGTCGCGCCGGGCGGCGCGGCCCTGCTGCTGTCGCTCGGCTTCCGGCCGACGTGGCTCGACCCCGAGCGGACGTGGCGCCTGGCCGCGATCACCGCGCTGGCGATGGCCGACGCCGCGGAGGAGGTTGCCGGCCTGGCGGATGGGGCGATCCGGCTCAAGTGGCCGAACGACCTCGTGGTGGAAGGGGAGGGGACCGCTCCGCCCGACGGGATCCGCAAGCTGGCGGGGCTCCTTGGCGAGACGGACGGCCTCGGGACGGCCGACCCCCGCGTCGTGGTCGGTCTCGGCATCAACGCCGACTGGCCTGCCGCCACGTTCCCCGTCGAGCTGGCGGGCTCCATGACCTCGCTCCGCGAGGCGTCGCACGGCCGCCCGATCGACCTCGCGCTCCTGCTCGACGCCTTCCTCGGCCGGGTCGAGGCGCGGGTCGAGGCGCTTCGCGGCGGTCGCTTCGACGTCGCCGACTGGCAGGCACGACAGCTGACGACCGGCCGGGTCGTGCGCCTGGAACGCCCCAGTGGCGGCGAGACGATCCGGGCGCTTGGCGTGGACGTGTCGACCGGCGCCCTCATCGTGGAGGACGAGCGCGCCCCGAACGGTGAGCGGCAGGTGGTCGTCGGCGAGATCAGCCACGTCCGATTGGCCGCCCCGGCCGGATCGTGGGTGTAACGCGATGGCCCGTCAGGCATTCAGGAGGATGGACCGCCCGGAGGAGGGCGTGCCCCGTCAGGTCCCGCTCAACCGCGACCGCGCGCTCGTCGAAGCGGCCCAGGCCGACCCGGCGCAGTTCGACGCCCTGTATCGGAAGTACGTCGCGCAGGTGTACAGCTACGCGTATTACGAGCTCCGCGACCACCACGAGGCGGAGGACGCCACCGAGCGGACCTTCATGGCCGCGCTTGCCGGCCTTCGCCGGTTCGAGGAGCGGGCGACGCCCATCGACGGCAGGGGCGCATCGACGTTCCGGGTCTGGCTCTTCCAGATCGCGCGCAATGCCGTGGCGGAACGGCGTCGACGGCTGCGTCGCCGACCGGAGTCGCGGCTCGAGGCCGCCGAGACCATCGCGGCGACAGCGGATGTCGAGGGCGAGGCCGCCCGACGCGACGACGTCGTGGCCGCCATGCGGGCCATCGATCGCCTGCCCGGCGATCGCCGCCGGGCCGTGATCCTGCGCTTCGTCGAGGAGATGTCGACGACCGAGATCGCCGGGATCCTCGGTCGTTCGGACGGGGCGGTCCGGGTCCTCATCCATCGAGCGCTGCGCAGCGTCGCGCGCGACCTCGGCGACTCCCGACGGTGACCTGGGCGCCCGCCGGCCGGGACAGCCACGACGTCGACGCGCTCGTCACCGACCGCTACCTCGAGACGCTCCTGGCGGCCCATGCCCGTGGCGCCGATGCCGGCCCGGCCCGCATCGAGGCCGACCCGATCCTTCGCGGAACCATGGCCCGGCTCGCCCGCGACCTGCCGAGATTCCATCCGTCGTTCCGGTTCGAGGAGGCGCTGGCCGACCGGCTGGCGGCGGCCGCGGAACGGATGCGGATCACGACGGACGACGTGCCCTCGTTGACGATCCTGCCGGACGGTGCCGTCCGGTTCCTCCCGCCAGGCGACCTGCGGTCGGCGATGGGTCGCCCGCTGTGGATCGGCGGTGCCCTGACCTCGGCCGCCCTGTCGCTGGCCGGCGCGGCATACCTTGCCTGGCGGTTCCGCCGCCCACCGAGCAGCGCCATGGCCCGCGCCGTTCGCGCCGTGGCCCGGGCGAGGCTGTCCTGATGCCGCTCAAGCTGCCCTCGTTCCGCGCCCGGCGCAACGCCTACCCGCCCGATCTCTGGACGAAGTGCCCGGACTGCGAGGAGATGCTGTTCAACAAGCAGCTCGACAAGGCCCTCCGGGTCTGCCCCAACTGCGGCCACCACTTCCGCCTCTCGGCGGCCGCCCGCCTCGACCAGCTGCTGGATCCCGGTTCCTGGGTGGAGCACGACGCCGGCCTCCTGTCGGTCGACCGGCTCGGGTTCGTCGACAGCAAGACGTACGTGGATCGCCTGGCCGCCGCGCAGATCTCGACCGGGATGCGCGACGCGGCGGTGTGGGGCACGGCCACGCTCGGCGGCACGCCGATCGCCATCTGTGTCATGGACTTCGGGTTCATGGGTGGATCGATGGGCGCGGTCGTCGGCGAGAAGGTCACGCGGGCCGCCGAGCATGCCCTGGCAACGAGCACGCCGCTGATCGTGGTCAGCGCGTCCGGCGGCGCCCGCATGCAGGAGGGCACCTTCGCCCTGATGCAGCTGGCCAAGACACTCGCCGCCGTCGAACGGCTGCGTGCTGCCGGCATCCCGTTCCTGAGCGTGCTGTGCGATCCGACCACCGGTGGTGTCTTCGCCTCGTTCGCCGCCGTCGGAGACGTCAACGTCGCCGAGCCGAACGCGCTCATCGGCTTCGCCGGCTCACGCGTCTCGGCCGGAACGATCGCCCAGGAGCTGCCGGTCGGGTTCCAGCGCTCCGAGTTCCTGTTCGCCCATGGCTTCATCGATCGGATCGTGTCGCGTCCGGCCCTGCGTGACGAGCTGGCCCGCCTGCTGCGGCTCCTGCCGGTTCGTTCCTCGGGCGAGCTCAACGGCGTGGGACCGGAGGTCGACCTGGCGGGCTTCCGACCCTTCTCGTTCATCAGCTCGCTGGTCGAGCGAGTCGGAGAGCTCGGCTCCCCCGACGCGGACCGGGCAGGCCGCCCGGCCGGCCCGACGCCCGACGGCGCCGATCCCCGTGACGCCGTCTGGGCGCGGGTGCTGCTGGCGCGCAACCTGCACCGGCCTCGCACGCTCGAGTTCGTCGCGGCGATGACCGAAGACTTCGTCGAGCTGCACGGCGATCGGCTGTTCGGCGACGACGCGGCGATCGTGACCGGGCTCGCCCGTCTGGACGGCCGGCGGGTCGTGGTCGTCGGCCAGCAGAAGGGCGCCGACACCGAGGAGAACATCCGGCGCAACTTCGGGATGCCGCACCCCGAGGGCTACCGCAAGTCGATGCGAGTGATGGAGCTCGCGGAGCGGTTCGGGTTGCCGGTCGTCACCTTCGTGGACGTCCCTGGCGCGCACCCGGGAGCCGAATCCGAGGAGCGTGGGATTGCGGAGGCCATCGCCCGCTCGATCGCGCTCATGACCCGGCTGCGGACGCCGATCGTGACGGTGATCACCGGCGAGGGCGGCTCGGGCGGGGCCCTGGCGATCGCCGTAGGGGACGTCGTGATCGCCCTCGAGAACGCGGTCTATTCCGTGATCTCGCCGGAAGGCTGCGCCTCGATCCTGTGGCGCACGTCCGACGAGGCGCCGACGGCGGCACTGGCGATGCGGATGACCGCCGCAGACCAGCAGGCGCTCGGGATCATCGACATCGTGGTCCCGGAGCCGGGTGCCGGAGCGCACGTCGAGCCGGCCGAGACGGCTCGCCGGCTCAAGCCGATCATCGTCGACCGCCTCGGCGCATTGGCCGAGCTGCCGATCGACCAGCTCATCGAGGCGCGCTACCGGCGCTATCGGGACATGGGGTCCTACACTGAAGCCGAGATGCCGGAACCCACGCTGCCCGTGGGGGGGCGCGGGCTGGGCGATCGACTACGAGACCTCCTCGGTCCTGGTCGCCGGGCCGTCAGCGGTGCGGTCCCGAACTGGACGCGCGACGAGCCCCCGGCTCGTGAGGAGGTGTAGCCGTGCCGGATCGCATCCATACGGAGACCAAGGAGGCGGCGGGACCCGACCGGTCCACCACCGACCGCCGGGCCGACCGCGCGGCGATCGCCGGCTCGATCGATGAGCTGCTACCGGCCCTGATCGCCAAGCTGGGAGCAACCGGCCTCGCCGAGCTGGAGGTCCGTCAGGACGGCCTGCGCGTTCGACTCCGCCGCCCGACGGAAGGGACCGTTTCGCGAGACCGGCGGAGCTCCGATCGCCCGGACCGAATGGATCGTGGCGAACGGGCCGCTCGCGGCAGCGCGGGCTCGGCCAGCCCGGCCCATGCCGTGGGACTGTCGCCCGTGGGCCCCGGTCGCGACGGGCACGAGGTCCGAGACGGCCGCGAGAGCCGCGAGACCGGCGCGCGCGACGACAACCGGGCGGTCGCCACGTCGCCGGCCGTCGGCATCTTCCAGCCACGCTCGAGCGCCCGGGCCGGCACGCGCGTCCGGGCCGGTGACCGAATCGGCACCGTGGACATGCTGGGCGTCCCGCAGGACGTCGTCGCGCCGAACGACGGGGTGGTCGGGGCGAGCCTGGTTGAGCCGGGTGATGCCGTCGAATACGGCCAGGCCCTGGTCGTGATCGAGTTTGCGTCCGCGGCGCCGGCCGCGGCGCCCGCTTCCGGGTCGCCGGCGCCGGCCGCCCCATCGTCGACCGCGGCGGATCGCTGACCGTGTTCCGCAAGATCCTCATCGCCAATCGCGGAGAGATCGCGCTCCGGATCCTGCGAGCCTGCCGCGTCCTGGGCGTCGAGTCGGTCGTCACCTACAGCGAGGCGGACCGCGAATCCCTGCCGGTGCAGCTCGCCGACGAGGCGATCTGCATCGGTCCGGCCGACGCCAAGCGCTCGTACCTGTCGGCTTCGGCGGTCATCTCGGCCGCGCTCGTCACCGGCTGCGACGCGATCCATCCCGGCTACGGGTTCCTGTCGGAGGACGAGGGTTTCGCCGATGTCGTGGCGGCGCATGGACTGACGTTCATCGGACCGTCGGCCGCGGTCCTCGAACGGTTCGGCAGCAAGGCGGGGACACGGGAGCTGTTCTCGGCTCACGGCCTGCCGACCATCCCAGGCTCCCAGGGCATGCTCCGCGACGAGCTCCACGCCCTGGGCGAGGCGGAACGGATCGGCTACCCGGTCCTGATCAAGCCGTCGGCCGGTGGCGGGGGCAAGGGCATGCGCATGGTCCGCACCGCGCGCGAGCTCGAATCGGCGCTCCGCGTCTGCCGCTCCGAAGCGAAGGCGGCGTTCGGCGACGACTCGCTCTACCTCGAGAAGTGGCTCGACGAGAACCGTCACGTCGAGATTCAGGTCGCCGTCGATCGCTACGGTCACGGCGTCCACCTCGGGGAGCGCGACTGCTCGGTGCAGCGTCGCCACCAGAAGATCATCGAGGAGGCGCCCACGCCCGCGCTCTCCGACGCCGCTCGACTCGAGCTCGCCGAGCTCGCCGCCCGCGCGTCGGTCGCCGCCGGCTACGAGAACGTCGGGACCCTCGAGTTCCTGGTCGACTCGGCCGGGGCCTTCTACTTCATCGAGATCAACTGCCGGATCCAGGTGGAGCACCCGGTCACGGAGATGCTGACCGGCATCGACATCGTCGCGCTGCAGATCCGGATCGCCGCCGGCGAGCCGCTCGGCTTCAGCCAGCCGGACGTGGTGATGCGCGGGCATGCGATCGAGTTCCGGATCAACGCCGAGGATCCCGCCCACGACTTCCGGCCGGGAGCCGGGCTGGTCGAGCGCTATCACGCGCCCGGCGGGCCGGGCGTCCGGATGGACTCACATCTGTTCAACGGCTACGACGTGCCGCCGTTCTACGATTCGCTGCTCGGCAAGCTGATCGTCTGGGGCCCGGACCGGGCAACCGCCATCGCCCGGAGTCGGGTGGCCCTCGACGAGCTGGTCGTCGACGGCGTCGCGACCAATGTCGCCATCCACCAGGCCATGCTCCTCAACGAGACGTTCCTCGAGGGCCGCATGACTACCAACCTCCTCGACCGGGTGGGCAGTGCGGCCTTCCTGGCCGCCGCCGCGCGCGGATGAGCGTGACGCTGTCGCGGTCCGCCTCGTGGGCGTGCACACCTGCACAGGTCGTTTCGCTTCCGGCTCCGCCGAGGAACCACACTGAGTCGAACCATCTGGAAGCCGGGAGCTGCCCGTGACCGAGACCACGATCCATACGACGGCCGAGATCCAGGGCCTGATCCCGCATCGCTGGCCGTTCCTGCTCGTCGATCGGATCGTCGAATACGACGCGGAGGCGAAGCGGATCGTGGGACTCAAGGGGGTGACCGCGAGCGAATGGTTCTTCCAGGGCCATTTCCCGAACCTCCCGGTCATGCCCGGCGTGCTCCAGGTGGAGGCGCTCGCCCAGACGATGGCCGTGTACGTCGCCAAGCAGCCCGGCTTCGGCGACCGGATCGGTCTCTTCGCGGGGATCGACGACTGCCGCTTCAAGCGCGTCGTCAGCCCGGGCGACACGCTTCGCCTGGAGGTCACGATGGAGAAGCTCGGAGGTCGGTTCGGCCGGGGTCGTGGCGTCGCCAGCGTCAACGGTGAAACTGCCTGTGAGGCGACGTTGAGCTTCGTCATCCCGGGTCCCGGGGTCCTTCGATGACGCGGTTCGTGATCCTGTCGGACGTTCACGGCAATGCCGTGGCGCTCGAGGCCGTGCGCAAGGCGCTTCGCGGGGAGAAGCCGGATTTCGTGGCGATCGCGGGCGATCATGCGTTCAACGGCCCGGATCCGACCGGCGCCGTCGACCAGCTGCGCGAGATGGAGGCAGACGGCGCCGTCATCGTCAGCGGCAACACGGACATCGCTGTGGCCGACTTCGACTACGCGGCGGCCTTCCCATGGTTCACCGACGGGGTGCCCGACACCTTTCGAGCGGCCGCCGAATGGGCCCACGATGCGCTCGGGGACGATCGGGTCGCCTGGCTCAGGCGGCTGCCCGCCGAGCGACGCCTCCACGCCGACGACGGGACGATGATCGTGATCTGTCACGCGTCGCCCGGCTCGCAGACGAGCGGCTTCGACCAGGCGCTCGATCCGAGCGTGACCATCGAGCGCGTGTCGCGCACCGATGCGCGCGTGATCGCGTGCGGGCACACCCACCTGCCCGAGATCCGCGACCTGGGCTGGAAGATCATCGTCAACGACGGATCGGCGGGCTACGTGTTCGACGGCGAGCCGACCGCTTCGTGGGCCCGAATCGACGTCACGGACGGTGAGGTGCAGGCCGAGATCCACCGCACCGAGTTCGACGCCCTCGCCGTCGCGAATGCCATTTCCGCGCGCGGCCTTCCTGGCGACGTCTATCGCGCTGCCACCGTGCGCACCGGCAAGCTGGTGCGATGACCGGGTCCGCGAAGGCCGATCGCCGCCGCGTCGTGGTGACCGGCATGGGCATGGTGACCGCGCTCGGCAACGACCTGCCCACGAGCTGGGCCGGCCTCGTCGCCGGCCGGTCCGGGATCGCCACGATCGAGGCTTTCGATCCCTCCAGGCTGACCTCGCAGATCGCCGGCGAGGTGCATGGATTCGACCCCAGCAGCGTCCTCGGTCGCAAGGAGATCCGGCGGACCGACCGGTACATTCAGCTCGGCCTCGTTGCGGCCCGCGAAGCGATCGAATCCGCCGGCCTGCCCGAACGGTTCGAAGGCGAGCTCGCCGAGCGAACGGGCGTCATCCTCGGGACCGGCCTTGGCGGCGTCGGCACCCTCATCGATGGCATCACGACCAACGCCCTGCGCGGCCCCGACCGGATCAGTCCCTTCGTCATCCCGATGGGGATCCCGAACATCGGGTCGGGCCAGGTCGCGATCCAGTTCGGGATGACCGGCCCGAACTTCACGACCGTTTCCGCCTGCGCCACCGGCGGCCATGCCCTTGGAGAATCGAGCGAGATCATCCGTCGCGGCGACGCCGACGTGATGGTGGCAGGCGGCAGCGAGGCGAGCATCTTCGAGGCGATCGTCGGTGCGTTCGCCGCGATGCGGGCCGTCTCGACCCGGAACGACGATCCGGCCGGCGCATCCCGCCCGTTCGATCGAGCCCGCGACGGGTTCGTCATCGGCGAGGGCTCCGGCGTCGTCGTTCTCGAGGCGCTCGAGCACGCGGAGGCCCGCGGGGCCGCGATCCTCGCCGAGCTCGTCGGCTACGGCGCGACGGCGGACGCCTCGCACATCACGCTCCCGGCGCCGGGCGGCATCGGGGCCGTGCGGGCGGCGCGGCGGGCGCTGGAAAAGGCCGGCATGGACGCGACCGAGATCGACCACGTCAATGCCCACGCGACCTCGACGCCCGAAGGCGACCCGGCCGAGCTGCAGGCGATCCGCACGATCTTCGGCGCGCACGCCGGGCAGATCCGGATCACCGCCAACAAGTCGATGCTCGGCCACACGCTGGGCGCGGCCGGCGCGATCGAGGCGATCGCCTCGATCCTGACCATCCGCGAGGGCTGCATCCCGCCGACCATCAACCTGACCGACCCCGATCCGCTGGCCGCCGGACTGGATCTCACCCCGAACGTGGCGGCGAAGCAACAGGTGCGAGCCGTCCTGAGCAACTCGTTCGGGTTCGGCGGCCAGAACACGGCCCTCATCTTCCGGCGGTGGGACGGATGACGCGCGACCCCGCCTCAATCGCCGGTGCGGCGGCCGCCGCGGCCGACGGCGGGAATGCCGAGCTGCTCGGCCTGATCGATCGCCTTGCCGAGCTGCTCCAGCGATCGGACCTGCTCGAGCTCGAGGTCGAATCGGGCGGCATCGGCCTGATCCTTCGCAAGGCCGTCGCCCAGCCGGCATCCCTGCCTGCCACGTCCGGTCCCGAGGCACCCGCCGGCCACGTCGGTGGCGAACCGGCGACCGCTGGCCGTGAGCCCGTCGTGCCGGCCACCCCGTCGGTCAAGGCACCGCTCACCGGGATCTTCTATGCGTCACCGGCGCCGGGCAGCGCGCCGTACGTCCAGGTGGGGAGTGAGGTCGCCGTCGGCCAGGTGATCGGCCTGATCGAGGCGATGAAGCTGTTCAACGAGATCAAGTCCGACCTCGCCGGGCGGGTGGTCCGTGTCCTCCCGGAGAGCGGGGCCCTGGTCAAGGCCAAGCAGCCGCTGATTGAGGTGGAGCCGCTGTGAGCACGCCCGTCCGTCACGCCCACGTGACCGGCTGGGGCCGGTACGCGCCGTCGCAGGTCCTGACCAACCATGACCTCGAGCGGATGGTGGACACGTCCGACGAATGGATCCGCACGCGTACCGGGATCCGCGAGCGGCGCGTCGCGGCAGCCGGCGAGACGACCGCATCGATGGCGGCCGTCGCCGGGCTGCGGGCGATCCGCACGGCCGGGATCGACCCGGCCGAGATCGACCTGATCCTGCTCGCGACCCTGACCCCCGATTACTGGATGCCCTCGACCGCGGCCCTGGTCAAGGAGGCGATCGGCAACACCAAGGCCGCGGCGATGGACGTCTCGGCGGCCTGCTCCGGGTTCGTCTACGCCTTCGCCACCGCCCAGGCCTATGTCACGAGCGGGATGGCCAGGCACGTCCTGGTGATCGGCGCGGAGCTGCTGACGCGGTTCCTCGACTACACGGACCGCAACACCTGCATCCTCTTCGGCGATGGCGCGGGAGCGGTCGTCCTGTCGGCGTCCGACGAGCCGGGTGGCGGTCTCGGGATCGAGATGACGACCGAGCCACAGGGTGCCTACATGATCTGGCTCCCGGCGGGTGGCTCCAAGAGCCCGCCGTCCGCGGAGACGATCGCGCGCGGCGAGCACTACATCCGGATGGAGGGCAAGGAGACGTACCGGTTCGCGACGCGAACCCTGGCGTCCACGGCCCTCGCCGCCATCCAGCACGCCGGCCTGCAACCGTCCGACATCGACCTGTTCATCCCGCACCAGGCGAACGTGCGGATCATCGAGGCCGTGGCCAAGGGCCTCGGCCTGCCGATGGAGCGGATGTACGTGAACCTGGACCGCTACGGGAACACCTCGGCCGCGTCCGTCCCGATCGCCCTTGCCGAGGCGGTCAACGAGGGCCGCGTCAAGGTCGGCGACCGGATCGTGCTCGTGGCGTTCGGGGCCGGCTTCACGTCCGGTGCGGTCGCGATCGAATGGACCGCCGATCCGGCCCGAGGGATCGCCGGCGACGCCGCCGTACAGGCGTCGGACATCAGCATTCGGCTGCCGGTCGACTGGGATTCGGTCGATCCGATCCCCGAGGCCCTCGCGGCGGTAATGCGCCGCCCCGGTACGGTCGACGTCCCGCTCGACGACGTCGTCCCCGGCGAGCCCGAACCCGTGGGCTCGGCGCATACGGAGGTGCACGCATGATCGAGCTCGCCGGCAAGGCGGCGCTCGTCACGGGCGGCGCCAGGGGGATCGGCCGCGCGATCGTCATCCGGCTGGCGACGCAGGGCGCCGACGTCGCGTTCAGCTACCGCGGCAACGAGGCCGCTGCCGCCGACACGGCAGCGGCCGTCGAGGCACTGGGCCGCCGAGCCCTCGCGATCCAGGCGGATGTCAAGGACCCGGTCGCCGCCGACGGACTCGTGAAGGCCGTCCTCGAGGCGTTCGGCAAGGTGGACATCCTGGTCAACAACGCCGGGATCACCCGCGACGACCTGATCATGCGCATGAGCGACGAGGCGTGGCGCGACGTCCTCGAGACCAACCTGTTCGGCGCGTTCTACATGATCAAGGCGGTGACCCGCCCGATGCTCAAGGCTCGAAGCGGACGGATCGTCAACATCACGTCCGTCTCGGGGCAGGCCGGCCAGATGGGCCAGGCGAACTACTCGTCGGCCAAGGCCGGACTCATCGGGCTGACCAAGGCGACCGCGCGCGAGCTCGCCAGCCGGTCGATCACGGTCAATGCCGTCGCCCCCGGATTCGTCCTGACCGAGCTAACCCAGGGCCTGCCGGAGCCGCTCAAGGCCGAGATCACCGCCCGCACGCCGCTCGGACGCTTCGGCACCACCGACGAGGTCGCCAACGCCGTCGCCTTCCTGGCCAGCGACGATGCGGCCTACATCACCGGACAGGTCCTCGCCGTCGACGGCGGCCTGGTGATGATGTAGGAACCGGCGGCGGCACCCCGCCCCGCGGCGCGCGGCCCGCGGCGCGCGGCCCGCGGCGCATAACCGCACACCCGGACTGGTACGGATCGTGCATACCAGCCGGAGGCGCGAGAACGCCCGCCCAGACTGATAGCGCTGGATCATGCTCGTGGCCAAGCACGACCTCACCGTGGCTGGACGGGTCGAACG
>JBGPVC010000077.1:0-13447 GCA_041491485.1 Candidatus Limnocylindria bacterium
GACGCTCTCGAGCGATTCATCCGTCGGCCGGAGCTCGAACAGGGTGATCCCGGAATCCCGTGCCGCACGCGGCAGGAGCATGGTGAACGCCGCGAACTCCGAGGCCCTGACGGTCAACATCCCGTCGACCAGCTCGACGCCGAAGACCGACGGGCTCGAGACGAGCTGGGACGCGAGGCGGCGATCGTCGCTGGACCGCACGGTGAACGTGTGCGGCCGGTCGGTCATGAGGCGGCGGATCTCGCGGAAGTCGCCCGACGCGGCGAGGCGGCCGGCGTAGACGACGAGCACGTCGTCGGCGAGCCGCTCGACCTCCTCCAGGATGTGCGAGGAGAACAGGATGGTGCGCCCCGCCTCCGCCATCCCGCGCAGGAGCTCCATCATGTGCAGCCGCTGTCGCGGGTCCATGCCGTTGAACGGCTCGTCGAGCAGCAGGACCCGCGGATCGTGGACGAGCGCGGCGGCGATCTTCGCTCGCTGGCGCATCCCCTTCGAGTAGGTGCCGATCTGGCGATGCTGGACGTCGACGAGATCGACGACCTGCAGTGCCTTCGACGCCGCTGCGGCCGGATCCGGCAAGCGTTGGAGCTGCGCGTTGAACAGCGCGAACTGCCAGCCGGTCAGGTAGGGGTGGACGGCTTCGCGTTCCGGGACGAGACCCACCTGGCGGTAGATGGACGGGTCGAGCCAGGTCGACTGACCGTAGATCCTGACCTCGCCATGGGACGGGCGCAGCAGTCCGGCCATCATGTGGAGCAGGGTCGACTTGCCGGCACCGTTCGGCCCGAGCAGGCCGGTCACGCCGGCGCCGAGCGCGAACGAGACTTCGTTGACCGCCACCACGTTTCCGTACCAGCGCGAGACCTCGCTGAGCTCGATGGCGGGGCCCGACGGGGGAGCGATGGCCGGGCCCGTCGTGACGCCCATGTCGGCGGTCACGCCTCGATCCTCTGGTAGCGCTGGACGAGCGTTCCGATCAGGAGCGTCGCCGCCACGATCGCGACCGCCAGGTAGAGCCCGCCCGCGAGGTTGGCCTCGACGACCTCTCGCGCCCCAGGTTTCGTCCCGAACAGGAAGGCGTTGACGCCGTCGATCACGGAGCCGGGCGCCGCCAGGACGATGTAGCGAGTCAGCCCGCTGCCCGTCGACCGAATCACGATCTGGGCAACGACGCCCGGGACGATGAAGATCGCCATGATCGCCGCGGTCGCGTAGGCCCGGCGTGGCGTGAACGCGGAGATGGCCAGGCCGATCGATCCCAGGAGTCCGGCGATCGTCGCGGCGACCGCAAGCACCGGTGCGAGCGACCCGATGTTGTCGCCGAGGGCAGCCGCGACATCGGCGTTCGAGATCACGAGCCCGACGAAGATGACCGCCTGCGGGATCAGGATCAGGATGAGGATCGCGGTGGCGAACGCCGCGGCCTTGGCCGCGACGTAGTCGATCCGGAGCAACGCCCTCGAGAAGTAGAGCGCCAGGACGTGGTAGCGCTGGTCTCGGCCGAGCAGCTCCGGTGCCTGGGCGGCCACGAACAGCATGACGATCGTCGAGATGTAGCCGTAGTAGGAGTCGTAGCGGATCGGGTCGATCCGCTCGACCTCGGCCCCAGCTCCCGCCTGCGCGGCGAACGCACGAACGGCGATGCTGATCACGGCCGGGAGGGTGGCGAGGATGGCCAGGCCGATCGGCACGATCTTCGCCCGCCCGCTGCGCCCGATCCCGTAGGCGGACCGCAGGCTGTACACGAACAGCGCGTAGATGGCGTGGCGGCGGCCGAGGCGGGGTCCGTCGTAGCCTCGGTACCCGAGGTCGAAGATGCTCCCGGTCGCCGACGACGCGGTCGTCGCGAGCGGCGTCGTCGGCGCCGTGCGAACTGGGTCGTTGGCGGTCGAGCGCCGGTCGGTGGTCATGGCGCAGTCACCGCGGGTTCCTCATCGGGCTTGTCCCGGAAGAGGTCCTCGAGCGAGCGGCGCTGGTGCTCGAGGCGGACCAGCGGCAGGCCGAGCTCGACCACCGCGTCACGCACGATGTCGTACGCGTCCTCGGCATGCCCGTGCCCGTCGAGGCCGATCAGTACGGCCCGGCCGTCGAGCCGCGTCTCGATCCCTCGAGTGCTGAGCGCCGCCGCCAGGAGGTCGCTGCCATCCTCGACCTCGACGGCGAGTACGCCGGTCCGGCCCGTGAACGAGGCAAGCGGAGCCGCACTGAGCAGGTGGCCGGCCTCGATCGCCACGAGGTAGCTGCAAACCCGCTCGATCTCGCCGAGCAGGTGCGACGCGACGATGACCGCGATCCCGAACTCGGTGCCGGTCCGCCTCACGAGCGCGAGCATCTCGTCGCGTCCGCTCGGATCGAGGCCGTTCGTCGGCTCGTCGAGGAGCAGCAGCCGCGGATCGTGGACGAGCGCCTGGGCGAGCTTCACCCGCTGCTTCATCCCGGTCGAATACCCGCCGATCGGCCGGTAGCGCTCTTCGAACAGCCCGACGTGGCGAAGGACCTCCGCGGTCCGCTCCCGAGCGGCCGCGGGTGGCAGGCCGGACATCTGGGCGAGGTGCGCCACGAGCTCGGTCGCCGAGTTGTCGGGCGGCAGCGCATCGTGCTCGGGCATGTAGCCGACGAGCTCGCGGACGCGGGTTCCTTCGCGGGCCGTGTCGAGGCCCATCACCGTCGCGCTGCCGCCGGTCGGTGGCAGGAGGCCGAGCAGGATCTTGAGCAGCGTGCTCTTGCCAGCTCCGTTCGAGCCGACCAGCCCGATGATCCCGGGCTCGAGCTCGAGGGTCAGGGCGTCGAGGGCGGTCACGCCGGGAAACCGCTTGGTGAGCCGGTCGAGGGCGATGAGCGCCATGGGCAGCGGTTGGACCCCTGAACAGCAGCGGGCGGGCGGGCGCGGGAAGCGGCCGAAACGACGGACCGCGGCCGGCAAGAATCGGCCGGCCCCGCGGGACCCGACGATGGTACCTCGCCGGCGGCTCGGAGACTAGCCCGACTGGCTCGCCCGATCCCCCAGTCGAACGTCGATGGCGCGTGCGCCCGCCGTCTCGAGGCGGAACGTCGCCGCGTCCGCTCCGGGCCGTGCAAGGGCGAGTGGTCAGGTCGGCACTCGGGCCGCGGCGGCCGCCACCGACGGTGGCTGTCAGTTCCCGGAGCGGCCGCCACCGAACCGGGTCAGGCGCTCGCCCGGCAGCTGGACCCTGGTCGGCCCGGGTCGCTCGAGACTGCCGGGCCGCGCGCCGGCGGGTCGTCCCGGACCGCCGACCGGTCGGGACCCGGGCGACGGTGTGTGCCGCGCTCCCCAGGACGGGCGGCCGGACGGCTGGTTGCCGATCCCTTGGCCGGGCCGTCGCGGCGAGGCCTGCCCAGTTCGGGACTGCGGCGGCCGATCCATCGACCCGGATCGCGGCGCGCCGTTCGGTCGCGGGGCGCTGTTCGGTCGAAACGCGCCGTTCTGCCGCGAGGCGTCGGGCGGCCGCTGGCCGCTGTTCTGCCGCGCGGCGCCGCCGAACCCGGGCGCGCCGGCAAACCCTGGCCCGCTCGAGCCATGTTGACCGCTCGCCGGTCGCACCCCGCTGAGCGGGCGTCCGTTCCCGCTCGGACGTTGACCCACCAACGAAGACTGGCCACGCATCGGTCGGGCGCCACCCATTGGTCGGGCGCCACCCATTGGTCGGGCGCCACCCATTGGTCGAGGCCCGCCCATCGACCGCGCCCCGCCAAGACCGCCGCGAAGGATCGGTTCCGGGCGGATCCGCGGGTCGGGCTCGAAGCCTTCGATGACCTCCGAGGGGATCGCATGACCAAGCACGCGTTCGATGTCCCGCAGGAGCTTGAGCTCGTCGACGCACACGAACGAGACGGCGTCGCCGTCCACGCCCGCTCGCCCGGTCCGGCCGATTCGGTGGACGTAGTCCTCGGGGACCATCGGCAGCTCGAAGTTGACGACGTGCGGGAGCGCGTCGATGTCGATGCCGCGCGCGGCAACCTCGGTGGCCACGAGCACGGTGAACCGGCCGGCCTTGAAGTCGGCCAGCGCGCGAACGCGCTGCGGCTGGCTCTTGTTGCCGTGGATGGCCGTTGCCAGGATGCCGTCGTGCTCGAGCTGGGTCGCGAGGCGATTGGCGCCGTGCTTGGTCCGGGTGAAGACCAGTGCCTGGTCGATCCGCCCGCTCCGGATCAGATGGCTGAGCAGCTCCCGCTTCCGCTCGCGATCGACCGGGTGGACGACCTGCGTGACCAGATCGGTCGCCTGGTTGCGAGGCGAGACCTGGACGGACATCGGCTCGTCCAGGAAGTCGTCGGCCAGCCGCCGGATGTCGTCGGAGAAGGTCGCCGAGAACAGCAGGTTCTGGCGGCGCGCCGGCAGCACCGCGAGGATCTTGCGGATGTCGCGGATGAAGCCCATGTCGAGCATCCGGTCGGCCTCGTCGAGGACGAGGATCTCGACGTGCGACAGGTCGATCGTCCGCTGGTTGAGGTGGTCGAGCAGCCGGCCCGGCGTCGCGACGACGATCTCGGGCCCGGCTCGGAGAGCGCGAACCTGGGGGTCGAATCCGACGCCGCCGTAGATGGTGGTCGAGCGGATCGGGCGCTGGGCACCGTACGTCCGCACGCTCGCCTCGACCTGGAGCGCCAGCTCGCGAGTCGGGGCCAGGATCAGCGCCCGGACGACCGGCCGGCCTGGCACCCGCGAGGCGTGCAGCAACTGGAGCATCGGCAGCACGAATGCCGCGGTCTTGCCCGTGCCGGTCTGGGCACCGGCGAGCAGGTCACGGCCGGCCAGGACGAGCGGAATCGCCTCGCGCTGCACGGGCGTGGGTTCCGTGTAGCCCTCGTGGGCAACGGAACGGAGGAGGTCGGGCGACAGCCCGAGAACGTCGAATGACATGGAGGAAACGCTCCTGACGGGGCCCTCCCGCAGCAGCGGGGCCCGGTCTGGGCGTGAGGTGGATCGGGGTCGGACGGTGAGAGAAACCGGGGCGCTGACCGGAGCGCCCATCGAACACGAGTGGCCGCAGCATACACGGGGCTGGTCATCCTCGCTCGCGGCTGGCTGACCCGGTCACACGGGGAAGCTCTCCCTCAACGACTGCGGCGGGACTGGCCTCCGCGCTGGCCGCACGCCCGGCTCGGGTCGGCGCGTGGCGCCAGGTACAGCCGCTGGGGACCGGCGCGCGGTCAAGTTCGAGCGCAAGGCGCCAGGCATGACCGCGCGGTCAGCGTCGCCCGGCCCGGTCGCGGCCCTCGCTCGCCCCGCCGACGTCAGTCCTTGCGTTCGAGGATCGGTCGGGCGACGTCCGGCTTGTCGACGACGAACGCGAACATCGCGCGGTCGCCCCAGCGACCCAGGAACAGGTGGCCGTAGATGTTCACGCCGGCGTCGGCGAGCGCCCGCGAGAGGCGCGCCATCCCACCCGGGCGATCGTCCACCTCGGCCAGGATCGACTCGCCCTCGATGTACGTGTAGCCGCCGTCGTCGAGGACCGCCTTGGTCGTCTCGTCGTCTGCCGTGGTCATGATCACGTGGCCGCTGTCGCCCATGCTGCCGCCGCCGATCGCCCGGAGGTCGACACTGCGCGCGGCCAGGGCTTCGGCCAGGGTCGCCATCGCCCCGGGCTCGTTCTTCAGTTGGACGACGAACTGCTTGGCCATTCGAACCTCCGCGGTCGTGGGGCCGTGATTCTACGGTCCGCGGGCGCCCCGTGGTAGGGTCGCGGACGAGATCGAATCCTTCCGGAGGGCGTCGTGACCTCGATCGGTTCCGACCTGCCGGCGGCGGTCGCCGCCGCGCTTTCCACCGCGACACCCGATCCCGGAACTCGGGCGACCACCCTCGCGGCCGGGATCGGATGGTCGTCGATCGCCTGGGGCGACCCCGATGACCGACCGGTGCTGCTGGTCCACGGCGTGACGGCGTCGGCCCGGATCTGGTGGCGAGTGGGCCCGGCGCTCGCGGCGAGCGGCCGCCGCGTGACTGCCGTCGACCTGCCGGGCCACGGGCGGACCGGCGCCTGGCTGGGTCACCACCGCTTTCGCGACAACGCCGTCGATCTGACCGCCTGGATCCACGAGGCCGGCCTGGCGTTGCCACGTCTCCAGGTCATCGGCCATAGCTACGGCGCAATGACCGCGGCGGCGCTGCCGCGGGCCGGCTTCCGGCCGGCGACGCTGGTCCTGCTCGATCCCCCGGCCGTTCCGCTCGCCGTGATGGCGCAGATGGCCAGCGATCCCTCCGAGCAACCGATCACGGACATGGCCGAATTGATCGCCACATTGGTCGCCAACAACCCGGACTGGTCGGCGGGTGACGTCCAGGCCAAGGCCGAAGCCCTCAGCCAGGTCGACGTGGAAGCCGCCCGTGCGATCCTCCTCGACAACGGCGACTGGGACGGTGGGCTCCAGGACCTCCTGGATCCGTTGGCCCGTGGAGTCCCGACCTGGATCGTGCGTGGCGATCCGCTCGCCGGCAGCCTGCTCCCGGATGCGAGCCTGCCCGGTCTCAGCGCGGCGGTCGGTCCGGACCACGTGATCACGCTCGGTGGCGCGCCGCACGCGCCGCAGCGAACCCATGCGCGCGTGCTCGTGTCGGCGCTCCTGGTCGCCCTCGGCTAGCGGTTCGCGCGGATCGACACCGCGCGCCGGTACGCCTCCAGATAGCGCGGCGCGGATCCGGTCGTCCAGTCGAAATCGACGGCCATGCCGCGGTCGAGCAGGCCGTCCCAGGCCGCGCCACCCGCCGCCCGAAGCGCGATCGCCCGTTCGCAGGCCCCGAGCAGCCCGCGGACCGATGCTCCCTCGAACGAGAACCCCGTCCCATGGCCGGGGTTCGCCGACTCGTCGACGACGGTGTCGGCCAGGCCGCCGGTCCGATTGACGATCGGCGGCGTGCCATAGCGCAGGGCGATCATCTGGCCCTGCCCGCACGGCTCGAACCGCGACGGCATCGCGAAGCAGTCGGCGCCGGCGTAGATCCGCCGCGCCATCGCCCGGTCGAACCGCTCGATCAGCGCCACCCGCTCCGGATCGCTCGCGGCCAGGGCGCGAAACGCAGCGGCCAGCCCCGCATCGCCGCTGCCCTGGACCACGAGCCGCACGCCTAGCTTCAGCAGGGTCGGTGCGGCGTTCGACAGCAGGTCGAAGCCCTTCTGCGGATCCAGCCGGCCGATCATTCCGATCACCGGCCCGGGATCGTCCGCATCGAAGCCCACGCGCCGCAGCAGGTCGGAGCGACAGGCCGCCTTGCCGGCCCGATCCGCGCGCGAGTAGGTCGCCGCAAGATCGGCATCGGTTGCCGGGTCCCAGACGGTCGTGTCGAGCCCGTTGAGGATCCCGACGAAGCGGTCGCCCCTGCCGCGCAGCAGCCCGTCCAGTCCCATCCCGAAGGCCGGCGTCAGGGCCTCCGCGGCGAACCCCGGCGAGACCGTGTTGACGAGCTCGGCGCGCTCGATCCCGGACGCCAGCAGGTCGATCCCGTCGGCGTCGGCGGCGACGATGCCGTCGCCCGGCACGAGACCCAGCTGGCCAAGACGGGCACGCGGCGTCCAGCCGTGATAGGCCAGGTTGTGGACGGTCATGAGGATGGCCGCCGGTCCGACGATCGGGTCGTCGCCGTAGCGAGCGTCGCGGAAGATCGCCGCGGGCCCGGTGTGCCAGTCGTGCAGGTGCAGGACGTCCACCGGTCGGCCGTCGGCTCGCAGGGCCTCGAGTGCGGCTCGGCAGAAGAGGCCGAACCGCCAGGCGTTGTCGGCGAAGTCGCCGGCCGCGTCGCCGTAGAACCCCTCACGATCGAACGCGGCCGGGTGGTCCACCAGCCGCAGGCGGTACCCATTGGCCGGGACGTCGAGGATCGTGATCTCGCTGTGGCCCGACAGCGTTCGCGGGTCGGGCACCCGCACCACGCCGGCACGATCGATCGACTCGGGAACGGCGACACTGCGATAGCGCGGCAGGAAGACCTCGACCGGCGCCTCGATCGAGTCGACGCCGACCTTGCCAAGCGCCCGGGCGAGGGCATCCACCACGTCGGCCAGCCCGCCGGTCTTTGCCCACGGCTCACACTCGGACGCCAGGAACGCGACCCGCATCGCCATGCCGGCCATCGTACCCGGCCGACGTTGCGGTGCGCCCGGGAACTACGGGCCTCGGGGCGAGGGCGGGAACCGCCAACGACCGCTCACTAAACCGGTTCACGTCCTCGATCGGACCCGGTATGATGCGCGCGCATGGACCCCGTCCACGTCCCCTCGATCCCGGCCGCGAGCTTTCCCCTGCCGCCACGTCTGGAGGGGCTCCGTCGCCTCGCGTACAACCTGTACTGGGCGTGGCACCCGGGGACTCGAAACCTCTGGAGCCTGATCGACCGGACCGCCTGGACGCGCTACCGGAACCCGATCCCGGTCATCAGCGGCCCCACGGAATGGTCGCGCCTCCTCGACGACGAGAAGTTCCTGGCCGAATACCACGACGTCCTGGCGAGCTTCGACCAGTACATGGCCAACGGCTCGGACCATTGGTTCCACCGCCGCTACGGCCAGGCGCTGAGCGGGCCGATCGCCTATTTCTGCGCCGAGTATGGCTTCCACGAATCGCTCGGGATCTACTCCGGCGGGCTAGGCGTGCTGGCCGGCGATCACATGAAGTCGGCCAGCGACATGGCGCTCCCGGCAATCGGCGTCGGACTCCTGTACCGCAAGGGCTACTTCCGCCAGTCGATCGATGCCGACGGCCACCAGGAGCACAACTACCCCGACTACGACCTGAGCCGCCTGCCGCTCAGCCGCGTGCAGGATCCATCCGGGGTTCCGCTGACGGTGACCGTGGAGCTTCCCGGACGGGACCTGACCATCGCGGTCTGGCTGGCCCAGGTCGGCCGCGTTCCGGTCCTCCTCCTCGACACGGACACGCCGACGAATGCCGACCACGACCGTCCGATCACCAACATCCTGTACGTCCGTGGTCGGGAGATGCGGCTCCACCAGGAGATCGTGCTGGGGATGGGCGGAGTCCGCGCGCTGCGAGCGCTCGGCCTGCGGCCGGCCGCCTGGCACCTCAACGAGGGACATTCCGCCCTGCTGCTCGCCGAGCGGGCTCGTGAGTACGTCGCCGGCGGAGACACCCTGGATGCGGCACTGGCCAGGGTCCGCGGCGACAGTGTCTTCACGATCCACACGCCGGTCTCGGCGGGCAACGAGCGGTTCGACGCGGACCTGGTCAGGCGAGTCGCCGGACCGCTCCTCGATGGCGGTGGCGTACCGGTCGAACGGGTGCTCGAGATCGGTCTCGGCGTGGACGCCGATCCCGCCCAGTTCGACATGACCGCGTTCTCGCTCCGGCTCACGAGCGGCGCGAATGCGGTCAGCCGCCTGCACGGCGAGACGGCCAATGCCACCTGGCAGGGCATCACCAGCCGGCCGATCCTTGGGCTGACCAATGGCGTCCACGGCCCGAGCTGGATCGGCTCGCCGATCGTCGAGCTGCTCGAGGATCTCGGGGCGAACCTCGACGACCTCGACGCGAGCCTCGAGGCCGGCCGGTTCTGGGAGCGCCTGGAGCGGATCCCGGGGCGGGACCTGTGGGACGCGCACCTGCGCCAGAAGCGCGAGCTGGCGATCTTCGCGAGAGGGCGGCTGCGCAGCCAGTTCGCGAGGCACGGTGAGGCACCTGCCGTCCTCGCCGAGCTGGAGACCGCGCTCGATCCGGAGATCCTGACGATCGGCTTCGCGCGGCGGTTCGCCACGTACAAGCGAGCCGGCCTGCTGTTCAGCGACATCGATCGGCTGGCACGGATGATCTGGGACGAGCAGCGGCCGATCCAGGTCGTGTTCGCCGGAAAGGCGCATCCGGCCGACCGGCCCGGGCAGAAGGTGATCCAGGAGATCTTCCAGCGCTCCCGATCCCCGCAGCTCCGCGGCCGGGTCTTCATCCTCGAGGACTACGACATGCGGGTCGGCCGCTTCCTCGTCCAGGGCGTCGACCTGTGGCTGAACAACCCGCGGCGGCCGCTCGAGGCATCCGGGACCTCGGGAATGAAGGCGGCCCAGAACGGCGTGCCGAGCGTCAGCGTCCTCGACGGCTGGTGGGACGAGGGCTACCAGGGCGACAACGGCTGGGCGATCGGCGGCCGCGAGGTCAATCCGGACGAGGCGAGCCAGGACTGGCAGGACGCCCTCGACCTCTATCAGCTCCTCGAGGAGCAGGTCATCCCGAGCTACTACGAGCGCGACGCGTCGGGAATGCCGCTTCGCTGGATCGCGGTGATGCGCCGAGCGATGGCGACCGCACTGTGGCGCTTCTCCACGACGCGGATGCTCCACGAATACACGGAGCGCCTCTATCTCCCGGCGGCCGGTGTCGCCGTCGCTCGTTCCGAGCCCGCACCGCTCGTCACCGAAGCCGGCTAGCGCAGCCATGGCCCCGCGGATCTCGCTCGCACTGGCCATCCATAACCACCAGCCCGTGGGCAACTTCGGCTGGGTCTTCGGCGACGTCTATGGCCAGGCCTACCTGCCGATGCTCGAGGCGCTCGAACGGCATCCAACCGTTCGCCTGTCGCTCCACTACTCCGGGCCACTCCTTGACTGGCTGCGAGCCGAGCGACCCGAGTTCATCGCCCGGCTGGCGACGCTGGTCGCTCGCGACCAGGTCGAGATCCTGGGCGGCGGGTACTACGAACCGGTGCTGGCATCCCTGCCAGAGCGCGACAGGATCGGACAGCTCCGCCGGATGGGTGACGAGCTCGAGACGCTGTTCGGGAAGCGGCCCGGTGGCGCCTGGCTGGCCGAACGCGTCTGGGAGCCCGACCTGCCGACCTCCCTCGTTGCCGGCGGCTATGCCTGGACGATCCTCGATGATGCGCACTTCCGTGCCGCGGCCATCCCCGAGGATGACCTCTGGGGCCCGTATACGACCGAGGACCAGGGCCAGCGGCTGACCGTCTTCGGAACCGAGCAGGGCCTTCGCTACCGGATCCCGTTCCGGGCGGTCGAGGAGGTGATCGACTACCTGCGGGTGCACGCCACCGCGGACGGGACGCGGGTCGGAATGATGGGCGACGACGGTGAGAAGTTCGGCGCCTGGCCGACCACCTGGCAGCACTGCTGGGGCGAGGGCCGCTGGGTGGATCGCTTCTTCGAGGCGCTCGAGGCGAACGCCGACTGGCTGTCGACGACGACGCCGTCGGCCTGGCTTGCCGACCACCGCCCGATCGGTCGGGTCTACGTGCCGACCGGCTCGTATGCGGAAATGGGCGAATGGGCGCTTCCCGCCGACGAGAGCCGCGAGTTCTCGGCGGTCCTCCATGCCGCCCAGGCGTCCGGCCGGCCGGAGGCGCGCTGGCTGCGCGGCGCGTTCTGGCGGAACTTCCAGGTCAGGTACCGCGAGATCAACGACCTGCACAAGCAGATGCTGCGGGCCTCGGCCAAGGTGGACGCCATGGATCCGGGTCCAAGCCGGCTCGCAGCTCGCGACCACCTCTACCGTGGCCAGTCGAACGATTGCTACTGGCACGGCCTGTTCGGCGGCATCTACATCAGCCATATGCGCCTGGCGACCTATGAGCACCTGATCGCCGCGGAGGACATGGCGGACGCGGCGGCCGACCAGCTCCACGTGGGCGAGTTCCGGGACCTCGACATGGACGGGCAGGACGATGTCCGCCTGGCCGGTCCGGGCCAGGTCGTGACGGTCGCCCTGGTTTCGGGCGCCGGGATCGGCAGCTGGGATATCCGGCCGGTCCGGCACGCCCTCGCGGCGGTCATGCGGCGCCGCCCGGAGGCCTATCACGAGACCCTGCGGGCACGCGAAACGGACCTGTCGGCGACCGCCGCGCACGACGACGAGGACGGGGGCGCGCCGGCATCGATTCACGACATCGTGCTGGTCAAGGAACGTGGACTGGCGGAGCAGCTCCATTACGACCCGTACGAACGGCGATCCGGCCTGGTCCGCTTCCTCGCCCCGGGGACCGACCAGGAGACGTGGGCAAGCGCGAATGCCCAGGAGCTTGGTGACGCGATCGACGGCGCATTCGACGTCGAACGGCTCGAGCTCGATCGGCTCGTGGCGACCCGACTCGCGACGGTGAGACAGGCCGGATCGAGCGAACCCGCAGCCGTTCTCGTGACCAAGGAGCTCCTGCTCGGCGGCGATCGGCGAGATCCGACCCTGGAGCTGGCGTTGACGGTCGAGAATCGCTCGAACCGGACGCTCGTGGCGCTGCTCGGGCTGGAGTGGACCCTCACGATGCTCGGCGGCGGGGGCAACCCGTCCGCCTGGTGGGAAGTCGCCGGCGACCGGATCGGGCACGACTCGCGCGGGGCCGCGACGGCGATCTCGACCCTCGCCCAGGGCAATGACGATGTGGGCGTTGCCGTGACGACCACGATCTCGATACCGGCCGCGGCCTGGTGGGCACCGGTGGAGACGATCTCGAACTCCGAGAGCGGCTTCGAGCGCGTCTACCAAGGCTCCGGACTGCTGCTGAGCTGGCCCCTGGCACTCGACTCGGGCGGCTCGTTCAGGGTGCGGGTACGGCACGCGGTGACCACCGCGGTGGATCGAGCCGCGGAGGAAGCGGCGGCCACCCTGGCGCCCTCACTCGGCAGGTGAGAGTCGCGGCCGCTTCGGCGCGGCGCATGGATGCCCGTGCCGGCTCGGGCTGGAGCGATGGCTCGTCGCGGACCTCGCGATCCTGCGATCGCCGGGCCACCACATCGATGGTGCGGCGCCCTGTCGGCGGGCGCTCGGCGAGGTCGGTCAGCCGATCCAATAGAAAATCCGTCCCAGGCCCGCGGCCTGCGCGCCGCGAGCCGGAACGGATCGAAAAGGGCGAGGAAAGGAGCTAGCTGAGACCGATCGGGGACGCCGGCCGGCGGTCGTCTGTGGAAATCTCGCGGCTGTCGACGCCGGCGCCGAGCGCCACGGCCGAAAACGCCAGGACGGCGAGGATCATGATCAACCCGAACATCGGGTACCACCTTCGTTGTTATAGTGAACTAGGCCAAGTCGAAGATAGTTGGACTACCACACTATGTCAAGTGACGAACGGCCCGGTCACAGCGTCAGCGGACAGGCGTCAGGCGGATCGCTCGACGTCGAGCGCGATTCGGACGTTCCGATCTCGACCCAGATCTTCTGGCAGATCACCTACCAGATCGATTCAGGACGGCTGCTCCCCGGAACGCGACTGGCTCCGGTCCGCGAGCTGGGTGCGGCCCTGCGCGTCAATCCGAACACCATCCGAGCCGTCTATCGGCGGCTCGCCGATGCCGGCTACGTCACCAGCCGGCATGGCGCCGGGACGCATGTCGCCGAACGGCCGCCGCAACGCCGTGGAACGGAGGCCCTGGCCGGGATCGTCGCCGAGATGACCCGCCGGGCGGCCCACGCGGGCTTCACCGCCGACGAGCTGGCCGCCGCCACCTTCGCGGCGGCGGCCGAGCGCAAGCATCCGGGC
>JBGPVC010000078.1:0-13141 GCA_041491485.1 Candidatus Limnocylindria bacterium
CGGCCCGCAGCGGGGCAGTCCCGTCATGGTTGCCTCCCCCGCCAACCGCGACGTGCTCGATGTCGTTCAATATGGCTCCAGCCCGAGGTACCCGGCTCGAACCCTTCCGGTGCTCAGGATGGCTCGAGAAAGGAGCGCGGATGCCGACCAGTGAACGGGCCGGGCTCCCGGCCGATCCGTCCAGCCTGGTGGACCTCCGGAAGCTCGTGAGCGCCTACTACGAGCTCCGGCCGGATCCATCCATGCCCGGCGAGCGAGTCGCGTTCGGGACCTCCGGCCATCGAGGCTCCGCCTTCAACACCGCGTTTAACGAGGCCCACATCGTGGCCACCACGGAGGCCATCTGCCGCTACCGGCAGAGCCAGGGGATCGACGGGCCGCTGTTCATCGGGCGCGATACGCACGCCCTGTCGGAGCCGGCGTTCCGGAGCGCGCTGGAGGTGCTGGTCGCCCACCGGGTCGACGTCCGCGTTGACGTCGCGGACGGCTACACGCCGACGCCGGTGATCTCGCACGCGATCCTCACCTACAACCGCGGTCGCCGCGAGCACCTGGCCGACGGGATCGTCGTCACCCCGTCACACAACCCGCCCGAGGACGGCGGCTTCAAGTACAACCCGCCCAACGGCGGCCCGGCCGACACCGACGTGACCGGCTGGATCGGAGGGGAGGCCAACGGCCTGCTGGCGACCGCGATGGACAAGGTCAGGCGAGTCCCGTTCGAGCGGGCGCGGGCCGCTGCGACCGGCCATGACTACGTGGGCTCGTATGTCGGCAACCTCGATGCCGTCATCGACATGGAGGCCATCGCCAGGTCCGGGCTCCGGCTCGGGGTCGATCCACTCGGCGGCGCAAGCGTCGCCTACTGGCCGGCGATCGCCGAACGCTACCGCCTCGAGCTGACGGTCACCAACGATCGGGTCGACCCGCAATTCGGGTTCATGACGGTCGACTGGGACGGCCGAATCCGGATGGACCCATCGTCGCCGTACGCGATGGCCCGCCTCGTCGAGCTACGCGACCGGTTCGACGTGGCGTTCGCGAACGACACCGACGCGGATCGCCACGGGATCGTCGCCCCGGGCGCCGGCCTGCTGAACCCGAACCACTTCCTGTCGGTGGCGGTCGCCTACCTGTTCGGGGGCGCCCGGGCCTGGCCGCCGGAGGTCGCCGTCGGCAAGACCCTCGTCTCGAGCGCGATGCTGGACCGGGTCGCCGCCGATCTCGGCCGCCGCCTGCTCGAGGTGCCGGTCGGCTTCAAGTGGTTCGTCCAGGGGCTCCTCGACGGCGCTCTCGGCTTCGGTGGCGAGGAGAGCGCGGGGGCCTCGTTCCTGCGCCGCGACGGCAAGGTCTGGACGACCGACAAGGACGGGATCATCCCGTGCCTGCTGGCGGCCGAGATGACCGCCCGGACTGGCCACGATCCCGGCCAGACCTACGCGACCCTGACCGAGCGATTCGGGTCGCCGGTCTACCGCCGCATCGACGCACCGGCGACGCCCGCGCAGAAGGCCGCGCTCGCCCGACTGTCGCCCGACCAGGTCACGACGGCGACGCTGGCCGGCGAGCCGCTGACCGGCGTGCTGACGACCGCGCCAGGCAACGGGGCGCCGATCGGCGGCCTCAAGGTGATAGCCGAGCACGGCTGGTTCGCGGCGCGCCCGTCGGGCACCGAGAACGTCTACAAGATCTATGCCGAGAGCTTCCTGGGAGAGACGCACCTCGGACGCCTGATCGACGAGGCTCAGGCGATGGTCACGACCGCGCTGGAGCGAGCCGGCTGATCGGGTCACCCCGGTCGGGCGGCCGGGCGCGTGCGAGGCGGACGACGTTCCAGGACCTCGCGGGGAGGGTCACAGTCAGGTGGCCTGCCACGACCGATCTACCCGGGCCGGCCGAAGGCACGACGCGATCCGGGTGGTCCGCGGTGTTCGAGGCGCGGATGTCCGGATCGGCCAGGACGCGATGCTCCGTGACGACCAGCTCGTCGAGGTTGCGCAACACGGTGTCGAGCTCGAGCGGCCGTTCCAGGCGGTTGACGGCGAAGACCGTCAGCGCTGTCCGGGCGGGGGCAAGCACAGCGACGGCTTCGATCGCCGGGACCGCGCCGTCGCCGCCGGCGTCGTAGGTCGGTCCGTCCAGGTCGACGTCCAGGACGGTCCCGCGGCCGAACCGCGCGACGTCCGCGAAGACATGGAACGAGGTCTGTCGCCAGGCCGGCCCACCGTCGAGCGTCCGGATGACCGGGATGACGTTGACCAATTGCGCCAGGCAGGCGATCCGGACCCGGTCGGCATGCCGGAGCAGGGTGATCAGCAGGCAGCCGACGACGAGCGCGTCGGCCATGTCCTGCTCGTCCTCGGCCAGGGCCGGCGCGCTGCGGAACGGGCCGGTGGCATCCCGGGCCTCCCGGGCCCGATGCTCGGCCAGGTGCCAGACGTTCCACTCGTCGACCGACAGGCCGATCTGCTTGGAGCTCCCCTTCCGTTCCGCGACGTCGTCGCCGATCGCCGCCACCGTCTCGATCATCCGCTCGAGATCGCGCGAGCAGGCGAGGTACTCGTCGATCGAGGCGTACTCGGCCGGGTCGTAGTAGCTGTGGAGCGAGATCAAGTCGGCGACGTCCCAACAGATGTCGAGGACAGTCTCTTCCCACGAGCCGAAGGTCGGCATCTTCGATCCGGAGCTGCCGCAGGCGACGAGCTCGATCGACGGGTCGACCAGGCGCATGGCCGCGCCGGCGTCGGCCGCCAGCCGTCCGTACTCGGCGGCCGTCGTGTGGCCGATCTGCCACGGCCCGTCCATCTCGTTGCCGAGGCACCAGACCCGGACACCGTGTGGATCCGGATGGCCGTTGGCGGCCCGCCGGTCCGCCCGGCGCGAGCCGGTCGGAGCGTTGCAGTACTCGACCAGGCTCCGCGCCGCATCGGCACCGCCCGTCCCGAGGTTCACCGCGAGCATCGGCTGCACGCCGGCGAGCTTCGTCCAGGCGATGAACTCGTCGGTCCCCACGGTGTTCGGCTCGATCGAGCGCCAGGCGCGATCGAGCCGGATGGGACGGGCCGCGCTCGGGCCGACGCCGTCCTCCCAGTCGTAGCCGGACACGAAGTTGCCGCCCGGGTAGCGCACGATCGTGATCCCCAGCTCGCGCACCAGGTCGAGCACGTCCCGGCGCCAGCCGTCGGCGTCGGCTGCGCGATGGCCGGGCTCGTAGATGCCGCCGTAGATCGCCCGACCCATGTGCTCCAGGAACGATCCGAAAAGTCGGTCGTCGACCTCGCCGATGGTGGATGCCGGGTCGACCGTCGCCCGGGCGTCAGGCAAGCGCGGTCTCGGTCAGGTACCGATGCCGCTCGGCCAGCAGGACGGTGGGCCCGACCAGCTCGAACTGGGCGGCCAGCGGCAGGTCGTCCGACGAGCTGCCGACGAAGACCTTGACCACACCCGGCTCGACCACCCGCTGGTAGTCGGCGCCGACGTAGGCGAACTGCTCGGCGGACAGCCGGAACGAGACGCTGCGCTGCTCGCCTGGCGCCAGCCCGACCCGGCAGAACCCGCGTAGCTCGAGCACGGGGCGGGCGACCGTGGCCTCGGGGTCGCGGACGTAGAGCTGAACGACCTCGTCGCCGCGGCGATCTCCGGTGTTGGCCACGTCTGCGGTCACGGTGACCTCGCCGCCATCGGTCGAGACCTGGGCTCGGTCGAGCCGAAGGTTCGACAGCTCGAATGTGGTGTACGACCGGCCGAACCCGAACGGCCACAGCGGCGAGGTGGGCCCGTCGACGTAGTCGCCCTTCGGGTTCGACCGGCCTCCGGTCGGATGGTGGCGGTAGGAGACCGGCACCTGGCCGACGTGCCGCGGCACCGAGATCGGCAGCTTGCCACCAGGATTCTCGTCGCCGGCGAGAGCCGCGGCGATGGCCTCCGGGCCGGCCTCGCCCGGGACCCAGGCGAGCAGGACCGCGGCGCAGTGACGCGCGGCCCATTCGATGGAGAGCGGCCGGCCGCTGATCACGACCAGCACCACCGGCGTCCCGGTGGCCACGACCGCCTCCAGCAGCTCCTGCTGGCGGCCCATCAGGCCGAGCTCGAGGCGATCGCGGAACTCCCCGGTCGTGGCGTTGTCGGTCAGGCCGGAGCGCTCGCCCAGCACGACGATGGCCACCTCCGACGCCCGGGCCAGCTCGACCGCCTCGGCGATCTCGGCGTCGGTCCCGTCGTGGATGCCGGTGCCCCGGGCGTGCTGCACGTCGGCGCCCGGCAGGCGGGCCCCGATCGCATCGAGGATCGTGCGACGCCCGGCCAGCTCGTCGGCCGGCACGATCTCGTCGGTCAACGGGAAGCCGAAGGCGTTGCCGTTGTGGCGCATCTCCAGGAGCGTCTCGATGTGCAGCAGGTGGGCGTAGTCGCCGAGCAGCTCTCGGGCACTGTCGGCGATCGGCCCGATCACGGCCACCCTGGCGATGTCGCTCCGGATCGGCAGGACACCGTCGTTCTCGACGAGCACGAGCGAGCGGACCGCCAGCTCGCGGGCGACCCGGGCCTCGTCGTCGGCGAGCGCCGAGAGGAGCTCGGTGGACGGCGGCTCCACGAACGGGTGCTCGAACAGCCCCAGCCGGAACTTCATGCGTAGCGCCCGTTCCACGGTGGTATCGATGAGGGCCTCGTCGACCAGCCCGTCGGCCAGGGCGCGCAGCAACGGCTCGCCATACACGACGGTGCCCGGCAGCTCGGCATCCACGCCGGCCCGCAGCCCGAACGCCGCAGCGACGGCCAGGTCGGTGGTGAGCCTGTGCTGCGTCGACAGCATGTGGAGCCCGACGTAGTCCGACGAGACGATGCCGTCGAAGCCCCACTCGTCGCGGAGGATCCCGGTCAGCAGCTCGTGCGAGGCATGGCACGGCACACCGTCGACGTCGCAGTAGGCCGGCATGATGCTGGCGACGCCCGCCTCGCGGACGGCGGCCTCGAACGGGAAGAGCTGCTCGTCGCGCATCTCCCGGGGGCCCAGGTGCGCGGGCGCCTGGTTGAGGCCGCCCTCGGCGAGCCCGTGGCCGACCATGTGCTTGCCGGTCGCGATCACGCCATCCGCCAGGTGTTCGCCCTGGATGCCGCGGATATAGGCGCACCCCAGCTCGGCTGCCAGGTAGGGATCCTCCCCGTACGTCTCCTCGATCCTCCCCCAGCGTGGATCGCGCGTGACGTCGAGGACGGGCGCCAGCGACTGGCGGGCGCCGGTCGCCAGCATGCGCCGGCGAAGCGTGGTCGCCATGGCCTCGACGAGCGCCGTGTCCCAGGCCGCCGCGGCGCCGATCGACTGCTGGAAGCACGGCGCATCACGCGAGACCAGGCCGTGCAGCGACTCCTCGTGGATGATCGCGGGAATGCCCAACCGGGTCTCCTCGACGAGGAACCGCTGGACATCGTTGGCCAGCGCAGCGACCTCGCAGGCCCCCAGGTTCGTGGCGCCAGCGAGCCGCGTGATCTGGCCGACGCCGTTCCCGACGAGGGTTCGCGCGCGCTCGCGATTGAGGGCCCCGATGCCGACGATCTCGAACGACCAGACGGATCCGAGCTGGGCGACCTTCTCCTCGATCGTCATCCGCGCCAGGAGGTCGGCGACGCGTTGCCCCAGGGGCAGCGTCGCGTCGCGATAGGGCGCCTGTGTGGTCGTCATCAGCCCTTCACCGAGCCTGCTGTCAGCCCGCGCACGATCTGCCGTTCCGCGACGGCATAGAAGAGGATCGCCGGCACGATCGCGAGGACCGTGAACGCGAGGATGCGCGCCTGGTCCGAGGTGTACTGCCCGGAAAAGTTCATCACGCCGAGCGGCAGCGTCCACTGATCCTCCCCATTGAGCAGGATCAGGGGCAGCATGAAGGCGTTCCAGGTGGTCACGATCGCCAGGACGCTGACCGTCGCGAGGGCCGGCCGGGCCAGCGGCAACAGGACCCGCCAGAAGAATCCGAAGGTCGAGCAGCCGTCCATCCTCGCGGCATCCTCGAGCTCGGCCGGAATGCTCCGGAAGAACGGTCGCAGGATGATGACGGTCAGCGGAAGGCCGAAGGCGGCTTCGGGAAGTGCCACGCCGAGGAAGTTTCCTGACAGGCCGAGGTCACGGACCAGGATGTAGAGGGGCAGGATCGCCACCGCGGCCGGGAACAGCAGTCCGAGGGTGAACAGCGTGTACATCGCCTCGCGCCCACGGAACGCGATCCGCGCGAACGCGAACGCGGCGAGCGAGGCGGGCACGACGGTCGCCGTAACCGCGATGACCGCCACGATCAGGCTGTTGAGGACCTCCCTCCAGAACACGCCGCTGTTGGGGCCGAACAGGACGTCGGTGTAGTTCGACAGCACCCACGGGCTCGGGATGATGGCGCCCGGGTCGCCCACGAGCTGCCCGTTGGACTTGAAGCCGCCCAGGACGGCGAAGCCGATCGGGACCAGGATCAGGGCCGCGACGAGGATCAGGATCAGGTAGCTGGCGAGGTTGTAGATCCCGATCCGAGCCAGGCGGGTCCGCTGACGCGCGACCGACACGGTCGTGACACTCGACTCGCTTGATGTCGTCGTCGCCATCGCGCTACCCGTTGAAGTTCGTGATCGCGCCCTCGACGTCGCGTCGGAGCACGAAACGCTGGTAGGCCAGGGCGAGGATCAGCGCGCAGATGAACAGGATCACCGCCAGGGCGCTGCCGTAGCCCATCTGCTGGCTCGTGAAGCCGCTCTTGAACATCTGGATCGCCATGGTGTTCGACGCGCCGACCGGACCCCCCTTGGTCATCACCCAGATCATGTCGAACAGCTGGAGCGCGCCGATCATCGACAGGAACACGGACACCCTCAGCGTCGGTCCCAGCAACGGCAGGGAGATGTAGCGGAAGGCCTGCCAGCGGCCGGCGCCGTCGATGAGGGCCGCCTCCTCGAGCTCGTGGGGGATGCCCTGGAGTCCGGCCAGCAGGATGATCATGTGGAACCCGAAGTACTTCCACGAGATGATGACGAAGAGGGTCAGCATCACGATCCCGCCGTCGCCCAGCCAATCCTGGACGAAGCCGCCGAGACCGGCGCCCGAGAGCGTCGCGTCGACGATCCCCTCCGGCCGGAGCATCAGGCTGAAGACGATGCCGGTGATGGCCTCCGACAGGACGTACGGCAGGAAGAAGATCAGTCGGAAGATCGCCCTGCCAGGAAAGCGCCGGTTGAGCAGGACCGCGAGCGACAACGAGAACGGAATCTGGATGGCCAGCGAGAGCACCACGATCAGCGCGTTGTTGCCAACCGCCGAGGTGAAGGCGTGGTTGCTCAGGGCGACCTGGTAGTTCTTCAGGCCGATGAAGTCGGTCAGGGGCTGCAACCCGTTCCACTTGAACAGGCTGTAGTGCGCCGCCTGGACGATGGGGAACAGGACGAACAGGAGATACAGCGCGAGGGCGGGCAGCAGGAAGAGGACGATGGTCAGCCACTTTGCCCGCAGTCTGGCGCTGGCCCCCGAGCGTCGGGCGCCGATCGCGCTCGTCGTGGTCATCTCCGTCCTTTGGCTCCGCGAGTGAAATCGAGCGGGCCGGCGTGAGCCGGCCCGCTCATTGTCGCCATGCTGGCGGTGGTGTGGAGAGGCGGATCGCTACTGCGTGGCAGCCGCGTCCGTGATCGCCTGGCACACCTTCTCGGGCGTCGACTGGCCGAGGAACAGCGCTACCGTTGCCTCATTGATCGCCGTGCCCATGGCCGGCGACGTCGCCTGGTCGAGGTATAGCTGGATGAAGCCCGCTGCATTTCGTCCGGCCAGGACAGCCTGCAGGTTCGGGTCGCTGACCGTGCTCTCGGTCCCGATGACGGGGGACAGCGCGGTTGGTGGCGTCGAGCTGTTGAGCGCGCTGGCGTTCGCGACGCTGCTGAAGAACTTGAGGAAGTCGACCGCCTCGGGCGGTGCGTTCTTGCCGACGGCAATCCCGTTGCCGCCGCCGACGCCGTCCGTGGCTGCGCCCGCGCCGCCGGTCACCGCCGGGAACGCGAACCAGCCGAGGTCGCTGCCGAGCCCCTGCTTGCTGGTGCTGTCGGCGACCTGGACGCCGGGAGCCCACTGACCCATCAGCTCCATGGCCGCCTGGCCATTACCGACAGCCGCGGCCTCGTTGTCGTAGGTCGCGCTCTTGTAGCCGGACTGGTACGGGTTAAGGGCGTTCAGCTTGAGGACCGCGTCGCCGGCCGCCTTGCAGGCGTCGGTGTTCCAGTCGCCGGACTGGATCATCTGCTGGAGCGCGTCCGACCCGCCGATGCGCAGGACGAGGTACGTCCACAGGTGCATGGACGGCCACATGTCCTTGCCCGCGATGGCAAGCGGGGCGACCTTGATCGCCTTGAGCTTGCTCACGTCGGCGACGTACTCATCCCACGTCGTCGGCGGCGCGGCAATGCCGGCCTTCGTGAAGAGGGCCTTGTTGTACCAGAAGCCGATCATGCCCATGTCCCACGGGACGCCGTACTGCTTCCCGTTGTACGAGTAGATGCTCATGGCGCCGGCGTTGACCGTGTCCTTCCACGGGGCGACGTCGGCGGTGATGTCCTTGAGCATCCCGGCATCGGCCTGCGCGGCCATCGTGCCGCCGCCCCACGACTGGAACAGGTCCGGCGGGGTGCCGGACTGCATCTGGGTCGTGAGCTTGGTCTTGAACGCCTCGTTTTCGAGGACGGTGATGTTGATCGTGACGTTCGGGTGGGCGGCCATGTAGGCGTCCGCGATGCCCTTGAAGAGCGTCTTGCCCGGATCGTCCTTCGAGATGTGCCACCACTCGATGGTGACGGGGGCCGCGGCCTCCGACGGCGGCGCCTCCGACGGCGCCTCGCTGGCTACGACCGAGGGGGCCGCCTCAGATGGCGCGGCCGCGGACGGAGCGGTCGTCGCGCCACCGCCCGAACAGGCACTGAACACGAGCGCCATGACGCCCATGACGCCTAGCAATCGCCAACGCGTTGTCACTGGTTGACCTCCTGTCATTCCTCGCTCCTCCTCGTGGGGTCTCGATCCTTCGTGACGCGCCGCGCCTCCTCCAGCTGCTCCTCCTACGGCTCGGTTGCGCGAATGCGGCCATGCCGGCGACAGGCGGCCACCGGATGGCCGTGACGGGAGACGTGATCGTTGTGGAATGCCGGGAATGTCTCGTGGACAGGGACGACCTCGCCCCGCTGAGTGGAGGAGGCACCGAACGGGACGAGATCGCCTCCAGGAAACTGACGTCCAGGCGCACCGATCATCGCTCTACCGCCAGAAGCCGGCTGGACCGCTGAAGATCCGCGTCGACCTCGCTGATCCCGAAAGTTTCGTTCGCATGACCGATCGCTTTCGAGAATCGGACTCTACGCATCCTTGTCGACGCCGTCAAGATACGAACAGGAACCCGGGCTGCAACCGGATGGATCATGTGCCACCCGGCTCGGAACGCCTACACAGCGGCCGAAAGTTTCGATACACTGCCGCCATGACCACGGTCCCGACCGCGCCAAGAGCCAGCCCTCGTCGACAATCGACGATCGCCCGGATCGCGGCCGCGGCCGGCGTCTCGGCGCCCACCGTGTCGAAGGTCATCAACGGCCGCTCGGATGTCTCGCCCAAGACCAGGCAGCGCGTCGAGGCGGTCATCCTGGAGCATGGCTACGAGCGATCCCGCAAGTCGGTCCGCCCGGCACCCCTGCTCGAGGTCATCTTCCACGAGCTCGAAAGCGACTGGGCGCTCGAGATCATCATGGGCGTCGAGCAGGTGGCGCGCGAGCACGACCTCGCGGTCGTCCTGTCCGAGATGCAGGGACGCCGGACGCCGGGCCGGAGCTGGATCGAAGGCGTCCTCGCCCGCCGCCCGACCGGCGTCATCGCGGTACTGTCCGATCTGAGCGAGGGACAGCGGGCATTGCTGAACTCACGAGGGATCGCGCTCGTCGTGGTGGACCCGACCGGCGAGCCGCTCCACGACACGCCGTCCATCGGCGCGACGAACTGGAGCGGCGGTCTGGCCGCAACGCGACACCTGTTGGGCCTTGGCCACCGACGGATCGGGGTGATCGCCGGACCGGAGAGCGTCCTGTGCAGCCGCGCCCGGCTCGACGGCTACCGGGCGGCGATGGACGAAGCCGAGGTTCCAATCGATCCTGGTCTCATCCGCTACGGCAACTTCCACGTCCAGGACGGGGTGGCCGAGGGCCGAGCGCTCCTCCGCCTGCCGGATCGGCCGACGGCGATCTTCGCCGGCAACGATCTCCAGGCGCTCGGCGTCTACCAGGCTGCTCGCGAGGCGCGCCTGCACATCCCCGAAGACCTCAGTGTCGTGGGCTTCGACGACCTGCCGGTCGCCACCTGGGTGGGACCGCCGCTGACCACGGTTCGGCAGCCGCTCGTCCAGATGGCCATCGCCGGCGCCCGCCTCGCCCTGCGGCTGGCCAACGGCGAGCATCCGTCACAGACCCGCGTGGAGCTGGCGACCGAGCTCATCGTCCGGGAGAGCACCGCACCGCCGAATCGATGACCATCGGCGCCAGCCGGAGGAGACCGATGCCGACCAGCTCGCTCGTTGCCGGAGTCGACAGCTCGACGCAGGCCACCAAGGTGGTCATCGCCGATGCCGACAGCGGGGTCGTCGTCGCCAGCGGCCAAGCCCGCCACACGGTGTCCGGGACCGCCGGTGCGCGTGAGACCGACCCGCGCGAGTGGTGGTCGGCGCTCCGGATCGCCCTCGCCGCCACCGGCCGGGCGAGCGAGGTCGGCGCGATCGCGGTCGCCGGACAGCAGCACGGCCTGGTCACCCTCGACGGGCACGGATCGCCACTCCGTCCGGCTTCGCTCTGGAACGACACGCGTGCCGCCCCGGACGCCGAGCATCTCACCGATCGGCTCGGGGCCGAGACCTGGGCGCGACTGACCGGCCTCCGGCCTGTCGCCTCGTTCACCGTCTGCAAGTGGGCCTGGCTTCGCCGGACCGAGCCCGAGATCGCCCGGGCCACCGTCGCCATCCGCCTGCCGCACGACTACGTCACGGAACGGCTGACCGGGCGCGGCACGACGGATCGCAGCGACGTCTCCGGGACGGGCTGGTGGTCGCCGACAACCGGCGGCTACCTGGACGAGATCCTGTCGCTGCCCGAGGTCGACCTGTCCCCCGATCGCCTGCCGGCCATCGTCGGGCCCGCTGAGGCGGCAGGCACGGTGACCGCGGCCGCGTCTCGCGAGCTGGGGCTGGCGGTGGGGACGGTCGTCGGCCCCGGAACGGGCGACAACGCGGCGGCCGCGCTGGGCCTGGGCCTGACCGTCGGCCAGGCGGCCATGAGCCTGGGGACGTCCGGCACGATCTTCGCGGTGTCCGATCGGCCGACCTCCGACTCGACGGGCATCGTCGCCGGGTTCGCCGACGCGACCGGCCGCTTCCTGCCGCTCGCGGCGACCCTCAACTGCACGGTCGCGGTCGACCGCATGGCTGGCTGGCTCGGGCTCGACCGGGACGACGTCGAGCCGGCCGGTGACGTGGTCGTGCTGCCCTATCTCGACGGCGAGCGCACCCCCAACCTCCCGTCGGCGAGCGGCACGATCAGCGGCCTGCGCCACACCACGACCCCGCAGCAGATCCTGATGGCCGCGTACGAAGGAGCGGTCGCCTCGTTGCTGGTCGCGTTCGATGCCATCGGCCAGGCGGTCGGTGGCCTCGATCCGGGCGCGCCGCTCCTGCTCGTGGGCGGCGGCGCTCGCGGCGACACATGGCGGTCGGTCGTTCGCCGGCTGACCGGTCGCGCGGTGCAGGTTCCCGACGCCACCGAGGCGGTCGCCATGGGTGCCGCGGTCCAGGCGGCGGCCGTGCTTCGGGGCGAGAACCCGCCCGACGTCGCGCGACGGTGGGACGGTGGCCGTGGCGTCCTGCTGGATTCCGTCCCGGCCGACGGCGAGCGCCTGGCCCTGATCCGCACGCTTCTCCAGGTCCAGATCGACGCGCAGGGCCGATCCACGACCGACTGACCGGCTGAACCGACCCTCCAGCGCCGGACCGGGGCGCCGCATCGACTGACGCGGTAGGATGCGGGGAACCGGCGCCACCCCTGGATCTCCGTCCCCCGGGGCCGCTCGGACCCACCTCGGCCACTCCGCAGGAACATGCCGCAAACGGTCGCGACCAGTTCGGACGCCGCCCCGACCGCCGCCGTCCGAGGAGCGACCGAGCGCGACCTCGGCCGGTTGTCGCACCTCAGCGGCCTCGACGGGCTGCGCGCGATCGCGGTTCTCGCGGTCCTCGCCTATCACGCCGGGTTCGACCGGGCGCAGGGTGGCTTCCTGGGCGTCGAGGTCTTCTTCGTGATCAGCGGCTACCTGATCACCGCGCTCCTGCTGGCGGAGCATCGGCGCACGGGCCGGATCGATCCCGTCCGGTTCTGGATCCGCCGAGCGCGCCGGCTGCTGCCCGCCCTGTTCTTCCTGCTGGCCGCGACCCTGGCGCTTGCCGTGGTCGTGGTACCCGAGGAGATCGCCCGGCTCCGACCGGACGCCATCGCCGCGCTCGCGTACGTGACGAATTGGCACCTGATCGCCGGGGATCAGTCGTATTTCGAGACGATCGGGCGACCGTCGCTGTTCATGCACCTCTGGTCGCTCGCCATCGAGGAGCAGTTCTACCTGCTCTGGCCGCTGGTCCTTTCCGTCCTGCTGATGGCGGGACGGCGTGCCGGGCTCGTGCTCACCGTGGTCGGCGCCCTCGGTTCGGCGGTCTGGATGGCGGTGCTGTTCCAGCCTGGCGCCGATCCGTCGCGCCTGTACTACGGGACGGACACCCGCCTGACCGGCCTGCTGCTGGGTGCCGCGCTGGCCTTCATCTGGGTGCCGGTGGCGAGCGTCGGCGCCGACGGCGCGGCCGTCCCGAGGCTCTGGAAGAGCCGTCGAGTCGGCCGGCTGGTGGAACCCCTGGGCATCGTCGGGCTGGCCGGGCTGGCGTGGTCCTTCGTCGCGGCCGATGCCTTCGAGCCGTCTCTCTACCAGGGCGGCCTCGCGCTCGTGGCGATCGCCACGGTCGCGGTGATCGCGGCGGCGGTCCATCCGCGGAGCCGGCTCGGGCCGCTGCTCGACGGCGGCCCGCTGCGCTGGATCGGGGCTCGCTCGTATGGCATCTAC
>JBGPVC010000079.1:0-12821 GCA_041491485.1 Candidatus Limnocylindria bacterium
ACCACAGCGCGTCCGTCCAGAGATCGATCCCGACCCCGAACAGGATGATGAGCGCGACGATCGCGAGGATGATGACCGCCAGCCCGAAGCGACGGCCGGCGCGTGCCGCGCGCCCACCGAGGTCGCCACCGTCATTCGGACCGCCCGGTCCCCGACGGCGCGGCGGTCCGCCTCGCCCTCGCGGCGCGTCGAAGATGGGACGGGGCTCGGCGTCTGATTCCTCGGCGTCGGCGTCCGGCTCCTCGACGTCGGGGGGCGAATCCGCGTCGGCCGTCTCGTCGGCGACCGCGCCGTCGGGCTCGTCGGTAGGCTCGTCGGTAGGCTCGTCGGCCGCAGGCTCGTCGTGCCCGGGATCACCCGGCCGGCCGGCCGACTGCCCGCGAACGGCGGCTTCGCGCTTGCGCAGCTCGTCCAGAAAGTCGTCGAAGAGGTCGCGCATGTCTGTCGAGTCTACGCGTCTGACACGCTCAGGGTTTGTGGAGGCCCTCCACCGACCGGCGGAACCCGGTCAACACCGTCTCGGCCAGTTCGTTTGGGCGCATCGCCGCCGCCCGTGCGGGCTCGAAGCGGAACGCCGCCCGGATGGCGAGCGGGACGCGCCACGGCCGATCCGGGTCATCCGGCGCCTGTACCAGCCCAAGGCGCATCTGGAGCCGCCCGCCGTCCTCGAGGATCATCCCGGACAGGGCGCCGCTGATCGCCGGGCCCAGACGAGCGAGCGGCGGGTCTGGCGGCGGTCCCGTCCCTGGAGCGACATCACGGAAGCTGACGACACCGGCGTCATCGGTCACCCAGAGGATCGCCAGCCACCAGCCGTCCGGTGCCTCGGACGGCCGGCCCATTCCGGCCTGCATGACTCGATCGCCGGCACGGACGGCCTGCTCCCGGAGGAATGACGGTCCGGGCGGCGGCAGGCGGTCGGGCACCCGCGCAGGATAGCGGGGCCGGCGCGCCGACCGGTCAGGGTCAGGCCGGCGGCTGCTCCGCTGCATCGCCGGCTTCGGCGGTCGCCGGAACCTCGGTCTCCGCGGCAGCCGCGTCCCCGTCGCCCGCTTCCCCGTCGCCGGCGGCGGGATCGGTGTCGCTGTCGTCGGGCGCGGCGATCTCCGGCAGATTGATCGTCCGGCCTTCAGCGGCAGCCTCGGCGCGAATGGCGTCCGCCTCGGCCTGCAGGTTGGCGACGTGTGCCTCGAGCTCGAGGCGCAGGATCTCGCGCCGGACCTCGTCGTCGGGCGGCGCAATGGCCTGGGACTCAGCCTGGGAGGGGGCGTCGGACTGGTACTCCCCGCTGATCCACGACAGCAGCCGACTGCGTGGCTGCGGCGTGGCCTTCGAACGAACCAGCGAGGCCGCGTCGATCGCGGTGACACCGGGGACGTTCGGGTCGCCATCGGCGACGAGGTTCGCGCCACATGACGGACAGACGATCGCGTCCGGTGTCAGCGCCGCGGAACACCAAGGACAGACAGCGCTCACCGGACGTTCCCCCGTACTCGACGTGTCGGTCATGCGCGCATGCTACCGCGCGCATTCGAGGGCACGATAGCCCATCCGTCAGGGGTGATCAGGACTCCGTCACTCCCATTCGATGGTGGCGGGGGGCTTGGAGCTGATGTCGTAGACCACGCGGTTGACGCCCGGAACCTCGTTGACGATGCGCGACGAGATCTTGCCGAGGACGTCGTACGGGAGCTTTGCCCAGTCGGCCGTCATGCCGTCTTCGGAGGTGACCGCGCGAATGGCCACGACATTGGCATAGGTTCGGCCATCGCCCATCACGCCCACGGAGCGAACCGGCGTCAGGATTGCGAAGGACTGCCAGAGCGAGCGGTAGAGGTTGGCGGCCTTGATCTCGTCGATGACGATCCAATCCGCCTCGCGCAGCGTGTCGAGCCGTTCGGCCGTGACCTCGCCGATGATCCGGATCGCCAGCCCGGGTCCGGGGAAGGGTTGCCGCAGGACCATCGCCTCGGGCAGGCCAAGCTCCAGCCCGACCTTGCGGACCTCGTCCTTGAACAGGTAGCGCAGCGGCTCGATCAGCTGGAAGCGCAGGTCCGCTGGGAGGCCACCCACGTTGTGGTGGGTCTTGATCTTCTGGGCGGTCTTGGTCTCGGAGGTCGCCGATTCGATGACGTCGGGGTACAGCGTGCCCTGGGTGAGGAAGTCGATCCGGCCCGATTCGCCCTTGATCTTGGCCGCCTCTTCCTCGAAGACGCGGATGAACTCGTCGCCGATGATCTTGCGCTTGGCTTCCGGATCCTCCACGCCCGCGAGGCGGGCCAGGAACCGCTGCCGGGCATCGACCATCACCAGGCGCATGCCGAGGTCCCGCTCGAAGGTGACCCGCAGCAATTCCGATTCCTTCTTGCGCATCAAGCCGTGGTCGACGTAGATGCAGGTCAGCCGATCCCCCACCGCCCGGTGGACCAGGGCGGCCGCGACCGCCGAATCCACGCCGCCGGACAGCGCGCAGATGACCAGGCCATCCGAGCCGGTCGCCCGGGCGTGCGCATCGACGCGGTCGCGGATCGCGGCCACCGTGGTGTCGACGAAGTTGGCCGCCGTCCAGGTGGGTGCCACGCCGGCGATCCCCACCACGAAGTTGCGCAGCAGGTCTCGGCCACGCGGCGTGTGAACGACCTCGGGATGGAACTGGATGCCGTAGAGGTTGCGGCTGGGATCGGCGAGCCCTGCGAACGGCGTGGAGTCCGTCTCGGCCGTCGCGTGGAAGCCCTCGGGCAGCCGCGTGATGGAGTCGCCGTGGCTCATCCAGACCGGCTGTTCGCGCTCGATTCCGGCGAACAGGTCGTCGTCCCCGGTGATCGTGACGCTGGCAGGTCCGTACTCCCGCCCGCGGTCCGCGGGCAGGACGTCGCCGCCGAGCTCGTGCGCCATCAGGTGCGCGCCATAGCAGATCCCCAGCACCGGGATCCGTCCGGCCCAGATGGCTGGATCGGGCCGCGGTGCATGCTCGTCGTAGACGGAATTGGGGCCGCCCGACAGGATGATCGCTCGTGCTCCGCGCCGCACCAGCTCCGCGTACGGAGTGTCATGGGGCAGGAGCTCGGAATACACGTCGAGCTCGCGAACGCGGCGCGCGATCAACTGGGCAAACTGGCTGCCGAAGTCGAGGACGACAACGGTCTGGCGAGCCGTGCCGCTGGCCCCGGACGGACGATCGTCGGCGGAGCGGTCCGGAGCCGGCGCATTGAGCGCGGTCTCCAGGTAGGCCTCGACCTCGGCGTCGTCCGGTGCGAGCACGCGATGGCCGGCGTTGGCCGCCGCGCCGTGGACGGTCTTGCCGCGCTGCCCGGACAGCGCCGCCCGCTCGGGCTGGTGGTTTGCCGCCTCTTCTGTTGCCTCCGCCATCGTCGATGCCGCCTCCGCTCGCCGTGCCCGCCGCGTCCAGTGTACCGGGCGCGACCCTCGATCACGCGCGAAGCCACCCGCTTTCGGGTCGCTACCCGCGGTTGCGCATCGCCTCGGCAGACATGGCGAAGTAGCGGTCGAGCTCTCCGGCCACATCGTCGGGAGGCGCGACGTCGGCGAGCGCGGCGCGCATCAGCTCCAGCCATCGATCCCGCTCGCCGGGGCCGATGGTGAACGGCGCGTGGCGCATCCGGAGGCGCGGGTGACCGCGCTCGTCGTCGTAGGTGGTTGGCCCACCCCAGTACTGGACCAGGAAGAGCGTGAGGCGACGCTGGGCCGGCGCCAGGTCCGCGTCCGGGTAGATAGGCCGGAGCAGCGGATCGCGGGCCACGGCGGCGTAGAACCGCCCGACGAGCGCCTCGAAGAAGGGCGCCCCTCCGGCTCGTTCGTAGAGCGACGCGATCTCGGCCGTCATGTGGCCGAGCATAGCCGTCAGCGCGGATCGCCCGCCGACTCCGGACGGAAGGCCCGCCAGGCGAAGCGAGCCGCGACCAGCCACAGGCCGATCATCCAGGCCAGCAGTCCGAGGCCGTCGGCTCGGGCTTGATCCGCCGGCAGTGTGCTGGTGGCCACGAAGGGGTCCAATCCGGTCAGCGTTGCGAGCAGCCCGTAGACCGCGGTGCCGGTCCCGATCGCGGCCAGATAGCCGGTCAGGGCCGCGCTCCACGACCGGCGAGCGAGCAGGCCGTAGGCCGCGACGAAATGGGCGATCCCGAAGCTGGCGGCCAGCGGGATCAGCCACGACAGCGCGAGCCGATCCAGGTTCGATTCCGGAAGGACGGCGATCCCGACGGCGCTCACGACACAACCAGCGAGCCCGATCAGGAGTGCAGCGAAGCCGCGGGTGCCGCGGCGGTAGGCGTAGCGGGGCAGGGCCATCGGGACGCCCGGTGCGGAGGCGGCAGATTCAAGCACGTCGTGATTCCCTTCGTGGCGTCAGTCAGGCGGCTGCCGGGACGAGGCGTGGCCGTTGCGGCTCGAAGGGCAGTCGAACCGCGATCGCCGCCCAGGCGTACGCGCAGACGAACAGGCTGATGACCGCGAGACCGTCAGGGTCGCTCCCGCGTCCGGCGGCGGTCGTCGAGACAGGACCGCTGCCGGCGATCAGCAGCACCAGGCCGAGCAGGCCGATGGCGACGGCCACGCCGGCGACCCAGCGGGCGACGCGCGGAGCCCACGACCGCCCGATGGCGAGCCCGATGGAGGCTGCCAGGTTGGCCGCGGCGAACGTGACGGTGAACGGCACGACCGCGAACAGGTCGCCGAGCAGCGCGACGTCCTGCGGCTTCGCGACGACGCCGGGGACGCCGGCCTCGAGGACCGCCCTGGCCACGACGATGGCGAGCACCGTGACCGTGAGCAGGCCGCCCCCGAGGCCCAGCACGGCGGCCGCGAACAGGTGCGAACGGGACAAAGGCATGACGGTTGGACTCCAGGTGGCCGGCATCAGTGCGCCGGATCGCTGCGCTCAACGTAGTCAGGGGCGGCCACCTGGGCCATCGGCAGACGACGCGGGGTCCGGGTGGACAGATGTCAAGGGCGACGGACGGGATCAGCGACCGGCGGCCGACTCCAACCGGCGCTTGAACGCCTCGAGGTCCAGGGTGGCCGCACGCTTCGCCTGCGGCGCGATCATCGATTCGAACATCCGGAAGCGAAGCGGCAGGCCCATCCGCAGCGACCAGCGCATTCGCGTCGTCAGGCCATCGTCGAACGACAGCTGGGCATCCAGCTCGATGGTCACGCCGTCCGGGTCGCGGCCGCGCAGCCCGAACGCGGATCCGGGCTCGAGGACCGAAATGGCACCGTCGAGGGTCGTGGATCGCCCGCCCACCGACTGGCTGATCCGGAGACGCGAGCCCACCGCGAGCGGGCCCTCGTCGAGCCGCTCGACGCGAACGATGCCGGATGCGATCAGCCATTCGGGGAACCGCTCGATCGCCGTCAGCTCGGCGAAGACGTCCGCGGGCAGGCGCCCGATCGTCGTCTCGATCTGCACGGTGACGCTCACGACGGTGACTCCGGGGTCGCGCCGGGCAGGTCGCCTCGACCGTCGGCAGTCGGTCGAAGCCGGAAGGAATCGCCGCGCCCCAACCCTTCGGCCGGCGTCCCATAGCGGAGGATCAGGCCACGGATGGCTCGAGCGTGCTCGGCCGGCGTCAGCGGCTCGGCGACCGCCTCGAATGACCGCCCCCCGATCTCGACCCGGCAGCTCGGATCCGCCAGCAGGTTGCGAGCCCAGCCGGTGTCCGTCCCTCCGGCCGCCACCAGGATCGAGCCGGACGGGCCGTCGTCGTCCTCGACGAACCCGATGGTGACCGGCCGCGCCAGCCCGCTCCGTTCACCGACGGTCGTGATCCTCACGAAGCGTCCCGAGGCGACGAGGTCGTCCTCCATCGCGTTGGATCCACCGCTCGCGGCGGTCAGCGGCTTCGCTGCCAGGACTTGCCCTCGGTCTGGGTGGACGGGGCATAGACCATCTCGACTCGCTGCATCTCCCGGATCGTCCGTGCCCCGAGTGCGGCCATGGACTGACGCAGCGCGCCGACCAGGTTCTCGGACCCGTCGGTCACCGTTGCCGGTCCGAACAGGATCCGCTCCAGTGTGCCGACCGTCCCGACCTTGATCCGCGTTCCCCGTGGCAGCGTCGGCGACGGTGCCGCCATCCCCCAGTTCGTTCCACGTCCCGGCGCCTCCTCGGCCCGGGCGAGCGGCGAGCCGATCATCAGCACGTCCGCGCCGGCCGCGATGGCCTTGGCCAGCTCGCCGCCCCGGCGCATGCCGCCGTCGGCGACGACGGGGACGTACCGGCCGGTCTCGGCGAAGTAGGCGTCGCGCGCGGCGGCCACGTCGCTGATCGCGGTGACCTGCGGAACCCCGATACCGAGCACCTCGCGGGTCGTGCACGCGGCGCCGGGGCCCACGCCCACGAAGACGGCCGCGGCTCCCTGCTCCATCAGCGCGAACGCCGCTTCGGCATTGGTCGTGTTGCCGACCGCCACCGGGATCGGCATGTACCGCGTGAAATCGGCCAGGGACAGCGGGTCGTAGTCCGTGGCGAGGTGACGGGCGCTCGAGACCTGGCTCTGGACTAGGAACAGGTCCGCGCCGTGCTCGGCGCAGAACGGGCCGAACCGGCGCGCGGCGGCAGGCGTGGCGGCCACGGCGGCCCTGGACCCCGAGGCGTGGATCTCGTTCAGGCGGCGGGAGATCAGCTCCTCGCGGATCGGTTGCTGGTAGGCCTCGGCGAGCAGCGCGTGAACGTCGGAATCCGGAGCCGTGGCGATCCGCGCCAGGACGGCGTCCGGATTGTCATAGCGCGCCTGGACGCCTTCGAGATTGAGGACGGCAAGCCCACCGAGCCTTCCGAGCGCGCCGGCGAACGACGCGTCGACGACCGCGTCCATCGCCGAGGCCAGGATCGGGATTGCCAGGTCGATCCCGCAGAAGGCCTGCGCCAGGTCCACGTCGGCCGGCTCGATCGTGTCGGTGCCGGGAGCCAGCGAGACGTCCTCGAATCCATAGGTCGGCCGGATCGTGTCCACCTTCGAGCGAAAGACGCGCCGCTGCGCGGCCGCTGACGCTTCGGGAATCGGGGTCGCCGTACGATCGATCACGTGGCCCTCCTGGGTTCCACCGAAGGTGGAGTTCCGCCTCACGGATGGGCTGCCCTTCGACCGCAGTCTAGCCGAAGGCCGATCGGCCGTAGCTGATGGCCGGCGGTGGCGGATACTGGCCGGCAAGGAGGCCGCTCACATGGCGAAGTCGAAGTCGGAGCAGCACCATCAGAACGTCGAGCTGGCGCAGGTGTGGCCAGATCCGCCGGTCGAGTCGATCGGCGCCAACGTGCGGACCATCTCGGGCAAGGTCTACCGCGAGGAGCTTGCCAGGCTCCAGGTCGAGCTGGTCAAGTGCCAGGAATGGATCAAGGCCCGCGGGCTCAAGGTCGTCATCCTGTTCGAGGGCCGCGACGCCGCCGGCAAGGGCGGGGCGATCAAGACCATCACGCTCTCGCTCAACCCGCGCTACGCGCGAGTCGTCGCCCTGCCGGCACCGACCGAACGCGAGCGTTCCCAGTGGTATTTCCAGCGCTACGCCGAGCACCTCCCGGCGGCCGGCGAGATGGTCCTCTTCGATCGCAGCTGGTACAACCGGGCCGGCGTCGAGCGGGTCATGGGCTTCTGCACGGATGACGAATACGAGGAGTTCCTGCGGTCGTGCCCGGAGTTCGAGCGAATGCTGGTTCGATCCGGGTTGACGGTCATCAAGTACTGGTTCTCGGTCAGCGACGACGAGCAGGAACGGCGGTTCAGGGGTCGCATCGAGGATCCGACGAAGCGCTGGAAGCTCAGCCCGATGGATCTCCAGTCACGCGCTCGCTGGGTGGAGTACTCCATGGCCAAGGACGAGATGTTCGCGCACACGGACATCAAGCAGGCCCCCTGGTACGTCGTCAACGCCGACGACAAGAAGCGGGCCCGGCTCAACGTCATCCATCACCTGGTGAGCCTGATCCCATACGAGGACCTCACGCCCGAGCCCATCGTCCTGCCGCCGCGGCAACCGGACAACGGGTACGTCCGGCCACCGATCACGGACCAGACGTTCGTCCCAGAGATCTACTGAGGCTGGCCGCGTCGACCGATCCCTCCGCGGGTGTCCCGGCCACCGTCAGCGGATGATCCGCCGGCCGTCGAGATCCGTCTCGAGCCAGGCCGCCCGCTCGGGGTCGGGCAGGATGGTGACGAGGCGGTCGATCGACTCGCGATACGAGGGCCAGACCGTCAATCGGACCGCCTCGGCCGGGTCGACCCAGCGGAACGCGTCGTGTTCCACCGAGAGGACCGGCTCCGTGCCCGACCCCACCAGCACGGCGAAGACGACCTCACTGAGCACCGCATCGGCGTCCGGCCAATGGAACGAGATGACCAGGTCGAGGTCGTAGAAGGCCTCGATCCCATCGCCCAGGATACCGGTCTCTTCACCCAGCTCGCGGAGTGCCGCGAGCGCGATTCGTTCGCCGGACTCGATCGAGCCGGTCACGCACTGCCAGAGCCCGGCGAGCTCTCGACCAGGAGCGCGCCGGATGAGGAGGAGCTCGATGGATTCCGGTCGATCGGGGTCCGGGACGCGGTAGATCCAGACCGCGACGATATCCGGTCGGAAGGACATCAGCGACGGTGGCTCGAGGCGGCGACTAGAGCCGCTCGAAGCGCTCGACCGGGAGGACGAACACGGTCGCCCCACCGACTTCCACCTCGAGCGGATAGGGCATGAAGAACTCGCCCGGCTCCATGATCGGCGGCATCGGGTTGACGACCTGCGTCCGCGACGTGCAGTTCGCCCGGACGATCGTCAGCACCTCGTCGACGTCCGCGTCCTCGACGCCCAGGAAGATCGTCGCATTCGATTGCTTGAGGAAACCGCCGGAGCTGTTGAGGCGAGTCGCCCGGAACTCCTTGTCGAGCAGCGCGTTGACCAGGGCGCCGGCATCCTCGTTGTGCACGATGGCCACGATGAGCTTCACGCGCGGAGTATCAGCGGCGCGAGCGACCCGGGTCAATGCGGCCGGCGGTTCGGCGGCAAATGACGAGGTGTACGATGCCCGCCCCGAGGAATCCAGTTACGTGCAGGAGCCTTCCGTGTCGACCGACGGCCCGTCCCGAGATCCCAGCCGTTCGCTCATCGCCGCCATCAACGGCGTCGCCGATGCCGGCGATCTCGAGACCGCCCTGGGCGCGGTGCTCGCGGCGGCGACGACGGCGCTCGGATCGGCGATGGGCGCCGTCCTGGTGCAGGATCCCGATCGCCCGGGGTTGCAGCCGGTCGCGACGCATGGCTTCGACGAGGCCGCCGTGTCGCGCCTGGCCGACGAGGTGATCGATCCGGCGCATCCGTTCGCCGCGGCGGCGCTTGGCCGAAGCTCGACCTTCGATCGCGAGGCAACGATGGCCGATGGGACGCCGTTCGTGGGCGCCTATCTGCCGCTCATCGTGTCCACCGGCGGCGTCCAGGAGGTCGTCGGCTCGATGGGACTGGGCTGGCCATCGCCGCATGCGGTCGACGACGCATCGCGCGAGTTGCTGCGGTCGTTCGCGGCACTCGCCTCCGTGGCCGTGGACCGAGCGCGGTTGGCCTCGACCGTGGCCGAGCGGTCCGACTGGTTCGAGCGGATGGCGCACACCGATCCACTCACCGGCCTGGCCAATGAGCGGACCGTGGCACGCATCCTAGAGCTCGAGCTGGCGAGAGCCGGGCGCCAGGGGAGCGAAGTGTCGCTCGCAATGTTCGACGTCGACGACTTCCAGGCCACCAACCGGAGCGGCGGCCACGAGGCCGGCGACGACGTGCTTCGGCGAGTTGCCGCAGTGCTTGCGGAGTCGGTCCGGCTGGTCGACACGGTCGGGCGGATCGGCGGCGACGAGTTCGTCCTCGTGGCGCCCGGGTCGGCCGGGATGACCGTTGCGCAGCGGGTTCTCGACGGGATCCGGGCGCTGCCCGCTGTCGCCGGCCGGCCGATCACGGTCTCGGCCGGCGTCGCACGGTTCCCTGCCGACGGTACGAGCAGCGAGACATTGATCGCCGCTGCGTCGAGCGCCCTGGGCCGGGCTCGTGACGAGGGACGCGGGGCGGTGGCGGCCGGGGTGACACCAGAGGCCTAGCTCCGCGCCAGGAGGAGCCCACACCGCCCGGCACGACCCGAGCCGACGATTCCGTCCGGGGGCCGGTGCCCGTGGCGACGGACGGGGTCTGCCGGAAGTGGCTGGCAGGCAACACCCAGGGACCGAACGCCAGACATGTCCGCGGTGCGGCCTCCGTCGACACGATCAGGCGGCTCCCAGTCACCCAACCATCACGAAGCTGGCCCCATCCGTCCGTTCAGCGGACACGTGCTGACTGGCAGTCACGTCGGCAGGCGCCCACGCCCAATCCGCGGCGAGGCCTACCCGGGAGCCGCGCTGGCAACGCCCTTCGAGACGATCGGCAGTGTCGGTGTCGTCGCGCCGGGGCCCGGTTCAAGGGTCAGCGCCAGGACGATCCCGCTCGCCGTCGGCAGCCCGCTCGCGCGGAACGAGGCCGTCCCGTCCTTGCCGACCTGGAACCCGCCCAGCGGCACCGGGACCCCGTCGCTGGCGATGACCCAGGCCTCATAGACGGCGGCACCGGAGGTCGGCGCCAGGTTCCGGATGGCAAGGGCGACGTTGCCGGCCGAATCCACCGCCGCCAGTCCGGCACCCGTACCGCCTTCACCGGCGAGGACGGCCGTCAGCGAACCGGGCTGCGCGGCCGTGTCCAGAACCGCGGACACGTTCTGCTGGTAGGTCCGGGCGGCTGAGAGGTCGCTCTGGAGCAGCAGGTTCCAGCCCCCGAGCACCGCGATCACGAGCACCGCGGCGATCCGGAGGAGCCAGGTGGCCGTGCTTGCTCGTGTGCGCCGCACCGCGCGCTCCTCGGCCGGCGGGAAGGCGACTGGTGCCGGCGGCGCCGCGCCCGCTGCCTCGATCGCTGCCGGTGCGGCGATGACTGCCGGCGTCGACGGGCTCGCGGGCGCCAGGGGCGCGGCCACGGCACCACCGCGCGCCTCCTGGTCCGCCGCAGCCGCGGCCATGATCCGGGCCTTCAACCCGGCCGGTGGCTCGACAACCGGCACGATCTCGGCGAACGCGGGGAGGACGCTCCCAAGCTCGGCGATCTCCGGATGCGCGTCCGAATGCGACGGCGCGGCCAGGTGGGCACGCATGGCAGCCTCGTCCTGGGCAGCCAGCGCCCCGAGGACGTAGGCACCAGCCAGGTCGCGGACCTCGTCGCAGGTCAGCTCGCGCATCGCCTTCGGGTCGCTCATGTCGACGCCACCTCGAGCGACCGGCGCATGGCCAGCAACCCCAGTCGCATGCGGCTCTTGACGGTTCCGAGTGGGGTTCCGGTCCGCTCGGCGATCTCCCCCTGCGTCAAGCCGCCGAAATAGGCGAGCTCGAGCGCTTCACGCTGGACATCCGAAAGCGCCGCGAGGGCGGAGCGCACCATCGCCGCATCGAGCCCGGCAGCCACCTCGGACCACACGTCCGGCAGCGTCAATGCCGACGGCATGGCGGTCTCGACGTCGGGCAGGTCGGTCGTCGGGCGCCGCCGGCGAATGGCGTCGATCGCGCGGTGATGGACGATCGACAGCAGCCAGGTCTTCACGCTCCCGCGGCCCTCCACGTAGCGGGCGGCATTGCGCCACGCCCCGAGGAAGGCGTCCTGCACCACGTCCTCGGCGAGCGTGGCGTCGTTCGTGATGCGGTAGGCGATCGAGTAAGCCATGGTCTTGTATCGGTCGTACAGGTCCTCGAGAGCAGCGAGCTCCCCGTCGGCGATGCGGAGCAGCGCAGCCCGATCCGCCGCATCCACCGCGGACGAGGTGCGGAGCGGGAGCGGCTGGTCCGCCGGTGTCATGCGTTGGTGCGCATGGCGAAGGGTTTCGGTTCACCCCGGCCGACGAGGCGATCGGCCGCGACGGTGACGGCAGTCGCCACGTCGTCCGGCGGTCGAGCGGCGTCCACCACCACGAAGCGGGTCGGCTCGGCGACCGCGAGGGCGAGGAACCCCTCCCGGACGCGGCGATGGAAGGCGAGGTCGAATTCTGCCTCGAACCGGTTCACGTCGCCTGGCGCCTTGCGCGTCAGTCCCGCCTCGACCGGCAGGTCGAGCAGGATCGTGAGGTCGGGCCGAACGCCGTCGGTCGCGACCGCTTCGAGGGCCCGGAGCTGGTCGAGGGATACGCCGGCGCCGTAGCCCTGGTAGGCGAGCGTCGAATCGGCGTACCGCGCGCACAGCACCGTCCGGCCCGCAGACAGGGCCGGCTCGATCACCTCGGCGACGAGCTGCCGGCGGGCGGCGTTGAACAGGAACGCGTCGGTCAGGGCATCGGTCGGAGCCGCCGAGCCGGTCCGCGCCAGCAGCACGTGTCGGAGCTGCTCGCCGAGCCATGTGCCCCCGGGCTCTCGCGTCACGACGACGTCGAGGCCCCGGCTCCGCAGGTGGCCGGCAAGCTGCTCGACCTGGGTCGTCTTGCCGGCCCCGTCGGGTCCCTCGATGGTGATGAACCAGCCGCGTGGGTTGGGCGCCCCGGGACGAATCACGCGGCGAGTCTAGCCGACCGCGTATGGGCCGGATACCTGGTCGGGTCGACCGGCCACGGAGTGATCCGGGGAGCGCGCCTTCGCGAACACTCGTCGAGTCCGGTGGCACGCCGCGCCGGTGAACGAATGGGGACGCCATCTACCGTGATTGCCATCAACGGGCGCCGTCGCCGGCTGGCGGCAGCAGGTGCCGCGGTCATCGCGCTCCTGCTCCTGCCGGCCCTCGCCACCGCCCATCCGCTCGGCAACTTCACGATCAACCACTACGCC
>JBGPVC010000080.1:0-12642 GCA_041491485.1 Candidatus Limnocylindria bacterium
CCCCAGCAGGATCGGCGTGTCGCTCACGGTCGAGCGCCGGCTCTCGGTCGAACGAAGTGCCCGGACGAGATCGCCGAAGGCGACCAGGTCGTCGGTCTCGTAGGCGACCACGAAGTCCTGCGAGTCCAGCCCGAACGAGTATGCCAACGCCTGGCGGATCGTCGGGTAGTCGTGGCCGACGCGCATGTGCTCGTTCATCACGCCCTGGCGGGCCTCCTTGGACAGCAGGTACCAATCGGTGCTCTTGGTGAACGGATAGACGATCAGGTACCGCGACCGCTCGCCGTCGAACAGCGACTGCTCCTGGTCGGTCGGCTTCCGGACGTACTGCGATGGGCCGATCCGGCCGATCAGCGATTGGCGAACCGTGAGCCACGGCCCGAGGCCGGCTCGCAGGAGCGCCGCCGCGGCCCGTTCGAGCGCGTCGACCGACGGGGCCATTCGCCAGAACAGGAGGTCGACGCCGGGCTCCAGCCCGACCGACGAGTAGGTGATGCTGCGGACGCCGTCGAGCGTCGCCGCGGCCTCGGCCTCCGCGAACCGGCAGCCATCGTCGTGGCGCTCCTCGGGGCTTCGGCGGCGCCACGCGGGATCGAGTCCCAGGGCGAGGGCCTGGACGTAGACCTGGCCGTCGGTGCTCATCGGTCCTCACGCAGCCAGGTGGCGAGGTCGGCGGCGGCGTAGGTGATGACGATCCCGGCGCCCGCCCGGACGATCGCCGTGACCGCCTCGGTCATCGCCCGGCGACCGTCGAGCCAGCCGCGCTCCGCCGCGGCCATCAGCATCGCGTACTCGCCGGAGACCTGGTACGCGGCGATCGGCAGGTCGAAGCGGGCCCGCGCGGCCGCGATCAGGTCGAGGCCCGGCAGCGCCGGCTTCACCAGCAGCAGGTCGGCACCTTCGGCGACATCGAGCGCCATTTCGCGGATCGCCTCGCGTCCGTTGGCCGGATCCATCTGGTAGGCCCGCCGGTCGCCGACCGCCGGCGCGCTGTCGGCGGCCTCCCGGAACGGCCCGTAGAACGCCGAGGCATGCTTCGCGGCGTAGGCCATGATCGCCGTCTCGGCAAGGCCGGCGGCATCGAGCGCGGAACGGATCGCGGCGACCTGACCATCCATCATCGCGCTCGGGGCGACCACGTCGGCACCGGCCCGCGCCTGGCTGACCGCGGTCTCGGCCAGCCGGACGAGCGCGGCGTCGTTGTCCACGGAGCCGTCGGCCGCCAGCGGTCCGCAATGGCCGTGGTCGGTGTACTCGCACAGGCACGTGTCGGCGATGGCCACCAACGGGAGCTCGAGGGCGCGGATCCGCCGGAAGGCGTCCTGGACGATCCCGTCGTCGATGGAGGCGTGCGATCCCTGCGGATCCTTGGTCTCCGGCAGGCCGAACAGGATGACGCCACCGACGCCGAGCTGGGCCAGCCGGCCGGCCTCGTCTGCGGCCTCGTCGGGCGACAGCCGGGCGACGCCCGGCATGGACGGGATCGGCTCCCGGACCCCGCGGCCCGGCCGGACGAAGAGCGGCGCGACGAGCATGGCCGGGTCGAGCCTCGTCTCCCGGACGAGCGCCCGTAACGGCGCGGTTCGCCGCAGACGACGCGGTCTTGCCGTGATCGGCTGGGCGGCGGCGTCGATCCTCCCGTTGGCCGGGACTGGCCTGGTGTCGAGGGTCATCGGATCTTCACGGCATGGGCGAGCAGGGCCTGCGCCGCCGTGCTGGCGAGCGCCGCCGCGCCTGGCTCGGTCGACACGGCGATCGTGGTGAACCCGGCCGAGCGCGCCGCGGTCGCGGTCTCCGGGCCGATGCAGATGGCGGGGATCGACACCACGTCGAGGCCTTCCGAACGCGCCAGGGCGGCCAGGCCGCGAGCCGTCGAGCCGCTCGTCAGCACGACGCCATCGAGAGGGCCAGCGGCCATGGCCTGGCGGAGCAGCGCGCGAGAGGTGTCGGGCGCCTCGCGCGTCCGGTAGGCGACGACGTCGTCGACGGTCGCGCCCCGCCGTCGAAGTGCCGCGGCAAGCTCGCCGTCCGCGAGGTCGCCGCGCACGACGAGCACGTGATCGTCGTGGCCGATGGGGAGCTCGCCGGCCAATGCGGCGCCGTCGCTCCGGCTCGGCTGGAACGACACCTCGAGGCCGTTGGCGTTCAGCCGGCCGGTCGTGGCCCGCCCGATCGCGGCCCAGCGCACCCGGCCGAGCCCCAATCCGGCGACCTCCGCGGCCTCCACGATCGCTCGAGCGCCGTTGCCGCTGGTGACCACAACCCACGCATAGCCGTCCATCCGGCGGAGCGCGGCGGTCAGGCCGGCACCCGGATCGGCGAACTCCACCTCGATCGCCGGGACGGAGACGGGTTCGAGACCGCTCGCCCGCAGCGCCGACATCAGCTCGGCGGCCTGACCGGCCGCCCGCGTGACGAGGACCCGCGGAGGCGCCGCGCCCGCGACCCCGGGTCCGTCCGCCCGTGGAGTCGGCCTGGAGCCGTCGGTGCGCCCGAAGGCTTCGGCGAGCGCGCGCGCCAGCGTCGCTCCGGCCGCCGCCGGTCCCCGACGTCGTTCGAAGACGGTGTCCGACCCGTCCGGCCGGGCAATCCCCCCGAACAGCGTCAGCTGGTCGCCGGCGACGATCCCGAGCGCGCCGATCGGCGCTCGACAGCCGCCCCCGCAGGCGTCGAGGAACGCGCGCTCCGCCTCGACCGCGAGGCGCGTGTCGGGATCGTCGATGGCCCTGAGAGCGCCGAGGACGCGCAGGTCGTCGCGCCGGGCCTGGACGGCGATCGCGCCCTGACCCGGCGCGGGCGGGACGACGTCCGGTTCGATCCGTTCAGCGATCCGGCCGCCCAGGTCGAGGCGGTCCAGGCCCGCGCAGGCAAGGACGAGCGCGTCGGTCTCGCCGTCGTCGAGCCGGCGCAGGCGCGTGTCGACGTTGCCGTGGAGCGGGTGGACGACGAGGTCGGGGCGCCGCGCGAGGACGAAGCCCGTCCGCCGCGGGCTGTCGGTCCCGACACGCGCCCCCGGCGGGAGATCGTCGAGCCGCCGTCCCGGCGCGTCCCCTCGGACGACCAATGCGTCGCGCGGGTCCGCACGGGGCAGGTAAGCGCCGATGCACAATCGTGCGTCCTCGTCGGTCGGCACGTCCTTCGCGCTGTGCACGGCCACATCCACGGCGCCGGCCAGCAGGGCTCGCTCGATCGCCGCGACGAACGCGCCCTCGCCCCAGGCGGTGTCCGGGGCCCGCCGATCCCCGGCCGTCTCGATGATCGAGATTCGCGTCGGCTGGCCCGTCCGCTCCAGTGCCTGGACGACGAGCTCGGCCTGGGCCAGCGCCAGCCGGCTGCCCCGCGTGCCGATCGCGATCTCGCGCTCGGTCATACGGCGAACAGCTCCCGGACCGCGCGTTCGTTGCGGCCATCCGTGTCGCGCCCGAGGCGTTCCAGTGGCTCGCGGAGGAGACGCTTCGCAAACGATTCGGTCATCCGCTCGATGGCGTCGCGGAGCTCCGGCTGTAGTTCCGGATGGCGCCGCCAGAGCTGCTCCAGCTCCACCTCGCGTTCGAGCTCCGCCCGCCGCACCAGGGCTTCGGCGGCCGTCCGTCCGTCCCGGGCCCGCAGCCAGCGGAGGAACTCCGCCGCGGTCTGCGCCACCAGCTCGTCGACGCGGCTGCCCGCCGAGGCCGTGCCCGACCCCGGCTCGGCGGCCTCGACGTCCGCCCGCGCGAGGGCATCCGCCGATACCAGCCGCGTGCCGAGCGCAATGACGGCCGCCTCCGGGATCGCCGGCGGCACCGACAGGTCCACCACCAGGGTCTCCTTCTCTGCCAGGACCGCGATCGTCGCCTGACCGATTGCCCACGGCCCGCCGAGGGCCACCACGACGCCGGCGAACGTTCCCGTACGCGAACCCGGGTCGAACGGCGCCATCCGTGCACCCGTTGCCGCCGAAAGTGCGCGGGCCCGGTCGCCCGAGCGGTTGGCGATCGAGACGGACGCTCCTGCCTCGATCGCCGCGCTCACCGCGAGACGGCCCATCCGGCCGGCGCCAACGACGAGGAGCAGGCGGCCACGAAGCGAGCCCGTCCGCTGCTCGATGACCTCGAGCGCCAGGTCGGCCAACGACCGCTGCGGGCCCTGGCGCCACGATCGAGCACGCCGGCCAGCGTGGAGGGCGAGCGCAAACAGCCGTTCGAGCTCGGGGTGGAGCCCTCCGCCCGAGCGCGCCGCGGCGACGGAGCCGCGGAGCTGATGGAGGATCTGGTCCTCGCCGATCACCACGGAGTCGCTGCCGACCGCGACGCCGATCGCGTGGCGGATGGCGTCCTCGCCGGCCAGGACGCGGCCACCGGCCGGAAGGCCGGCCGCGGCGGCGATGCGCGCCGGATCGTCCGACGAGATCGCGTAGGTCTCGACGCGGTGGCACGTCTCGATCACGATCGCGCCACCGTCGGGAACCTGGCGCAGGCGCGTCCCGAATCGTCCCCGCTCGAGCGCCGGCACGCTCCGAGCGTGGGTCACCAATGCCACGATCTCCTCTGGCGGCATGGCCGTCACGTCGCCGGCTCCGGCGACTGGTCGCCGCTGACTGGCAGCCCGCGCTGGCCTCGACCCGTGGCCACGCTGTGTCCCGTCATGGTCGCGACCAGCAGATGGTCCATCGCGCGCTCGGCCGCCTCGAGCAGGTCGGTCGTCTCCGCAGCATCGAACCCGCGGCGTCGCGCCGCGACCGCCAGCTCGTGGTGGAACGGCGCGCGGAAGCGCAGGAAGCCCTCGATGGTCTGGCTCAGGGACAGGCCGAGCGACGCTGCCAGCCGGCCGTAGCCGGCGGCGGTCACCGAGGCTTCCTTCAGGTGGTGGGCCGCGCCCTCCGGCGTCGCCGCGTCCAGGTGCTGGAGGAGGCTCGCGGCGAGGACCTGGCCGCGCTCCCGGAAGCGCGTCCGTTGTTCGTCGTCGAGGGCGACGACCCAGGGCATCTCGAGCGCGGTGTCGCGGCCCGCTCGACGGTAGGTCCGGGCAATCCGGGTCGGCGTGAGTCCGGCACCGACGAGCGAGGGTCGACGGGTTCGATCGGCCGGGAGGAGGCCCTGGAGCGCCGTCCGCGAGAAGCGGCGATGGCCCCCGGGAGTCGTGAAGACCCTGAGCCGCCCGGCGTCGCTCCAGCGTCGGAGCGTTGCCGGCGAGACGCCGAGCAGGCGACTGGCCTCGGACAGGCCAACCCAGTTGCGATCGAGGCCGGGACGACGGGCCAAAACCTACTCAAATCTATCAGAAGGTGGACGACCCGCTCAATGTAGCACGGAATGCGCCGCGGGTCCGGGAGGGCCGATCGTCCCCGGCTGTCGATTCGGGCGACGCTCGTCGTCGTCCTGTCGACGGCGACAGCCCCGACGCCTGGAAGATCTTCAAGGTCTTCGTCGGCGAGACGGGCTCCCGCTCCGACCCCCCACGTGGGAACGGATGCTACCGCGACGTCTGCGTCGGGCAGCACGAGGCCGGCGCTCCTAGTCGGAGTGCCGGCCTCGTGCCGTCGCGAAGGTCGGCTCAGTTGGCCAGGTCCACGTCGGACAGCGGGCTGGCCAGTGTCGGAACCGTGACCGGGCGACGGATCCCGGCCGCGACCCGGGCGGGAATGGCGAGCGCCACGACCGCGGCGACGGCGACGACCGCCGCGCCGACCCACACGGCCGGAACGAGCCCGTCGACATAGGCCTGCGGGCTGACGTACGAGCCGTTGGCCGAGAACACCGAGGCCAGGACCGCCACGCCGAACACACCACCCACCTCGCGGATCGCGTTGTTGGCGCCGGAGGCCTTGCCCTCTTCTTCCGGATAGACGGCCGACAGGACGACGTTGGCGATCGGGGCGAAGAACATGCCCATCCCGATGCCGCTGACCACGAACGCCGGCACGAACGAGGCGTACGGCGCCGTCGGGCTGCTGACCGCGGCGAGCCAGGCGAGCCCGATCGCCATCAGCGCCAGTCCCGGAACCAGGATCGGGCGGGAGCCGATGCGGCCGGCGAGCAGCCCGGCAACCGGCGCGACGACCGCGGGCATCGCCGTCCATGGCAGGACCCGCAGTCCGGCCTCGAACGGGTTGAGACCCTGGACGACCTGGAAGAACTGCGACAGGAGGAAGATCGAGCCGAACATCCCGAAGTACATCAGCAACGACACGGCGTTGGCGGCCGCGAACGCGCGGCTGCGGAACATGTGGAGCGGCAGCATCGGGTTGCTGGTTCGGCGCTCCCAGGCGACGAACAGGATGAGCAGGACGGCTCCCACGGCGAAGGCGCCGAGGATCTGCGGATTGGTCCAACCCTCGTCGTTGCCATGGATGACGGCCCAGACCAGCCCGAGCAGGCCGCCGCTGGCCAGCGCCAGCCCCGGCAGGTCGAGCCGGCCCTCGGGTCCGCGCGTCTCCGGGAGCCTCAGGAAGGCCAGCGCGACGGCAATGATCCCGACCGGCACGTTGAGCCAGAAGATCCAGTGCCAGTTCACGCCCTGGGCGATGGCGCCGCCCACGAGCGGGCCGACGGCGATGGCCAGGCCACCGATGCCGCCCCACGCTCCGAGGGCCAGTGCGCGGCGCTGTGGCGAGACCGCGGCCGAGAGGATGGTCAGGGTCAGCGGGATCACGATGGCCCCGCCGAGGCCCTGGATGGCTCGCGCGGCAATCAGAACGCTGCTCGAGGGGGCCAGGGCGGCGGCGGCGGATCCAGCGGTGAAGATCGCCAGGCCGATCACGAACAGCCGCCGGCGCCCGAACCGGTCACCGAGCGCGGCGCCGGTGAGCAGCAGGACGGCGAAGGTCAGCGTGTAGGCGTTGACCATCCACTCCAGGTCCTGGAGGGACGATCCGAGATCACGCTTGATGACGGGCAAGGCCGTAGTCACCACGAGGTTGTCCAGCGAAACCATGAACAGGGCGATCGCGGTGATCGCGAAGGCCCAGGCGGCCGATGCGCGGGTTCGAGTCATTAGGACGACTCCTTTCTAGTTAGTAATCACTAAGTTGCGAAGACAAAAAAGGGGGCGGGAGCTAGTGCCAGGCAAAGGCGCCTCCCAGGTCGAGCTTGAGGTCCATGGCGTCGTCAAGATGGCCGATCGAGGCGGCCACGTTGAGCAGCATGCCCTCCGCGAACCAGGCGTGGATCGCTGCCGGGTCGGCGCCCGAGACGCGAACGACGGTTTCGTGGAGGTTCGACCATTCCTCTCGAACGACGGTCCGGATGTCGGGGTCGTCGCAGGCGGCGTAGGCGTGGAGCTGGAGCCGGAGCATGTCCCGGTCCCGGAGCAGGTCGTGATAGCTGCAACCCATCGCCTCGAGGATGGCCATGGGGTCGCCGCCCGCCTTGGCCGCCGCCTTGCCGGTCGCGTCGAACGTGGAACGTGTCCGGGTGAAGCAGGCGTGCACGGCGGCGATGAACAGGTCCTTCTTGGTGCCGAACAGCTGGAACAGGTACGGCTGCGACACCCCGGCTCGTTCGGCGATCGCCTGCGTCGACGTGCCTGCGTAGCCGCGCGCCGCGAATTCCCTGGACGCCGCCGCGACGACGTCGGTGCGGCGTTCCTCGGCAGAGAGGCGCGTGGTGGTCTTCATGTCGACGGTAGCTTAGTGAGTACTAAGTAAATTTGTCAAGCCCCCTCCGCGAGACTTCCTCAAGGCGACGCTGGAACCGTACCTCGCTCCCTGATCCGGATGGACGTCGCGATCACGTCGTTTGGCCTCGGGCTGCTGTCGATGGCGAGCCCGTGCCGGCGCGGTGAACGGTCTTGCCCCGCCCAGACGAGGAGGAGCTGGGCGGGGCGCGACCGTCGAGATGTGCGCTAGAGGGTCCTCGTGAGGTGGTGATAGGCCGCGTTCCAGCGGAGCTCCTTGCGGAACCCGGCGACCGTCGTCGCCTCGTCGATGAGCGCGAACTCGATTCCGGCCATCTCCGCGAAGTCGGCCAGCGGTTCCGGGTCGATGGCCCGGCTGAGGACCGTATGGTGCGCACCTCCGGCGCTCAGCCACGTCTCGACCGCGGTCCGAAGATCGGGTCGCGGCCGCCAGACCGCCCGGGCGACCGGGAGGCGCGGAAGCGGGTGCTCGCTGCCGACGATGTCGATGACGTTGGCGACGATCCGGAACCGGTCTCCGAGATCGGTCATGCCGGCGACGAACGCCGGACCGGTCGCCGCATCGAAGACGAGCCGAACCGGGTCGGATCGAGCGCCGATCGACAGCGGGTGGATCTCGCATCGCGGCCGGCCGGCCGCGATGGTCGGACAGACCTCGAGCATGTGCGCCCCGAGCACGCTCGGTCCGGCGGGGTCCAGGTCGTAGGTGTAGTCCTCCATGAATGACGTCCCGCCGGGCAGGCCGCTCGTCATCACCTTGACCAGGCGCACCAGTGCGGATGTTTTCCAGTCGCCCTCGGCCCCGAAGCCGTAGCCGTCGGACATCAATCGCTGGGCCGCGATGCCGGGGAGCTGCCGCAGCCCGTCGAGGTCCTCGAACGTGTCGGTGAAGGCAGAGAACCCACCCGCTTCGAGGAACCCGCGCAGGCCGGCCTCGATCCGAGCGGCCTCGCGCAGCTCGGCCCGCCGCGGACCTTCGGGGCAGAGCTCGGGCGCGAGGTCGTACTCCGCCTCGTATCGGGCGCACAGGTCGTCGATCGCCCGTTCGGGAACCGCAGCGATGGCCCGCGTCAGGTCGGTCACGCCGAACCCATTGACGGTGATACCCAGCCGGATCTGCGCCTCGACCTTGTCGCCCTCGGTGTCGGCGACGTGGCGCATCGTGTCGCCAAACCGCGCGACCTTGAGGTGGTGGGCCTCTCGCCACGCACAGGCGGCGCGCGACCAGGCGCCGATGCGATCGGCGACGTACGGATCCTGCCAGTGACCGGCGACGGTCTTGCGCGCGATCCGCAGCCGGGTCTCCATGTAGCCGAACTCGCGATCGCCGTGGGCCGCCTGGTTGAGGTTCATGAAGTCCATGTCGATCTCGCCCCACGGGAGATCGCGGTTGAACTGGGTGTGGAGGTGGAGCAGCGGCTTCTGGAGTGCCTGGAGCCCGGCGATCCACATCCGGGCGGGCGAGAACGTGTGCATCCACAGGATCACCCCCACGCACGAGTCCATGGCGTTGGCCGCCCGGCAGGTCGCCGCGATGCTCTCGGACGAGGTCACCACCGGTCGGTGGACGATCCGGACCGGGATCGTCGGCGACTCGTCGAGCTGGCGGGCGACGAGTCCCGAGTTGACGGCGACCTGGCGCAGGGTCTCGTCGCCGTACATCTCCTGGCTGCCGGTCACGAACCAGACCTCGAACTCGCCGAGCGGCTTCATCGTGTCACTCTCGCTGTTGCCGACGTGCCTGGACGGGCCCAGATGCCCTCATCGTTCCAACTGTCGCCAGGTGCCATCAGTACTCGAACCGGCGCCGCAGCAGGGCGTGGATCGACACCGAGACCAGGATCACCGCGCCGTAGACCACCTGCGGGTAGTAGTCGCTCAGGCCTATCGCCACGAGGCCGGCGCTGATCCCGCCGATCATGAAGGCGCCGAGGAAGGTCCCCCAGACGCTGCCGCGACCACCGAACACCGAGGTGCCCCCGACGAACACGGCGGCCAGCGTGGGCAGCAGGTAGCCATCTCCCACGGCGGGGTAGTAGTTGACGACCTGGAGGCTGTTGAGGAGGCCCGCGAACGCCGCCGCCACCCCGACGAGCACGAACAGGGTGATCCGCGTCCGTCGGATCGGGATGCCCATGAGCGCGGATGCCTGGGCGTTGTCACCGATCGAGTAGGCGTTCTGCCCAAGGCGATGGCGGTTGAGCAACAGCCAGGTGGCGATCGCGATCGCGATCAGCCACACGAACTCCATCGGGATCCCGAACAGCCTGCCGACCAGGATGTCGTACGAGGGGCTGGATGAGGTGGCCACCAGGGGATACTGCTTGCCGCTCACGAGCGCGACTGCCAGTCCCCGGTACAGGAACTGGGTGCCGATCGTGACCACCAGCGAGGGGATGCCGATATACGTGACGACGAGGCCGTTGAACAGCCCGCACGTGACCCCGACGGCGAGCGCGGCCGCGATCCCGAGCTCGACACTGCCGGTCGTCTTCCAGACCGCCACGAAGCCGACCATGCCCAGCGACATCGTCGACCCGAACGACAGGTCGATGTCGCCGGATACGATAACCATCGTCAGTGGCATCGCCACGATCGCGAAGAACGGCGTCGTCTGGGCGAACGACTGGTAGATGGGCACGTCCAGGAACGTCCTCGGCGCAAGGACGACGAACATCGCCCACAACAGGACGAAGGCCGTGGAAATGCCGATCTGCGACGCCCAAGGTGCGAGGAGCGTGCCGAGGGGTCTTCGTCGCGACTCCACGTTCGCTGTCCTCGCGCTCACGCGACGCTTCCTGCCGTGTCCGCGCGGTCCTCAGTCGCGCGGTAGCGCTCGGCCTCGGTGTAGGTGCCGCTGGAGGCGACCTCGCGCATGATGTTCATCAACTCCTCGAGCGAATAGCGGGAGGTCGGGAACTCGCCGGCGACGCGGCCCCGGTCAATGACGACGATCCGGTCGGCCACGGCGTAGACATGGAAGATGTTGTGGTCGATGAAGATCGCGGACTTGCCGGCGGCCCGGATCCCCTCGACGAACTGCAGGAGCTTCTCGGTCTCCTTGAGCGAGAGGCCCATGGTCGGCTCGTCCAGGATGATGATGTCGGCCTGAAAGTGAAGCGCCCGGACGATCGCCAGGCCCTGCCGCTCGCCGCCCGACAGGCCCGTCACGCTCGTGTTCGGCGTCAGTGCCGTCGACGTGAAGCCCATCGATTCGCCCATGAGCTCCTCGGTGGCACGGCGCATCTCGCCGACCCGGAGGAACCCCAGGGGGCCGCTCAGGGGCCGGCCCATGAAGATGTTGCGCCACAGCGGCAGCTGCTCGGCCAGTGCCCGCTCCTGGTAGACGGTCTCCACGCCCAGCGCGCGCGCCCTGGGGACCGTGAGGCCCTCCACGCGCCGACCGTTGAAGCGGATCTCGCCCTCATCCGGCCGATGGACGCCGGTGATGATCTTGATCAGGGTGGACTTGCCGGCCCCGTTGTCGCCGAGCAGTCCCACGACCTCGGCGGTGCCAAGCCTGAAGCTGACGTCCCGCAGGACCCGAACGCCCCCGAACGACTTCGAGACGTGGCTGAGTTCCAGTCGGAGGGACGGCGACGGCGGCGTGTCCGGCTGGCGGACGCCGTCGTGTCCGCCAGCCGGCAGACCGCTCATCGCACCTGCGGTCTCAGGCATTACCGAATCTGCTGCTCCACGAGCGGGGCCAGGAAGTCGACGTTCGACTTGTCGATGAACCCGCCACCGGTGTTCACGAACAAGCCACTGAAACCGTACTTCTTGGTCAGGCAGAGCTGCTCGACTGCCAGGAAGCCCTGGAGGTACTGCTGCTGGTCGATCACCAGGCTGATGTAGCCGTCCTTGATTCCCTGGACCGTCGCTGCCGAGGCGTCGAAGCCGGCCATGTAGACCTTGCCCGCAGCGATGTTGGCGGCCTTCATATACGTCGGGATGGTCGACGTCAGGTTGCCATGGTCGATGAACATCGCCTTGACGTCGGGGTGAGCCGAGACGTAGCCGGTGAACACGGCCGTCCCGTTGGCTGGATCCTTGTTCGTCGCGTCGTCGATCTCAAGGTAGTCGACCGTCAGTCCGGCAGCCTGCAGCGCGTCGATGATGCCCTGCGTCCGCTCGCCGCGGCCCGGCTGGGACTTGAGGCCCCAAACGAACGCGCGATCGCCGGACTTCAGGCCGCCACGGGCGATCGCCTCATTGGCGAGCGCGGCACCGGCGTCGTGAAGGACAGCACCGACGTAGCCGAACCCGGCGGCGGCGTATTGACCCTCCGCCTTCTGGAGTTCGGTGTTCATCGCCGTGACGAGAATGCCCTGATCCTGAGCTTGCTTGATCAGCGGGTCGAAGGCGTCGTCGCCCGGGTGACCCATGATAGCGATCCCGTCGGGCTTCGTCGCAAGGGCCTGGTCGAACTGGGTGATCATCTTGCTCGGATCCCAGTCCGACCATTGATAGGTGATGTCCGGTCCGAAGGCCGCCTGCGCCGCCTTCGCACCGTTGTACACCACGGTTTCGAAGCCGCCGCCGGCCGTGCCGCCCGGGAAGAACACGAGCTTGACCCCGGCACAGAACTGGCCGCTCGCCGGCGTCGCTGCACCACCGCCCGCGCTCGCAGCGGGCGACGGGCTGCTGGAAGCATTGCATGCACTGACCACAAACACGACAGCGGCCGCCAGCACCGGCAATCGCCGGCGAAGGGGCATATCTGGTCTACTCACGCGCACTTTCCTCCTGCTACGTCTGGTTGCCCGGACACCTGTCGAGGCCATGGATCGGTCCTCGTCGTTGACTGAGACCTCCCTTCCCGCGCCGGACTGGGGAACGTCCGGCTGACTCAACAGTGTGGCCGCGGATCACCCGCGCTCCAAGTGCCATAGGTCAAGCAGGAACCCTCGTGTGCCCAGACGTCCATCGGGTCGCGATCTCGCCCCGCTCGGACGAGGAGGTACCGAGCGGGGCGAGATCGTCGGGAGGTATGCGCACAGCGAGCTGCTTCATGGCGTCACTCACTAC
>JBGPVC010000081.1:0-12418 GCA_041491485.1 Candidatus Limnocylindria bacterium
CCCTCGACCCAGGCGTGGCGAAGCCCCAGCGCCTGTCACAAGCGCGGGGGCGCCGGAGGTCCGCTGGGGCTTCGCGCTGACGATGATCCTGGCGCGAGCAACAGGCAATGGCTGGCGCAGGTCCTGGGTGCATCGCGGCACCGATGGGGTCGGCTGGACGACACCGGCCCGGAACCGTGTGAGGCTAGCGTTTGGCGCTTATCTGCGGCTTATCGCCGGTGCCATCGGTCCCGTCGCTCGCCCGCCTCCAGGCAACTCCCATTCCTCCCAGTCGGTCGACCAAAGATCGTCGAGCGTTGGGTCATCCGCGTCCGGCGTTGCGGCGGCGTCCATGTCCCGCTGCGCCTTCGCAGCGGCGCGCCGTACCTCGAGCCTTAGGTCCCGATCGTCGAAACCCCAAAGACTTGAACGTTCAGTCCGCATGGCGGCCTCCCGGTCTGCGTCGCCGGTCGCGCCAATCGGTAGGAGCCCTCTCCCCAGATGAAACCTGGGACGCACACCAAGGCTGCGGAGCCGGGAGCAGGCCTTCATTATCCCGCGTCCGTCTAGATGCCCTGCCTTGCCGGGCTGGCCTCCCGATGGCGGAGCGCCTCCGCGTCAAGCCCCGATCGTCGGGATTGTCGCCGGTCTCGCCCCGTCCCCCCGAATGGGCGATTGACCCGGCCGCGTGATCGGTGCTTCTTTACAGAGCACCACCCAGAGCAGCAGAACGGCCCCGATATCCCCGTCGAGGCTGGCCTTAGAGGTCCCCCGGATATCGTCTGAGCACTCGCCTCAGTTCCTCCGCCGTCAGGCCCCGTCCGAGTCGCCGGCGCGAGTCTTCCTCGGCTCCGGCCAAGAACTCCGCACGTCGCAGCTCTCGTAGACGCCGTCGCCACCGCCAGTCGTTTAGGGCGGCGCGGACGGTCTTGCCCCTGATGACGGCAACGCGGATCACGACGCCAGGCTCTTCCGAAACGACCGCTGCGCGTCGATCCATCCACGTCCGGCCTCCCAGAAATGATCGCTGCCTGGTCGAAGCTCTTGGCGCTCCGCCTCGACCTCCCAAGCGTCACACCATTGCTCCGCCTGCTCGACGGATAGCCCGCTGGCGGTGAGGCCGCGCACGGCCGAAAGGCGCGCTCGGAGATACTCCTGGTGGCGCTTGCTCGACTGCGGCGAACGCTGCATTTGATCGCGACAACGAACTCGACGAGTCGCCCGTTAGGGCTGCGAGACGGCTGCGCCGAGGTCACGGGCGGCGCCAGCAGCCAGACATCGTACGGCCCCGTCCGCGTCGAGCCCTGGCCCTCGGGCTGTCGCCGATCTCGCTGCTACTCCCCCCACAGCGGCGAGGATCCGTCTCCGAAGGTCGGGGCTTTTCTATAGGGCGATTCCGCTCGCGGGTAGATTCAGGCCATGGACGTCGACGTCGGTTCGACCCTGGCCCTGTACCTCGTGGTCGCAGTCGTGTTGGTCCTCATCGTCGCTGCCATCCGGCGCAGGCGCCGCTGACACTCAGTCACTCCCGCTCCTCTGGCCGGTCGCGGGCTATCGGGTGAAAGGAGCCCGACATGGCGGACAGCATGGTTTGGCAGTGCGCCGGCTGCGAGCGACCGATCGGCCCCGACGACGATGTGATCGAGTTCATCGAGCACAGGAACAACGAGGCCGCCAGCCTCGAAATCCCGATCCCGCACTTCGCCCATGTCGGCCACGGGGCGCAAGACGTCGCCCTCGGACACCTTCGAGTACGCCGAGGCACGCTGCGAGAGTTGCGAGCCAGGGAACGCGGATCGGGGTCGCCGTAGACATGGAGCGGCCCCGCCCGGGTCGGGGAGACGAAGCGGGCCGAGGCACGGATTACGGCCCAGCCATCTGACTCCTGGATTCTCCGGCGGAACTCATAGAGACGTAGAGAGGCTCCGCTCGGTGAGGATGATCGACCGGGCGGGGCCTGAGAGAAAGTGAGCGAGGGCCAGCGCAGCGAACACGAGCAGGGCCCTCGTCGGCCCGGCTACGGGCGGGCGTCAGACGCAACCGTGGCTCAGCGAACGCAGGCGTCCGTCGGTAGCGCCGCGAATCCTTCGCCCCATCGCGGATCGCGCACGATGCTGAGGCCGATCCAGAAGGTCCAGACGATCGTCAGCGGGATCTTGAAGCCACCGAGCGCGTAGATCGGCCACGGCACATTCAGCGCGGTCAGGACGAAGTCGACCGTCGTCGCGAGACCGAGGAGCAGCGTGAGACGCGCGAGCGGCCGATTTGCGGTCCGCAGCAACCAGCCGACGCCGACCCACCATCCGGCGGCCAGCCCGATCCACCATGGCTCCAGACCCGGCGAGTCATAGGCGATTGCCCAGAGGAGCGCCGCAGCCACACCGGCTGCCATCGAAGCAGCCGCGAGGACCCGTCCGCGCGAAGCCATTCGGCCGCCCAGGTAGAGGGTGGTCGGGATGATCAGGAGATTCCACGCCATGATGGCCCGATCCCGCCCCTCGATCGGGAGCAGATACGCAAGGTACGCAAACCCGGACGCGAGCGCGAGCGCCCCTGCCGCGCGCCCGGCGGCGGACGACCACCGTCCTGTCACGTCGCGCACTGTAGCAGCGGCCTTGACAGCTCCGAGCCGCGTCCCTCCACGTGGGTCGGGACAGGCACGATCCGTTCATCGTGTCGATCTAGCTTGACGCAGTATGACGCCGCGTTAACCCAGGTCGCGACCGCTTGGTCGCTGGACTTCTCGATCCAGACAAGGCAAGGCCGGCGGTGATAGCGGCCCCGTATCCTGAGCCGGGTGACCTTGTGGCCAACCTCCAATCGCAGCGGGGAGGGATCGATGTGGGAGCGTGCAAGACCCGCGGTCGAAATGCCGGGCTAATGGCGAATGAGTGCACCGACTGCCGGTCCCTCCGACTGACTCTTGAACAGGATCGCGCGATTGAGCAACAGAGACGCAGTGCACTTGCCGTTCTTGAGCAGCAAGAGGAGTGAGACTATCGGGACCGCTTTAGCTGGAACCGCCGATCCACTTTTGGCAGAATTGGCAGCAAAGGAAGTAGCGCCATGGCGACGGATGCGTCCCCCGGGCCAGTTCACGAGCGATTAGCGAGCGCGATCGCCATCGAGCTCGGCATTGCGGAGGCGTTGGCCCGTGTCGCTCGTGCGTTCGATCAAGCCGCCGGAATGGCAGAGGTGGAGCGGTTGCGAGTAGTCGTACGGGAGCACGTCGCCGCCCTGGCGGCGCTGGGTCTTGCCCCGGGCCGTCATTCGCTGGACGGGCCGGTCGCGACTGAGATTGGCAGCCGGCCCACGCAGGCCATTTCTTCCGCTGAACAGGGGTTCGCGGCCGCCACGCAGGCGTACGCCGAGCTGTACGCCACGGCGCGATTGCTCTACGAGCCCGAGGTGTGCGACCTCGCCGAGCGGCATCTCGCCCACCACATCGAGGGGCTTCAGGTCATGGCCGGGCTGCTCCCCGGCGCACTCGCTCGGGAGTTGAACGCCGACGGGCTCTTCTGCCGCTGTATCTGCCCGGCGTGCAGCATCGGCGCGTGCGGCTGCGTCCGAAACAGCATTGCCACGATTGCCGACGCGTGGGGTTGGCCCGGCTTGCCGACCAGTGACGGTGTGGAGCTTCTCTCGCCGCCTAGGCCCGGCAGCCAGCTGGCCGCAGCGAGCATCCACGAGCGCGACCGCGTTCTTGCCGTCGACGGCGCGCTGGTACGCTCGAATGCCGAGCTGCAGGCCGCCCTTCGAACGCATCCACTCGGCGAGACGGCTCGGCTATCGGTCCAGCGCTCGACCGGCGAGTTGGTCGAAGTCCCGGTCAGACATGTAAGCGACTTTCCATGATGTCCGAGGCAGCCTGATCAGTCCGGCCTGGGCGTGGCACGAACGGCAGTAACGCGCCCGCTTGTCCCAACACGATGAGCAGACAGTGTCGATCGAGCTCCACGAGCTCCGGGGCATAGGTCGCCATCGCCGGCTGCCAAATGCAGCGGGTCGACCGTTGTGAGATCGTTGTTGCAGCAACGAAGCCGTTCCGACGGGAGCGCGACCACCATGGCAAGTTGGGATCCTGGATCATTTACCCAAAACCTGATTGCGGAAATGCGCGCCCACGGCGGTGTCCCGAGCCAGGGTCCCTTCGCCGGCCGGCGACTCCTGATCCTGACCACGACGGGCGCGCGGTCCGGCGAGCCACGGACTGCCGTCCTCGCCTACCGCCTCGAGGGCGGAATGTTGATCGTGGCGGGATCCAAGGGCGGTGCCCCGACGCATCCAGGCTGGTTTCACAACCTCAGAGCCCATCCGGTCGCAACCGTCGAAGTGAACAACGAGGTGGTGCAGGTGAAGGCCAAGATCGAAGCGGAAGGCACGGAGCGCGACCGGCTCTGGGCAGAGCACGTCGCCGAGATGCCGGGCTTCGGCGAGTATCCGGCGAAGACCGACCGCATCATCCCGATGGTCGTGCTGACGCGAAGAGCGTAAGCCGACCAGCGATTGGTACACCATCGTCACCCAGTTCGCCGTGGCCTGGCGGGGAGGATCCGGGATGTCTCCTGAACTGGTCCGGCGCGGGGTGTTTGCGAGACCGCGGCCTCGACTGGCTAGACTGGATTGACGGGCTGGAGGAGGAATGACCGGCCTCGACGCAGTGACTGGCGCGTTCGGCTACACGGGCTCGTTCATCGCCGAGCGACTCCTTGCGAACGGACGACAGGTGCGAACGCTGACGCGGCGCAGCGCAGCGGGCCACCGACTCGGTGACCGCGTCGAGGCGGTGCCGCTCCGGTTCGACGACGAGCGGAGCCTCATCACGACGCTGCGCGGGGTCGACACGCTGTACAACACCTACTGGCGGAGGTTCCCCCGGCCGGGCATCGAATTCGCCGACATCGTGGCGCAGTCCCAGCTGCTCGTCGACGCAGCCGCGAAGGCGGGCGTCCGCCGGGTCGTCCACTTCAGCGTGTCGAACGCTTCGGCGAACGGCTTGACATCGTACTTTCGGGCCAAGGCGCGCGTCGAAGCGATCGTACGGACGAGCGGGATCTCGTACGCGATCCTCCGGCCGACGCTCCTGTATGGCCCGGGCGACATCCTTCTCAACAACCTCGCCTGGACGCTGCGCCGGGTCCCGCTATTCGGGATCCCGGGAACCGGGTTGTACCGTGTCCAGCCGGTTCTCGTGACTGATGTCGCCGAGTTGGCAGTTCGCCTGGGTCAGGCGACCGACGATGTGATCGTGACGGCCGCCGGCCCAGAGATCTATCGGTTCGTGGATCTGGTCAGGCTCATCCGCGACCGCATCCGCGCACCCGCCCGAGTCGTCGGCGTGTCGCCGGGGCTCGCCCTGGTCGGGTCACGCGTCATCGGCCGGATCGTTCATGACCGGGTGCTGACCCGTGACGAGATCACTGAACTCATGACCGAGCTCCTCATCTCGGCAGAGCCGGCGACCTGCGCAAGTCCGCTGAGCGAATGGCTCGAGTCTCAGGCGAAGGTGATCGGCCGCCAGTACTCATCCGAGCTGGCTCGCAACTACCGGCGACCGTGAGTGGTGGCCGGCTGAAGGTGTTTGCCCTCCATGGTGGATTGCGACGCCGACGATCTTGCCATAGTGTGGAGGGGTCCCCCCGATCAGATCCGCGTCAGCAGACCCAGCCAGGCACGTGCTCCACCTCCGGGCAACCGCGCTGCGAACCGCTCGGGGACGATCGAGTCGACCTTCCATCCGGTTGCGAACGTGGCACGGATCTCTGCCTGGGTCACCCGGCGAGGCCCCCGCTCGCCCGGCTCCTGCTCGCTGAAGCACAGCAGCATGTAGCGCGCGCCAGACCGCAACGTGCGACGGAGGCTGCGCTCGAATAGGACACGATCGGCGTCGGAGAACGTGTGAAACAGGCCGCAGTCGATCGCCGCATCGAATTGGCGGCCGAGACCCTCGAGCGCCAGCGCATCGGCGACGAGGAACGTGGCGGCGCTCGCCCGCAGGCGAGCCTTCTCCTGCGCTCGGGCAATGGCCGTCGGCGCAGCGTCCACGCCGACGACGGCAAGTCCGCGGGAAGCGAGGAACAGGGCGTTCTCGCCCGTGCCGCACCCGATGTCGATCACGTCACCCGAGATCAGCCCCTGCTCGGCCAGACGGACCACCGCCGGCTGTGGCCGTCCGATGTCCCACGGCGGCTCCCCGCTCCGGTACGCCCACTCGAACCCCATGACTCGCCACGATACGCGGACGCGCTGTTGCGGCCTCCACGGCCGGTTTCCGCGCGACGTGCTCCATGGGGACCCCAAGGCGGCTCCGCCCAGGACACGATCAGATCATCGTGCGCGAGCGGCCTCTGCAATCATCCCGCGTCTACGGCTGGCACTATGCCCAGCCGAACAGCCATGGCGGCGGCCGCTCCGCGGCCCGCCACTCCGAGCTTACCCAGGATGTTTGACACATGGACGCTCGCGGTCTTCTCGGTCACGAAGAGTCGCTCGCCGATCTCCCGGTTGGTTAGGCCGATCGCGAGCAGCCCGAGGACCTCACGCTCCCGCCCAGTGAGGTTCCACGGATCGGGCTCGCTTCGCGCCGGCGTGGTACCGGCGTCGTCGACGAGGGAGATCCGGGCGCGTCGCGCGAGGTCGATTGCATCGGCGGCGAGCGGTTGGGCGCCAACCTCTGTTGAGGTGGCGTGGACAGCTCGCAGGAGAGTCGCGATCTCCTTCCGGTCACCGCGAAGCGCGAGCATCGCCTCCGCTCGGCGATACCGCGCGTAGGCCTCGTCGATCGGCTGTTCAAGCGAGGCGAAGGCGCGTGCCGACGCTTCCCAGGCCGCCGGATCGGAGCGGCCTTGCGCGCGGCCGGCCTCGGCCGTCGCCAGGCGGGTGCAGGCGCTCAGGGTTGCTGCGCCGCGGCCTTCCGCGATGGCGCGCGCCTCGGTCTTGGTGGCCAGGCCCGCCAGGCTAGTCGCCCGTGCAGCCGTGACCGTGGCCAAGTCATCGCGCCCGTGCGCCCGTGCGTCTTCGGCTTCGTCTGCGCAACACCGCGCGCCGAAGGCGAAGAGCCACCAGAGCATTGCCTCTCGCTGGGGATCGCCCGACCGGCCAATCGCTGCCTCGATCGCCAGGCGTGCGTCACGGTGTTGGCCTTCCGCGTGAAGGATCGCGACCTCGCCTCGTAGCATGAATAGCCGATCGATCCTCGACGACCCTGGGCCCACCCCGACCAGACGCTCGGCGATCTCCATCCTGGCCCTCGCCGCAGCGACCTTGCCGCGCAGCGCGTCGAGCTCCGCGGCACTCCAGTGGAACCAGGCCAGTTGGAGGGTCTCGTGGTCGGGGAGGGCTGCCTCGGCGATCACGCGATCTGCCGCATCCCACTGACCGAGGGCGACATTGTGGTCGATCAAGCCGCTGACTAGCATCGGTCCCCAGCGTCGCTCCGTCCCGTCCCGGCGCAGCTGGTCAAGCCCTTCACGCAGCATGTCGAGCGCCTCCCGGTGACGACCGGCCCACCCCAGGCCGCCTTCGAGATTCGATGCCGCTAGCCAGAGCTGATCCTGGTCATCACCGAGCCCCGCTAGTCGACCCATCGCGTCGCGCAGCTGGGCAATGCCCTCCTCTTCCAAGCCTTGGTAGCAGAGCGAGAATCCCATCATCGCGAAGGCTTCGGCGGCCGCTCGATAGTTCCCGTTCTGTTCCGCCGCGGCGTGCGCCTCCCTCAAGAGCACGTCCGCCTCCAGAAACCTGCCCTGGTGGATGCGGGCGTGGCCGAGCGCGGCGATCAACCGGGTCCGTGCCGCGGGCGCATCGATCGTCGAGATCGCACCGAGCGCAAGCTCTACCGCCGCGGCTGCGCCAGGGAGATCCCCGCTTTCCCAGAGGTAGAGGAAGCGCCGGTCTACGAGGATCGCACGCTGCTCCGCGTCTCCGTCTGAACCGAAAAGCTCGATCGCTTCGCCGGCCAGGCCGGCCGCCACTGCTGGTTCCCCGATGGCTGCGGCCGCTGCAGCTGTGCGGGCCAGGAGGCCGACCCGTGAGACACCGGCGACCGTTTCAGGCTCGGCGACGAGCGACCAGTGATGGAGCGCCCGCTCGAGATGGAGGTACGCCTCAGCGAAGGCCGCCACCGCCGTGGCGGCGTCGCCCGCGACGACCGACCAGTGAAGCGCCCGGATCGGATCCCCCGCCCGGTCGGCATGGTGGGCGACCTCGGCCCCGAGAGCGGCAGCCGTATCGCCGCCGCCGACGCCATCAAGCAGCGCATCGACAATCCGGCGGTGAAGGCGCAGGCGCTCGGTCGGGAGAAGCCTGCTGTAGATCGCCTCCTGGATGAGGGCGTGACGGAAGCTGTACCGAGGGTCGTGAGTCTCAGACTCAACGACGACGAGCACCTGCTGTTCGATGGCCTCTCGGAGAGCGGCAAGAAGCTGGGCTTTCGACAGCTCCGCGATCCGTTCGAGCAGGAGATGGGAGACGTCGCGGCCGGCCGCCGCGGCGACCCCGAGGACCGCCTGTGTAGCGTCGCTGAGCCGACCGACGCGCTCGTTGAGAAGGGTCTCCAGGTCCGGCGGGATGCCCGAACGGCCCATCGTCGCCCGGGCCGCCTGCGCCGCGGCCAGGAGCTCCTCGGCGAAGAACGGGTTGCCGTCCGAGCGCTCGTGGATGCCTCGGGCAAGGTCCGGGGCGGCCGCGTGGCCGAGAATGGCGGACAGCTGCGCGTGCGTCTCCTCGGCGTTCAGGCGCGAGAGGTCCGAGCGCTCGACGCGGGGCAGCCGGCCGAACTCGGCGAGGAATGGCACGAGCGGATGGCGACGGTGCAGCTCGTCGGTCCGGAACGTCGCGACCATCAGCAGCGGTCCCTGCCGAAGGTTGCGCGCGAGGAACCGTAGCAGGTCGCGAGTCGATCGATCAGCCCAGTGGAGGTCCTCGATCTCGAGCACGACCGGCGCCTCTGCCGCCAGGCGACCGATCATCGCCAGGATGAACTCAAACAGGCGTGCCTGGGTCGCTTCGTCGGCGGGCCGGGCCTCTGCCGGTGCCGAACCCTCGGCAAGGGACGGCACGAGGTTGCCGATCTCGGCCCGTCCGGAACCAAGAACCCGAGCGAGGACGTCGGGGTCCAAGAGGTCGGGCAGGCCCCGGAACGCCTCGACGATCGGGGCAAATGGCAGGCCACTCTCCCCGAGCTCGAGACAGTGGCCGACCAGAACTCGCCAGCCATCCGCGTCGGCGCGTTCGGCGAACTCGGTGACGAGCCTCGTCTTCCCGACGCCGGCCTCGCCCCCGATGAGGATCGTGGCTGTTCGATCGGAGCGCGAGTCGTTGAGCAGGTCGCCGAGCCAGGCCCGTTCCTGGTGCCGGCCGATGAGAGTGGGGCTCGATAGGCGACGTGCCACGCTCACGATCATCGCTTACCGAGGGCCTGCCGACCACCCTTCATCGGTCGCTGCATCCTTTTCATTGACTACCGGCGCGCAAGATGGCGCCAGCGTGCTCACGATGGCGCAGTCAGCAACTCAGGCGGCGATGGATCTGGCAGTCCTTGATCGCCTGCTCCGGCGTGACGATGCCGCCGGGAGCCTCTCCCAGGTGGTGGCGCTCCCGATCGCGGGTCGCCGCCCCGGATGCCTGCGCCGGGTGCGTCCGGTGATAGACGATCGTCCCGCGCTCGGGATGGACCGCCCCGATCGATAGGGATCCTCCGTTGACGGCGACTGCCTGCCGATCGGACGTCGCCCGACCAACGGCGAAGCCGCCAGCGGCGATGGTGACCACCAGGGCAGCCCCGATCACGAGGCTCATCGAACGCTGCCGGACGAAGCCCGGCGGATGTCCCGCCGCCTTGACCATGGTGCTCATCGCACTTCCCTTCCCATCCTCCGGACCCAGCCTGTCGTCGGCTGATGTCAGGGACGGTAGGCACCGGGAGGAACGCGCACATCGTGCAAACGCTTAGGCGGTGGCGTGCCGGCTACGTATCTTTCCGAGGCGAGGAATATCAGATCGTCGTGTCCTAAGTGCGACTCATCGCACCGGTGTTGACGGGCTTCGGCCACGATGGTTCATCGTGTCGGCATGTCGAGAGGTCCATGCACTCCGCCCTAGCAGTCTGGGAACTCAGCCGAGTAGCTGGTGCATCCGGACGGTCCCGCGGAGGTCACTATGGCGCCTCCAACAGGCGAGCTGTACCGCGCCCGAATCGCGGCGTCGCTCATGTTGTTGACGGCGACGCCGGTGAAGTTGTGCGACTGGGCTACCGTTCCCTCGCCCCTGGGTGACAGACCTCCCCCGAACGCGCTTGGCAGGTTGGAACCGGTCAGCGTACCGAAGGCAAAGGCGGCGACCAGCAGGGCGGTCACGATCGGAGCCCGCAGACGGCTGGCTGGCACGGCGATCGACATTGTGCTCATCCCAATTCCTCCATGGCGCGCTGGGGAGTAGCCGTCTGGCCACCTTCAGGGCACGCCTCTACCAGGAATGGGCTGCGACTGCGCTCATCGGTTCCCGATTCGGAAGCCCAGGTGAATCGGGAACCGTTTGTCCTTCCAGCGGCCCATACCCTGTAGGCGTGACCAGATCCTCGCGCCGAAGTTAGGGGCCGGATGCAGCGGGATCTCGTGGAACGGGCAATGGCAGGCGATCATGAGGCGTTCTCCGAGCTGGCGCGCGGATCGATCGGCCAGCTCTACGCCGTCGCCCGATTGATCCTGCGCGACCAGGATCGAGCCGAGGACGCGACCCAGGAGGCACTCGTCGCCGCCTGGCGGGACCTCTCAGCGCTCCGCGATCCCGACCGTTTCGAGGCCTGGCTCCGCCGTCTTCTCGTCCGAGCCTGTTATCGCGAGGCCCGCACCGGGCGACGTCGAACGCTCATCGAGATCAATATCGAGCCACCGGACCTGGCCGGTCGCGACGACGGATTCGACCTGGCCGATCGCGAGCAGCTCGAGCGCGGCTTCCGACAGCTCCACGCCGATCAACGCGTGGTCCTCGTCCTCCATTACTACCTTGGCCTACCCCTGACCGAGGTGGCCGAGGTCCTGGGCGTCCCGGACGGGACGATCAAGTCTCGCCTCCATCGGGCCACCCAGGCGATGCGGGCGGCTCTCGAAGCCGATGCACGCTCCCCACGACTATCCGAAAGACGGGTCACATGACGCCGCGCGACGACTTCGACCGTCTTCTGAGCACCTGGTTCGAGGCCGACGCCCCGGCGCGCGAGCCGGAGCACCTGCTCGGACGGATCCTCGCGCAAACGAATCGTGTGCGGCGTCGGCCCGGTTGGCTCCTGCGTGATCGGTGGCTCTCGCCCCAGGCCACGACACGGTTCGCAGTCGCCTCGCGCACGGTGACCTGGGCCGCCCTGCTGGCGCTCGTCGCGGCTGCGATCATCGCCGGACTCGTCCTCGTCGGCTCGCAGCACCGGCCGCCGCCGCCGTTCGGGATTGCTCGGCCGGGCTTGATCGCGTTCGACTCCGACGGTCGAATCTTCGTCGCCAACGCCGACGGCACGGGCCGCCGACAGCTCACGTCCGGGCCCCTCGACATCGGCCCGACCTGGTCGCTGGATGGGACGAAGCTCGCCTACTGGGCGAGGTCTGGCCAGGGGGAGCCGGCCTCGCTGGTCGTCATGGATGCGGATGGTCATCACTCCGTCACAGTCACCAGCGGTGTAACCCTCCAAGGCCACGATTCCCTGGTAGGGAATCTGATCGGTGACATCGCCTGGTCGCCAGACAGCCGTCGTCTCCTCTTCTCTAGCTTCTTCAATGGATCGTGGACGCTCTTCCTGGCCTCGGCCGACAGATATGGCGCCACCCCAATCGGGGACCCGACGTTGCGGGGCACGCATCCTGCCTGGTCCCCGGACGGGAAGACGATCGCGTTCGGCGGCGGAGCGTACGACCTCGACCGAGGGGTCTATCTGATGAACGAAGACGGATCGGGTGCCCGACGGTTGACCACGGTGTCGGGCGTGGGGGGCAAGGTCTTCACGCCGGTCTGGTCACCCGATGGGCAACGGATCGCGTTCACGGCGGGTGGCGGTTACACGGCCAGCATCTCGGTGATCGGCGCCGATGGCACCCACGAGCGAGCCATCGCGGCGGATCCGAGTTGGGACGAAAACCTTCCGTCGTGGTCGCCGGACGGCATGAGGATCGCTTTCGAGCGATCCGCCGCCGGCTGCGGCTGTCCTGCGCAGGTCATGATCGTCGACGCGGACGGGTCTCACTCCATCGCCCTGGCCGAGCGGAAGATCGCCTACGGGTCGCAGCCGATCTGGTCGCCCGACGGGACGAAGGTCTTCGCCTACGTCCTCGCTCCCAACGATCCGCTCCCAGGCGGGGTTGTCGTGCTCCCGGTGGACGGGTCGGCTTCCGTGATCATCCCGGCCCCGGGCATCCAGGGCGTCGGCAACTGGCAGCGCCTTGGACCGTAGCCG
>JBGPVC010000082.1:0-12318 GCA_041491485.1 Candidatus Limnocylindria bacterium
ATCTGCTCGAGACCTGGGGTGCCGGCGCCCACGGTTCGACCTATGGGGGCAACCCGATCGCCTGCGCCGCTGCGCTGGCGACGATCGAGCTGCTCGAGGGCGGCCTCGTCGACAACGCCGTAGTGCGGGGCGAACAGGCGCTGGCCGGCCTGGCCGATTTGCGACGGCGGTTCCCGTCGCTGGTTCGCGACGTCCGCGGCAAGGGTCTCATGATCGGCATCGAGTTCGACACCGCGGACCATGCCGAAGAGGTCCAGTGGGAGGCGTTCCAGAAGGGCCTGCTCGTGCTCGAGTGCGGCAAGTCGAGCGTTCGCATGTCGCCGGCGCTGACCGTCAGCGAGGCCGAGATGGCGACCGCCCTGCGGATCTTCGGCGAGTCGGTTGCCGCGGTGGCCGGCGAGCACGGCGAGATCCTCGCCGCGGCGATCGCCGCCGGCGCCATCAACGAGGTCGAGGAAGCGGTCTGAGCGCCGCCGGCACCATGACTGGCGTCATCCGCTGCCCGATAATCCCGCGGTGACCACCTCGAAAGTTGCGTCGATGCGTGACGCCGTTCGCGATCTCGTTCGTGACGGCGACACGGTCGCCATCGAGGGGTTCACCCATCTCATCTCGTTCGCCGCGGGTCACGAGATCATCCGACAGCGCAAGCGCGACCTGACCCTGGCGCGGCTGACGCCCGACCTCATCTACGACCAGATGATCGCGGCCGGCGTCGCCCGCAAGCTGGTCTTCTCGTGGCTCGGCAACCCGGGTGTCGGGGGGCTGGGCGCCATCCGCCGACGGGTGGAGGGCGAGATCCCCGAGGAGCCGCTCGAGCTCGAGGAGTACAGCCACTTCGGGATGGTCGGACGGTACACGGCGGGGGCCATGAACCTGCCGTTCTTCCCGCTTCGGAGCTACTTCGAGACGGACCTGCCGGTGGCCAATCCGCTGATCCGGCCGATCGCCTCGCCTTACGGTGACGGGACGATCTATGCGGTGCCGCCACTCCGGCCCGACGTCACGATCGTTCACGCCCAGCGGGCCTCGGCCGGCGGCGACACCCAGGTCTGGGGGCTGCTGGGTTGCCAGAAGGAAGCCGCCTTTGCCGCCGAGCGGGTGATCGTGGTCGTGGAGGAGCTGGTCGACGAGTCGGTCATCCGCGCGGATCCCAACCGCACGATCATCCCCGGCTTGATCGTGGACGCCGTGGTGGTCGAGCCGTGGGGGGCACATCCGTCGTACGTCCAGGGCGTCTACGACCGCGACAACCGCTTCTACCTCGACTGGGACCCGATCACTCGCGACGAAGCGGCGACCCAGGCGTGGCTGCGCGAGTGGGTGCACGGGCTCGACGGCCGCGCGGGCTACATCGAGAAGCTCGGCGCCGAGCGGCTCGCGTCACTTCGACCGAGCGGCACCGCACTGTCCGGGCTGATCGACTATGGGCAGTACAGATGACCGAGCTCGGGAGCTTCTCGAAGTCCGAGATGATGATCGTGGCCGCGGCGCGAGCGCTGGCCGGCCAGCACGTCTGCTTCGTCGGCGTCGGCCTGCCGAACATCGCGGTCAACCTGGCCAAGCGAACGGTGGCGCCGGACCTCGAGCTGGTCTACGAGGCCGGCGTCTTCGGCGCCCGGCCGGCGCGGCTGCCGCTGTCGATCGGCGACCCGACGATCGTGACCGGGGCGACGGCCGTCGTCAGCATGGTCGAGCTGTTCGGCTACTACCTGCAGCGCGGCCTGATCGACGTCGGCTTCCTGGGCGCCGCCCAGATCGATCGGTTCGGCAACATCAACACGACGGTGATCGGCGACTATGCGCATCCGACAACGAGGCTGCCGGGATCCGGCGGCGCCTGCGAGATCGCGATCAACGCGCGCGAGGTGTTCGTGATCATGCGCCAGAGCCGGCGCAGCTTCGTCGAGACGATCGACTTCCGGACGTCGCCTGGCAATCTCGGCGGCGCAGCAGAAGCCGAGCGGATCCGGCGCGAGGGCGGCTGGCTGGGACGTGGCCCGAGCGTGGTCGTGACCGATCTCGGGATCTACCACTTCGACGAGCGGGGCGAGATGCGGCTCGACTCGCTGCATCCGGGCGCGACGCTCGACGCCGTTCGCGACACGATCGGCTGGGAGGTCGCGGTGGCCGGCGATCTCGCGGAGACGCCGCCGCCCAGCGCCGAGGAGTTGCGCCTCATCCGCGAGGAGCTGGATCCCGGCGGCGTCTACACGAAGTAGGGGCTGGCGCGCTGATCCTCGAACGGTGAGCCCCGGTCGATCGCACGATTACCAGGGGACGATCGCCACCAGCTGCGTGAACCCATCCCCGGGCACGTGCCCGATCACCTCGCCCGAGGCCGCGTCGACCTCCACGATCCGCCCGCCTTGATGGACGAGCGCGTAGAGCGTCCCGCCGTCCGGGGTGAGTGCGATCGCGTCGATCGCCGCGCCGCCCAGGATGGTCCCGGCCGTCGTGAGCTGGTCCGTGGCGATCCGGACGATTCCGCCCGATCCCGCGGCATAGAGCATCGCGCCGTCCTCGGACACGACGACTCGCCGGCCGACCGGCCCGCCCGCCTCGTGCCCGAACTTGGTGAGCGAGATCGCCGCGGACGCCGGTGCTTCGAACCGCGCCGTCCGGCGCACGCTCAGATCGTTGGAATCGACCTCGGTCGCCAGACCCAGCGTGGCGTTGACCGCGAAGATGGTGCGCCCATCGGTCGATGCGGTCAGGCCCCAGTCCAGTGCCGCCGAGGCGTCGTCCGCGCCGGTGTCTGGCAGGTCGATGCAGATCGCCCAGCCGTCCAGGCTGCTCAGGGCGTGGATGAACGGATGCTCCGCTCCCCGGTAGAGAGTGAACACGAACCCGCTCGACTGGCGGAGCTGGGCGATCGGATAACCGGCCATCGGTTCGTTGAGGTTCTGCTTGTCGACGACCACGCCTTCGCGAAGGGTCCCGGTCGCCGTGTCGACCGCGCGAACCTGGTAGTGCCCGTCAGGCGGCCCGGCCAGATGCTCGACCACGTAGAGGGTGGCTCCGTCAGGCGAGAGCGCGTCGTACTCGAACGAGCCACTGAGCTCGACGATCCTGGGCTTCGCGTCGAACGCCCGGGAGAGGATGGCAAAGCGGCTCGTGGCGTCGCCGGTGTCTGCGAGGGACGCGACGAGCACGATCGTCTGGCCATCGGCGGAGACCCCGACCGGAAGCGGATCCGAGCCGATGGTGGGCAGGCGCCACTCGCCCTCGATCGACTGTGATCGGCCCGGTGGCTCGGGCTGGACCTCCAGCTCCTTGACGGTCGTCGCCCCGTTCGTGACGGTCGCCGCGACCATCGTCGCCCACGAGGCATCGGGAACGCCGAGCGGCAGGTCGTAGATCTGCTCGTCGTTGCTCGCCTGGATCACGTGCAATCCGTCCTGCCCAGCCCGGCCGACCACGAGCCAGGCATCCGTCGAGCCCACCGGCTTGTAGTGCGGTCCGGAGGGAGCAGGGGTCGCCGCGAACGGCTGGTCGGCGGCAGATGGTCCCGCCTTGCCCGGTGCCTGTCCGGTGCAGGCGACAGTGGCCAGGCAGGCGATGCAGAGAATCGCGATGGGTGCGACCGACCGATGGGTGGATGGCATGGATGGCTCCTCCGTGTATCTCCCATACACCAGCCCGGGCCGGCGGGTTCCCGAGCTATCGGAGCGATTCGGCGATGCGGATCGTGCCGCTGCGTCCGAGGGCGGACTCGAGCCGATAGGTGACCGGCCCGTCAGCCCAGATCAGGGCATCTCCCACCCATCGGCGCTCGTCCTGCACCACGCCTCCCGGGCCCGTGTAGAAGAGGAAGTGGGGCTCGCCGGACAGCCAGTAGCCGCGACGGCTCCCAACCAGGACGGTCTCGACCGTCGTGCCCGAGCCCACCATCTTGTCGAAGAAGCCCTGATCGACCGAACCGGCGAACTCGGTCAGCAACAGGCCGACGCCCGGCTCGAGCGTCGCGGGCAGGTCGCCTCGAACCGCCCAGACGAGACTGACCTGGCCGCGCTTCGACTCGTCGACGTAGGCCGCGTCGGGCCGTCCAGGAAGTGGGTCCGACGGCCATCGGACGTCGAAGCCCGCCAGGGCATCCAGCGCCGCCGGATCGGACACCGACACTGGATCACCCAGGTGCAGGGCGGCCCCTGGTCCGCCGGGCGACGGAGATCGGCTGGGTTCGAGGCTCGGCGGAGGACTGACCGACCCGCCGCCGAAGAAGACGCGTAGGCCAGGCAGGCCGACACCGGCCGCGCCGGCGAGTGCCGCGAGCGCGATCACCAGCACGACGGCGATCAGCAGCGCACGGCTGACCGGTCGTCGGGGCCACCCGGCCGACGGCAGCCACCGACGCCTGGCCGGCACCAGGAACCCGACGGCAGGGGGCGGCATGGACTCGATCCGCTCGCGGACGGCAGCGGCGAGGTCCCGGCCGGCAGCGGAGGGGGCGACCGTCGGCCAGGCGATCTCGGGCCCGATCAGACGAAGGGCCTCGATCAGCCCGGCATCCGGCCCCTGGTGGAGTTGCCGGTCAGCCATGTACTGGCCCTCGATCCAGGTCGGTCATGGCCTCGCGGAGGCGGGCCAGGGCGCGCGAGGTCCTGGACTTGACGGTCCCGCGGCGGATGCCCATCGCCTCGGCGGTCTCGGCCTCCGACAGGTCCAGCAGGTACCGGGCGCCGATCACCTCCCGGTCCTCGTCACGAAGTCGTCCAAGCGCGGCGAAGAGCAGATCGCGAGTCTCGGCCGCCAGGACCTCCGATTCGGGTGAGGCCGCGACCGCGTCCCGGGGTTCGACGAGTGCGGCACGTCGGGCGAGCCCAGACCGGCGGTCGGCCGAGCGTCGCCGGTTCCGACCCTCATTGACCACGATGCGGAGCAGCCACGGCTTGATCGGCTCCCCGTCTCGAAACCGCGACAGCGCGGCGTAGGCCTTGACGAAGGCGTCCTGGACGGCATCGGCGGCGTCGGCCTCCGGGGCAACGAGGTATGCGGTGCGCAGCGCCACCTCCTGATACCGGCGGACGAGCGACTCGTACGCCGCGGTGTCGCCGGCGCGTGAACGGCTGATCAGTTCGCCGTCTTCCAGTCGAGGCCTCCCGGGTGCAACCGTACCCTGTACACCACGAGGCGCCGATCGGTTCCCGACGCGGCGCCGAGCTCCGGGCCGCGGCGTCGTCAAGTACGATGCCAGCGATGTCCGCATCCCCGGGTCGCGTCTTCCGGCGCTCCTCCCTGCCCGATCCTCCCGTCGCGGTCGAGGCGCACGGCTCGACCATCCGCGATGCCGACGGGCGCGAGTACCTGGATGCGGCCGGCGGCGCGATCGTCGTGGGTATCGGCCACGGTCGCCAGGAAGTTGCGGCGGTCATGGCGGCCCAGGCAGGCCGGCTGGCCTATGCCCATGGCAGCGTCTTCACGACCGAGCCGCTCGAGACCTACGCGCGCGAGATCGGACGGCACCTGCCGGTCGACGGCCCGGCGATCTACCCCGTGTCGGGCGGTTCCGAAGCCATCGAGACGGCGCTCAAGCTGGCCCGCGCCTATCACCTGGCACGCGGGGAGACCGAGCGCTGGATCGTGTTCTCGCGCTGGGGGAGCTACCACGGCAACACCCTGGGCGCGCTCGACCTGTCCGGGCGCAAGCCGCTCCGGCGCCCGTACGAGGGCTGGCTGGGGCGCTTCCGGCATGTCTCGGCGGCCTACCCGTACCGGGCCGGCTGGCCGGGCTCGAACGCCCTGGCCACGACCGCCGAGCTGGCCGCCGAGCTCGACCGGGCCTTCGAGGCCGCCGGGCCCGGCACGGTCGCGGCCTTCGTCGCCGAGCCGATCGTCGGTGCGACGCTGGCGGCGGCCGTCCCGCCCGACGACTACTGGCCGGCGATCGCCGAGGTCTGCCGGCGCCATGGCGTGCTCCTGATCGCCGACGAGGTGATGACCGGGTTCGGGCGGACGGGCCGCTGGTTCGCGCTCGACCATTGGGGCGTGCGCCCGGACCTGCTCGTGGCCGCCAAGGGAGCGACGTCAGGCTACTGGCCGTTCGGCTTCGTCGCGGCCTCGGACGAGATCCATCGAACCGTCAAGGGAGCCGGCGGATTCGTCCATGGCTTCACCTACTCGCACGACGCTGTCGGCGCGGCGGTCGCCGGCGAGGTGCTGCGGATCCTGGAGTCGGAATCGCTCGTCGAGGCCAGCGCGGCCAAGGGCGATCGGCTCCGGGTGCTGCTCGAGGGTCGTCTGGGCGAGGATCCACACGTCGGCGAGATCCGTGGCCGGGGACTGATGGTCGGCCTGGAACTCGTGGCCGACCGGCACAGTCGTGCGCCGTTCCCGCGAGCCGCCCGCGTCACCGAGACCGTCGTGCGCGCGGCCCGCGAGCGAGGCGTGCTCGTCTACTCGGGGACCGGCAATGCCGACGGCGTCGACGGCGACACGATCCTGCTCGGGCCGCCATTCGTGATCACCGAGGACGAGATCGGGCGGGTCGTGGAGACCCTCGGCGAGGTCGTCGAGACGGCGGTGGCCGACTCGGTCGCCTAGCTCGAGCGCCCCTGGCTCAACGGAGACCGCGCCCGACGTCCCGCAGGAGCAGCGCGGCCCCCATGGCAACGAGCAGGACGGGCACGATCACGTCGCTGGCCGTTGAGCTGCTCATGCTGGCGCCGCCCACGAGCGCGAGCAGCCCCCCGAACCAGAGCTGCCAGCCCCAGCCGCCGCCCGATGCGGCGCGGACCGCGGCGATGAACAGGAACGCGATCCCGATGCTGAACGTGCCCAGCCCGTTGGCATGGACGCCGGCCGCCTCGAGCAGGCCCGGCGCCGCCAGGGCGGTGATGATCGCACCGGCATAGAGCGAGCCGCTGCCCCGGTCGATCGCCCACTTGACCAGGAAGGCCAGCCCGATCGCGAGCACCAGCACGGAGCCGGCCGACTCCAGCTCCGGATAGGCCTGCTGCACGAGGAGGAGGCCGCCGAACACGAGCAGGAAGATCCCGATCCAGGGCAGGCCGGGGCGCGTGCCTTCCGGGCCCCATTCCCAGTGGTAGACGTGCGGGTCGCCCGGCCCCGGGCGTCGTCCGCCGCTGTCCGGGCCGAGGCGTGTGATGGGATCTCGGTCAGTCATGGAAGCCTCCTGCTCGTCAGTATCCGCGCTCCGGGTCCACCAGATTCAGGAGTGGCTCGCCGGCCAGGTATCTCCGGACATTCTCGACGACCAGATCGTCGCGGAAGCGGGACGTGGCCCCGGACACGTGCGGGGTGATCGTGACGTTGGGTGCGTCCCACAGGGGGTGGTTCTCAGGCAGCGGCTCCTCGGCGAAGACATCCAGGACCGCACCGGCCAGACGCCCGGTACGCAACGCCGCGAGCAGCGCGTCCTCGTCGACGAGTGCGCCACGCGATACGTTGATGAGCCAGCTCGTCGAGGGGAGCGCGGCGAGGATCGTCGCATCGATGATCCGCCGCGAGTCCGGGGTCAGGGGCAGGGTCAGGACCAGGTAGTCGGCCTCGTGCGCGACCTCGGCCAGCGCATCCACGCCCACGATCCGATCGGGGATCGAGCCATCCGGGTCACCCGTCCCCGGCACGCGGTACGACGGGTCGGATCGGACCTCCGGTCGAGGCTTGACGGCCACGATCCGAAGTCCCAGGGCGGACAGCTGACGAGCCACCTCCCGACCGATCGAGCCGTATCCGACGAGCACCGCCGTCCCGCCACGCACGATGGAGGCGACCGGCTCGTCGTCGACCGGCCAACGGTGAGCGGCCTGGTCGGCGGCCCACCGCGCCACCGGCTGGTTGATCCGCAGGATCGCGCCGCTGACGTACTCACCGATCGGGACGGCAAACACGCCCCGACCGTTGGTGACCAGGGTGCCCTTCGCCCACGGCGGATCGGCCGCCAGGTGATCGACGCCGGCCGAGCCGACCTGGAGCCAGCGCAGCCGCGGCACCCGGGTCAGGTCGGCCGGGGCGCGCCGCCCGACGATGATCTCGACCTCCGGATCCGTCAGCGCATCGATGTCGAAGGTCTCGTCGGCCGAGACGTCGACGACGTCCAGGCCGGGGGAGAGTGCCCGCAGGCGGGCGACCGTGGCCGGTTGGGTGTGGGCGTGCAGCAGGAGGCGCATCGCCCCCAACGATAGCGCGACGCCTGGCGCCCAGGACGTGCACGACGACCCTGGCGAGGGGGTAGCATCCGGGCGCAGTGTCGCCATCCGCGCATGTCCAGACGGTGCTCGGGCCGATCGAACCGGCCGCCCTCGGCTTCACCTTGCCCCACGAGCACACGCAGATCGCGCTCTGGCACGTCCAGAACCGGTGGGATTACTGGCAGCTGACGCGCGACGAGCCCGTGATCCTGGCCGAGCTGGAGCGCTTTCGGTCAGCCGGTGGTAGCGGACTCGTGGACCTCACGCTGCCCGGGGTCGGGCGGGACCCGGCCTGGTTGGTCGGGCTGGCCAAGGCGAGCGGGCTCCACCTGGTGATGGGCGGCGGCTGGTACCGAACCGCCTACTACCCGCCCGAGGCCCGGATCGACCGCCGATCGGTGGACGACCTGGCAGACGAGCTGGTTCGCGACTGTGTGGATGGGGTGGGGGACACGGGCGTCCGCCCGGGCATCTTCGGCGAGATCGGGACGGACAAGCCGTGGCTCTCGCCGGCCGAGGAGCGGGTCCACCGCGCGGTCGCCCGGGCCGCACGCCGGACGGGCCTGGCGATCAGCACGCACGCGGTGATGTCGGACGTCGGGCTCGCCCAGCTCCGGGTCTTCGAGGAGGAGGGCGCCGACCTCTCCCGGGTGGTCATCGGTCACGCCGACTCATACCCGCTGCTCGACCACCACCTGGAGATCATCCGGCGCGGCGCCAGCCTCGAATTCGACTTCCTCGGCATGAGCTTCACGCCGACGGAACGCCACGGTGAGGGTCGTGTGCTCGAGCTCGTCTGCGAGCTGCTCTCGCGCGGGAACGCGGACAGAATCCTGTTCAGCCAGGATGTCTGCCACGATTCGCAGCTGCAGCGATACGAGGGCAACGGCTACGTGTACCTCGCCGAGGCGTTCCTGCCTCGCCTCCGTGCCGCCGGCGTCTCCGACCAGGAGATCGACACCATGACGGTCGCCAATCCGCGCCGCCTGCTGACCATCGAGTAGGACCCTCGACCGTCAGCCTTCCAGGGTCGCCTCCACGCTCAGCTGTACGTTGCCCTTGAGCGCCTGGCTGATCGGGCATCCATCGCGAGTGGACTCGGCGGCGGCGAGGAAGTCGGCGGCCGTCGAGCCCGGAACCCAGCCGCGCACCGTCAGCGCGCTCGACACGACGCGCCAGCCGGCCTCGACCTTGTCGAAGGTGACCTCGGCCGACACCTCGAGCCGATCGGGTGGCGTCCCCGCCCGTCCAAGCGCTCCGGAGAGCGCCATGGCGAAGCAGGAGGCGTGGGCCGCGGCGACGAGCTCCTCCGGGCTGGTCCGGCCGTTCGAGGCCTCGGTCCGTGCCGCCCACGAGACGGGCAGGCTCGAGAAGGCGGCCGACGAGACCGCCGTCACGGTCCCGGTGCCGGTATTGAGCGGACCGGACCAGTTGGCCTCGGCACGACGAATGGCGGCCATCATTGCCTCCTTGGTTGGACTGGGAGGCTATGGTCGCACGCAGGTCCCGATCCCGTCGTGACCTGTGGCCGGCGCGCCAGTACCAACGACCCCTGAATGACGTGACCGCTAGCCCATAGGAACCGGCGGTGTCGGGCGGCACGATGCCAACGTGCCCACCTTCGTCCACCGCTTCGCTCCGCTTGCGCTGGCCGCCGCCGTCGGCCTCTCCCTCGCCGGAGTCTGCGCCGTGCCCGCTGCGGCCGCGAGTCTGCCCGCGTTCGACACATCGACACTGCTCGTCGCGCGGACGGACCTCGCGACCCGGGTCAACGACCAGCGTGTCGGTCATGGCCTGATCGCCCTCCAGGTCGATTCAACGGCGACCGCGATGGCCGCCAGTCGAGCCGAGACGATGGCGGCGATGAACGCGCTGGGCCATGCCGGGCCGGACGGCCGGACGACCTTCGACACCATTCGCGAGTCCGGGATGACCTGGTTCGGCGCCGGCGAGGTGCTTGCCTTCAATACCTGGCCGGACGAGTCCGAGTCGACCGGCCACGCCGTGGCCGACTGGATGGCGTCCCCGGTCCATGCGTCGATCCTGCTGTCGACCGACTACAACTACGTCGGGTTTGCCGCTGCGGTGTCCGCGACCGGGAACCGCTACTACGCCGGCGTCTTCCTGAAGCTCCCGGACCGGACGGCCGGATGGGCAACGGCCAGGACGAGCTCGGTCACCGTTCTGGACTCCACGACGTCGCGCGTCACCGTTCGCTGGACGGGCGGCGACACGCGACTCCAGGTGTTGACCGCCGGGCTTCGTGATTTCGAGGTCCAGCAACGGCCGGCCGGCGGCGCCTGGCAGTCCGCCGGGATCACCACGCATACCGGCCTGTCGATCACGCTGGCACGCGGCAGGACCTACGAATTCCGCGTCCGCTCTCGCGACAAGGCCGGCATCCGGAGCGCCTGGAGCTCCGTCTCGATCAGGACCTGAGACGACCGCCCCCGCCCAGCCGATCGCGGACGGCGGAGGCCAGCGGACGATGCCGCGCGATCCTCGGGAGGTGGATTCGGGACGCGTGGAGGAACCGCGCGTGCGCCTCCAGCGCGTCCGCGAACGCGTCGACGAATCCTTCCTCCTCCGCGGGGTCGAAGCCGGGCTCCCACCACAGGTTGAGGACCCGCAGCACGCCGTGGTGGCGATCCACACGCGGTTCGATCCGCCCGACCAGCCGGTCGCCGAACAGGATGGGCAGGACGTAGTAGCCCCAGCGGCGCTTCGCCTCCGGGACGTAGACCTCCCAGACGTAGTCGAAGTCATAGAGGGAGCGCAGGAATTCGCGGTCCCAGACGAATGGATCGAGGGGCGCCAGGAATGCGACGCCGGCACGCCGGGTCGCGGGTGCACGCTCGTCGAGCATGGCGACCTCGTCGGCGAGCATGAACCGGTCGCCACGAACCCCGTCCACGGCAACCGGCACGAGTTCGCCGGCCTCGACCAGCTCGGTCAGCAGCTCCGCCCGGGTCGGCCCCGGCGCCGTCGAACCACCCTGTCGCGGCCGGGCGGAGGCCGTTCCCGACCAGAGCTCCGCACTCCCCGAGCGACCCAGCAGCCCGTGGGCCCGGTAGCGCGACAGCAGCTTGTGCCGACGCTGCTCTCGTTCGGGGCGCCGTTGGGCGAGCAAGTCGGCCGGGAAGAGCCGCTCGACGAGGTCGTAGACCCGCCGGTTGCCGTCGCGCCGAGCCAGGCCGAGGATGCCGGCCTCGGCGAGGGCCTCGAGGATCGCCCGGACCTGGTTGGTCGGCCGCCAGTACCAGTCGATGGCGGCTCGCGGTGCGATGTCGGCGGGGGAGAGCGGGCCATTCGCGCGGATCCGGTCGAGGAGCTCCGCGACCAGCGGACCGTGGTCACGGAAGGCGGCTGCCTCGTGGTCTTCGCGGCTGCGCTCCCAGCTGATCCGGTACCAGGGCAGCTCCGCCGTCGGCAGCAGCGAGAGGCCCTTGTTGTACGCCTCGAACAGGCGCCGCTCCTCGTAGAGCAGGGCGTCCGTCCAGGCTCGCTGGTACCCACCGATCCGGGCGGCGAGCACCAGGTCGTGGTTGCGGCCGGTGACGTCGAGCGGGTCGAACTGGAGGGATCCGAGCCGGTCCACGACGCGCATCACCGAAGCGGGTTGCGGCGCCAGGGCGCGTGCTGGCTGGAGCCAGTGCCGGCGCGCGAGGAAGCGCCTGGCGGTCGCCCGATCGAGCTGGACGGCAGGGGTCACCGAGCGATGGTACGGGAGGATTGACCTCGCCTGGGGCATGCAAGTGAAACCTCCCGACGACGACTCGCAAGCTCGGCGAGGGGCTCTGGGGCGGGTCGAGGCGTATCCTTGGGCCACCACAAACCGTATGGCGGAGGCAGCCCCGATGCCTGAGTTCACCGTCAAGGAGGTCCGCCTGCCGGAGCTCCATCTCCCCGAGATCAAGCGCGACGAGATCGTCCGCGCGCTGTCGGGGATGCGCCTCCCCGAGGTCGATCTGTCAAAGGTCGAGCGAGTACCGCGCCTGCGCGGCTTCGACATGATCGCCCTTCTGTGGCGCCGGCAAGGGTTGTCGGGGGTTGACGCCGGCAGGCTCGTCGCCGCCGCCGTGACCGCCGCGCGGATCGTCCGTCCGCCGTCGTCGCCATCACGCTGGTCGCCGTTCCGTCGGTCGCGCCGGTCGCCGATCGGCCG
>JBGPVC010000083.1:0-12316 GCA_041491485.1 Candidatus Limnocylindria bacterium
ACCCGGCCATCACGGCCGCGGCTGGGACGCCCGCTACGAGCGCAACCCGTGGATCGAGCGGTTCGGCCCGAGCTTCGAGGAGTGGCATCGCCAGGCGCACGGCTCGGCGACGACCCCGGGGTCATCCAACGAGCCGCCGGCGTCGAATCAAGGTTCGACACCGGCCTGAACGCCCCGTCAATCGCGCCCTCGGACGACACCGTCCGGGGGCGCATCCGTTGTCCGGGCCCTCCCGGCGCCGAAGGCCGCACTACGATGCCCTCGATGAAGACGATCCTCGTGGTCGACGACGAACCCAAGATCGTGCAGCTCGCCCGCGACTATCTCGAGCACGCCGGCTTCGAGGTGCTGACCGCGGGCGACGGTCCCGACGCGCTGACGGCGGTCCGCCAGCGCCACCCCGACCTGGTCGTGCTCGACCTCGGCCTGCCCGGCCTGGACGGCCTCGACGTCACTCGCCAGCTGCGCCGCGACTCGACGATCCCGATCGTGATGCTCACCGCGCGTGACGACGAGCTGGACAAGCTCCTGGGGCTGGAGCTCGGCGCCGACGACTACCTGACCAAGCCGTTCAGCCCGCGCGAGCTGGTCGCCCGCGTCCGCGCCGTCCTGCGCCGGACCGAGACGGCGGCCACGCCCAGCGACCTGATCCGCGCCGGCGACGTCGTCCTCGACGTGCCCAGGATGCGGGCCGAGGTGGCCGGCCGGGCCGTGGAGCTGACCGCGACCGAGTTCGGGCTGCTCAAGACGCTGGCGGCCAGCCCGGGCCGCATCTTCACCCGGTCGCAGCTGCTCGACGAGATCCGTGGGGTCGCGTTCGAGTCCTACGAGCGCGCGATCGACTCGCACATCAAGAACCTGCGCCGCAAGCTCGAGCCCGAGCCGAGCGAGCCGCGCTATGTGTTAACCGTGTACGGCGTCGGCTATCGATTCGCCGACGATCGAGTGACGCGGGGATGACGGGGTCGAGCGAGCCGACCGGGTCGACCGAGCCCGGCGCGTCGCCGGCCGAGGCCCCCGACGGCCCCGGGGGCCCGCACTGGGACTGGGGGCGGCACGGCCGCCCGCCGTGGGGACCGTGGCGCGCGGACGGTGGCTCGATGGAACCCTGGGGGCGCCGCAATGCTCGCTACCGCGAGATGCGTCGTCGGGCACGGCTGGCGCGCCGCGGCGACCGCAGCCGGCCATGGCATCGCCGGCAGGGGTTCGGCTGCATCTTCGCGATCCTCTTCATGGTCGTCGTCGGCTCGATCGTCACCGCGACCGCGTCGTTCCTGTCGCACCTCGGGCCCATTCCGGTCGTCATCGCCGTCCTCGCCGTCGTCGCCATCGCCGCCGCGCTGCTGAGGGGCGTAGCGGGCGCGGCGCGCGATCTCGACGCGATGCTGGCCGCCACGCGGCGCGTCCAGGAGGGCGACTACAGCGTCCGTCTCCGGACGACCCGCTCAGACCTCCCGCCGGTCCAGGAGCTGGCGCGCGGCTTTGACACGATGGCGGCCCGGCTCGAGGCCGACGAGGAGCAGCGACGGACGCTGCTGGCCGACGTCAGCCACGAGCTCCGGACGCCGCTGGCCGTGATCACCGGCAATCTCGAGGCCATCGTCGACGGTGTCTATCCGCCGGATCCGGCCCACCTGACCTCGATCCTCGAGGAAACCCGGGTCATGGAGCGGCTGATCGAGGACCTCCGCACCGTGGCCCTCTCCGAGGCCGGCACGCTCGCGCTCCACCCCGAGCCCACCGATCCGGACGTCCTCATCGGCGAGGTCCTCCACGCCTTCGGCCCGGGCGCGACCGCGGCGGGCGTGACCCTGGCGACGGCGTCCGCGGAGGACCTGCCGATCCTGGACATCGACCCGGTCCGGATCCGCGAGGTGCTCTCCAACCTGGTCGCCAATGCCCTGCGCCACACGCCGTCCGGCGGCACGATCACGGTCGGCGGCTCGTCGACCGCGGCGTCGGTGGTCCTGACGGTCGGCGACACAGGTCCCGGCATCGCCCCCGAGCTGCTGCCGCACGTCTTCGACCGGTTCGTGAAGGGCGCCGGATCACGTGGGTCGGGCCTGGGCCTGGCGATCGCCCGAGGCCTGGTCGAGGCCCATGGCGGGACGATCACGGTCGAGTCGCCGGCCGGTGGCGGAACCACGTTCCGGGTCGAGCTGCCGCGGAACAACGAGAGCTGACGCTCGGCCGCTATCCTCACGACATGACCACCATCCGCGCCGCCGTCACGCGCGCGAGCGGCGCCCCGGCGATCATCGAGCCCGTCCAGATCGCCGAGCCACGCGCCGGCGAGGTTCGCGTCCGGATCCTCGGATCGGGCGTTTGCCACTCGGACCTCCACGTGCGCGACGGGGACTGGCCGCGACCCCTCCCGATGGCGATGGGCCACGAGGGCGCGGGCGTGGTGGAGGCCGTCGGTCCGGGCGTCTCGCTCCGGGTCGGCCAGCCGGTCGCGCTGTCGTGGCTCGTTCCGTGCGGCCGCTGCCGATCGTGCCGGGCCGGCCGGCCCTGGGCATGCCCCGATTCGCCATCGTTCGCGCACCGGCTGCCGAGCGGCGCGACGGCGCTCGTCGGGGCCGACGGCGACCCGGTGATGTCGTACTGCGGGATCGGCACCATGGCCGAGGCGACCGTTGTCCCCGAGGCGGCCGCAATCCCGCTCCCGGACGGCGTCGACCCGGCGGTCGCCGCGCTCATCGGCTGCTGCGTCTCGACCGGGGTGGGCGCCGTGACCAAGACAGCGGCCGTGCCGTCGGGCGCGACCGTCGCCGTCATCGGCCTCGGTGGCGTCGGGCTGTCATGCGTGATGGGCGCCGTGCTCGCCGACGCGGGGCAGATCGTCGCGATCGATCGCGTCCCGTCCAAGCTTGACGTCGCGCGCGAGCTGGGAGCCACGCACGGCCTCGTTGCGACCGACGACCGCGCGGCCACCATCGAAGCGCTGCAAGACTTGACCGACGGCGGGCCCGACTTCGTGTTCGAGGCGATCGGCCGCGTGTCGACCGTCGAGCTCGCGATCGAGAGCCTGCCGATCGGCGGCGCGGCGGTGCTCGTCGGGCTGACCGCCTTCGAAGCCCAGGCCTCCTTCGGCGTCTACCCGCTGGTCGACGGCGCCCGGCGGATCCTCGGCTCCAACTACGGCTTCGCCGATGCGCCTGTCGACTTCCCTCGCTACGCGGCCCTGCACCTCGCCGGGCGGCTGCCGATCGATCGGCTGATCGATCGGCGGATCGGTCTCGACGACCTCGAGGGCGCCTTCGACCGCCTGCGCACCGGCGAGGGCCTTCGCCAGGTCGTGATCTTCGAGTAGCCCGGCTTCCCGCTCCGTGGGCTCCGCTCGGCGGCCTCGGGCGGTGGCCCCTCACGCGCTGCTGCGCGCCGCTCCACAGGCGCGAGCGGGTCCCGACTGGCTCAGGCTGGCGATGGTGTCGGCCGCAAGCCGAATCGGGATCGTTCGAACCAAGCTGAACGACCTTCGAGATCTGGACCGGCATTCCCACGCTCCGTCGACGATGACGAGAGGGCCGCCAACACGAAGGCCGCGCAGCTGTGACCGACCAGGCCCAGCCTGCGCACGCCCGACACGATGGACGATCGCTTCCGGCGGAAGACCGAGGTCCTGGTGTCCGGGATCGTTCGGCTTGCCTCGAACTACCCGGATTCGCGATCGGAGGAACCGGATCCGGGAGTCCGCTCGGAGCCTGGGGCCGCCTCGGAGCCTACGGCAGTCTCTGAGCCTGCGGCGGCCTGGGACCCTGGAGCCGCCTCGGACCCAGGGGCCGGCTCGGATGCCGACCCCGGCAGGTCCCCGGGCTCCACCGGGGCGAGGACCGGCGGCTCGGGCTCCTCGATCGGTGGCAGGAGTGCCGCCCCCGTGATCAGCCGCGTGCCGCGCCCGTGGGTCAGGAAGCTCCAGGCCCAGCGGATGAGCACGACCAGCCGGTTGGAGAACCCGATCAGGTAGAGGATGTGGATCCCGAGCCAGAGCGCCCAGGCCAGGAAGCCGCTCTGGCGCCCGAAGGGCCCGAGCCAGCCGATGTTGGTGACCCCCGCGAGCCGGCCGATCACGGCGACGTCGCCGCGGTCGCTGTAGCGGAACGGCTCGACCGGCCGGCGGAGGATCCGGCGCCGGATCACGGCCGCGGCGTACTTGCCGCCCTGGATCGCGCCCTGGGCGACGCCGGGCGTCGGCCGACCCGGCTTCCACGGTTCGACGGCCGCATCCCCCACCACGAAGATCTCGGGATGGCCGGGGATCGTCAAGTCGGCCCCGACGATCACGCGGCCGGCCCGATCCGTCTCGGCGCCGGTCGCCGAGGCCACGGTCCGGGCAAACGACGAGGCGCTCACGCCCGCCGCCCACAGGACCGTCCGCGTCGGGATCTCCGAGACCGTGCCGTCGCCGTCGGAGCCGACAACGTGCACGGATCGCTCGGTGATGTCGACGACCCGGGTCTTCGTCCGCACCTCGACCCCGAGGCGCTCCAGCTGGCGCTGCGCCGAGCGCGAGCGGTCCGCCGGGTACGGCGGGAGGATCCGGTCGAGCGCCTCGACCAGGACGATCCTCGCCTCACCGGAACGGATCGCCCGGAAGTCGCGCTTGAGCGTGTCGTGGGCGATCTCGCCGAGGGCTCCGGCGAGCTCGACGCCGGTCGGCCCGCCGCCGACGACGACGAACGTCATCCACTCGCGACGTCGCTCGGGCTCGGCCTCCCGCTCGGCGGCCTCGAAGGCGATCAGGATTCGACGCCGGATCTCGGTCGCGTCCTCGATGGTCTTGAGCCCGGGCGCCAGGGCTGCCCATTCGGGATGGTCGAAGTACGAATGGTGCGCGCCGGTCGCCACGATCAGCGTGTCGTAGGCGATCGGTCCGCCGTCGGCGAGGAGGACCTCGCGCCGCTCCGGATCGAGCCCGACGGCTTCACCCAGGATCACCGTGGTGTTGCGCTGGCGCCGGAGGACCGAGCGCAGTGGCTGGGCGATCTCGCCAGGCGAGAGGGCCCCCGTGGCGACCTGGTAGAGCAGCGGCTGGAACAGGTGGAAGTTGCGGCGGTCGACCAGGGTCAGCCGGACCTCGGGGTCGATCCCGAGGCTTCGAGCCGCGTACAGCCCGCCGAACCCGCCCCCAACGACCGTGACCCTGTGTGGCAGGCGAGGCGGCTCGTTCGCTGACGACATGCTTCCCCGATTGTAGGTTGACGCGGCCCATCCGCCAGCCCCACACTCCGCTGCCAATGGGCCTGTTCGTCCACGAGGTCCGGATCCACCCGACCGGCGGGCAGCGCCCCGTCCCGGTCGATCTCCTCGTCGCCGGCGATCGGATCGCCGCCATCCGGCCGCTCGGCGAGCTGCGGCCGGGTTCCGACGACGCCGTGCTCGAAGGCGAAGGTCGCCTCCTCTCCCCGCCGCTGGTGGATCCGCACGTCCATCTCGATGCGGTCCTGACCGTCGGCGAGCCTCGCTACAACGAGTCGGGCACGCTCATCGAAGGGATCCAGACCTGGGCCGAGCGAAAGCCGTCGCTCACCCACGAAGATGTAAAGCGCCGGGCGCGCCAGGCCATCCTCTGGGAGGTCGCCCAGGGCACCGGCCTGATCCGCTCGCACGTCGACGTCTGCGATCCGGGTCTGGTCGCGCTCCGCGCGCTCCTGGAACTGCGCGAGGAGATGCGCGACGTCGTCGACCTGCGGCTCATCGCCTTTCCCCAGGACGGAATCCTGAGCTTCCCCGACGGCAAGGCGCTGATGCGGGAGTCGATGCGCCTCGGCTGCGACGTCATCGGTGGAATCCCGCACTACGAGTGGACGCGCGAGGACGGCGTCGAGGAGGTCCACTTCATCTTCGACCTGGCGAAGGAGACGGGCGCCCCGATCGACCTGCACTGCGACGAGACCGACGACGACCAGTCGCGCTTCCTGGAGGTCGTCGCGGCCCGGACGATGCGCGACGGCATGCAGGGCCGGGTCGTCGCCGGTCACACGACGGCGATGGGCAGCTACAACGATGCCTACGCCTTCAAGCTGATCCAGATCCTGAAGCGGGCCGGGGTCACCATCGTGGCCAATCCGCTCGACAACATCGTGCTGCAGGGTCGCTTCGATACCTATCCCAAGCGCCGTGGCATGACCCGGGTCAAGGAGCTCGATGCTGCCGGGATCAACGTCGCCTGCGGCCACGACTCGATCATGGATCCGTGGTACCCGCTCGGACGCGGCTCGATGCTCGATGCCGTCTCGATGCTGGTCCACGTGGCACAGATGAGCGGACGAACCGAGCTGTATCGAGCCTACGACATGGTCACGACCAATCCGGCCAGGGCGGCCGAGGTCGAGTACGGGGTGAAGGAGGGTTTAGCGGCGAACTTCGCGATCTTCGACTGCGAGGACGAGGCGGAGGCGATCCGGTTGCGCCCGAGCGCGCGCTGGGTCGTTCGCGGCGGCCGGATCGTGGCCGAGACGCAGCCCGCCAGGAGCGTCGTCCACCACGCCGGAACCGACCACCAGGTGACCTTCACGAGGGAATAGGGAAGGGATAGAACACATGACGGCCATGACCCAGGACCTTGGAATGCCCACCCATGAGGGTGACCTGTCGATCGAAGGCCACGGCATGGAGCCGATCCCCGATTCTGCCCGCTACGGGTCGGTCGGCCGGATCTTCACCGTCTGGTTCACGCCCAACCTCGTCCCGGCGGCCTTCTTCATCGGGACGCTGGCGGCCGCCGACTTCATCGGGCTCGGTTGGTGGGCCGGGCTCGCGGCGATTGTCGTCGGTAACGTGATCGGCGCGGCGCTGGTAGGCCTGCTTTCGGCCATGGGCCCGACGACGGGCATGGCCCAGATCCCGGCAAGCCGGCTGCCGTTCGGCAAGTCGATCATCGTGCCGGCGGTCATCAACTGGCTGAGCACGATCGCGTGGGACGCGATCAATGCCTTCTTTGGCGCGTACGCGATCTCGGTCGTGACCGGCGACGCCGTCCCGTTCCCGGTCGGGCTGCTCATCGTCGTCGCCTGCCAGGCCGCGCTCAGCATCGTCGGCTACGAGGCGATCCACACATTCGAACGGTGGGCGGCGATCGGCCTGGCCATCCTGTTCGCGGTCGTCACCGTGGCCGTGCTCGGCAAGGCGAACTTCTCGCTGGCCAACGGCGATGCGGCGTCGCTCGGCTCCTTCATCCTGATGACGACCATCGCCGGCAGCTTCAACCTGGCCTGGGCCCTGTATGCCTCGGACTACTCGCGCTACCTGCCACGGTCCGCGTCGCGCACGAGGATCTTCTCGTATACCTTTCTGGGTCTCGCCCTGTCCGCGATCTGGATCGAGGCCCTCGGCCTGGCAGTCGTCGGCGCCCTTGGCTCCGAGGCCGACACGGTGCACCAGATCAACACGCTGGTCGGCGGCGGGATCATCGGCATCCTGGCGATGGTCGCGATCTTCTTCGGAACGGTCGCAGTCAACTCGATGAACGACTACACGGGCTCGCTGTCGCTGCTCGCCGCTGGGATCAAGGTTCGACGGCCGATCTCGGCGGCCATCGTCGCCGTCCTGAGCTTCCTGGCGACCCTCTACCTCTACTACAACAACTTCGCCTCGACGGTCGAGAACTACCTGCTCGTCATCACCTACTGGATCGGGCCGTGGGCGGCGATCGTGCTCATCGACTGGCGGCGCCGGGCCGGCCGGTTCAATGGCTCGAAGGCGGTCGACTTCAACCTGCTGCCGAGTGGCCGCAACGCGTTGATCGCTCTGGTCATCGGCTTCGTGGCCTCGATCCCGTTCATGAACCAGACGCTCTATGTCGGGCCCCTGGTCGAGACGCTGAACGGCGCGGATATCGCCTACATCGTCGGCTTCATCGTCGCCGGCATCGTCTACTGGGCCATGGAGAACGCCTCGCCAAGCTCGGTGCCCCTCGAGGACTGAGCTCCCGGGCTGTTCGACGGTCCGTCAGCCTTCGGGCAGCACCGGGGGCCGATGGACGACCGCCGGCAGCGCCAGCGTCTCGACGTGGATCGCGATCTCCGCGCAGGTCGCGATCCACAGCCCGTCGGTGGCCCGCGCGTGCTCGATCAGGCCCTCCAGGGCGGCGGCTCGTGACGCCCGACCACTGACGAACGGGTGGTTGGTGAGCATGAACAAGCCGCCCTCGGGCACGAGCGCGTCGAGCTCGAGCGTCCAGCGCGCGACCACGTCCGCCGGCGAGCCGATCACGCCCGAGCCCGTCAGCCCGGGCAGGTAGTTGTACGCACCCCAGTCGTCGAGCGCCCAGTGCGCCGGCAGCTCGACGATCGTGGGTGCGCCCGGGTCGGGCGAGACCGCCAGCCGGTACGGGTGGTCGGCGTCCATCAGCCCCGATTCGTAGCGGATCCCGTGCCGGGCGAGGATCGCCGGCAGCGCGTACGACAGCTCCCAGTTCGGCGCCCGGTAGCCGATGGGCCGCACCCCGGCCACCGCCTCGAGGGCCTCGAAGCCGCGCACGAGCCGCCGCTCCTCGGTCGCCGGATCCGCGTTCCGCGACCCCTCGTGCAGGTAGCCGTGGTGGGCGATCTCGTGTCCGGCGTCGCGGATTGAGCGCACGCCGTCCGGCCACCGCTCGGCGGAGTAGCCCGGGACGAAGAACGTCGCGCGAATCCCCTGCCGATCGAGGAGGCGGAGCAGTCGAGGGACCGCCGTGCGCGGGCCGTACGCCTGGTGGCTCATCACGTCGAGCTGACCGGCGGTTTCGGGGTGCTCGAAGAGCATCCCGCTCTCGGCGTCCAGGTCGAAGGTGAAGCACGCGGCGGCACGAACACCTGCCGGCCAGCTGAAGCCGGCTGGCAGGACCGATCGCCAGGCCTCGTGGTGGCTCATCCGGGGCCACCGGGAGGCGCGGCCCCGATCCGCCGGAGCGCCACGAGCGAGAGCATCTCGAAGGCCAGGTTGGCTGCCAGGAAGGCCGTCTGGCCGGCCGGATCATAGGCCGGGATGACCTCCACCACGTCGAACCCGACGAAGTCGATGCCGGTCAGGCGGCGCACGATCGCCAGCGCGTCGTGGGACGACAGGCCGCCCGGCTCGGGCGTGCCCGTGCCCGGCGCGAAGGCCGGATCGACGACGTCGATGTCGAAGCTGATGAAGGCTGGCCGACCATCGACGCGTTCGCGGATGCGCGCGGCGGTCACTTCAGCGCCCTGGGCCAGCACGTCCTCGGTGGTGAGGTACTCGAGCCCGAACTCGGTGCGCAGGCCGGTCCAGTCGCCGGCGTGGTAGAGCGGACCGCGCAGACCGACCTCGATGGAGTGCGCGACGTCGACGAGCCCCTCCTCGATCGCCCGGCGCATCCAGGTCCCATGGTTGTAGCGCTCGCCGAAGTAGCTGTCCCAGGCGTCCGTGTGGGAATCGAAGTCGATGACCGCGACCGGACCGCGCGAGCGCGTGGCGCGCAGGTGGGGCAGCGTGCAAGCGTGATCGCCGCCGATCAGCAGCGGGACGACGCCCGCCTCGACGATCGGACGGACCGCTGCCTCGATCGCCTCGTAGCTCCGCTCGATGTAGCCGGGGACGATCGCCACGTCGCCATAGTCGACGCAGGACAGCACGTCGAATGGGCTCACATCGAGGTTGGCGTTGTACGGCCGGAGCATGACGCTGGCCGCGCGCACGGCGTTCGGCCCGAATCGCCCGCCGACACGGTACGTCACGCCCGTGTCGAACGGAACCCCGACGACGGCCAGGTCCACCTCGTCGAGGGTCCGGACGTGCGGCAGCCGGGCGAACGTGGACGGTCCCGTGAATCGGGGCGACTGGAGCGAATCCTCCGGGGCGTAGCGCGGCACGACCGTATCCTAGCGAGCCGCCGCCACGCTCGAACGACGAATCGTGTGCGCGGCCAGCTCCGGGAACCAGCGCACGACCGCGACGACACCGAGCAGGCAGAGGACCCCGCCCGAAACCACCGCCGCCTGCGGGCCGACCAGCGCCGCGACGCCGGCCGCCTCGATGTCGCCGAGGCGTGGACCGCTGGTCACGACCAGGCCATGGATCGACATGATCCGGCCGCGCAGCGCGTCGGGGGTCTCCAGCTGGACCAGGGTCGAGCGGAACACGGCGGAGAAGACGTCGGCGGCGCCCGCCGCGGCCAGGCAGAGCAACGCGAGCGGGAACGAGAAGGTGACCAGCCCGAACGCCGTGATCGCCAGTCCCCAGGCGACCACCGCGGCCACCACCGCTCGACCGGTCCTCGCAACGGCCGACACCCAGCCCGACAGGAGCGCCCCGAGGAAGGCGCCCACCGCCGGGGCCGCCGCGAGCAGGCCGAAGCCCGCCGGCCCGGTCCTGAACACGTCGAGGGCGAGAACCGGGAAGAGCGACGTCGGCATCCCGAAGATCATCGCGTCGAGGTCGATCACGAAGCTGCCCAGGATCGCCCGCCGCTGTCGCGCGAAGCGCAGGCCCTCCGCGATGGCGGCCAGCCCGGGACGTGCCGCGTCCTTGAACGGCGGAAGCGGCCGAATCACGGCCAGCGCGGTGAGCGACGCGATGAACGAGACCACGTCCACCGCATAGGCGCCGGCGATCCCGACCGTGGCGATGAGCAGCCCGCCGGCGGCCGGGCCGACGATCGAGGCCGTCTGGAAGTTCAACTGGTTGAGTGCGATCGCGGCCGGCAATCGCTCCTTGGGGACGAGCCGCGGGATCGTCGAGGCTCGCGTCGGCTGGTCCACCGCGCCGAGGCCGGCCGCCAGGAAGGCGACCGCGAACAGTGCCGGGACCGGCGGCTGACCGCCGAGGGCCAGGATCGTCAGCGCCAGGCTGCAGGCCGCCAGCCCGGTCTGGGTGACCATCAGCAGGCGGCGCCGGTCGACGGCATCCGCAAGCGAACCGGCGCCGAGCGCAAAGAGCAGGATCGGGACCAGCTGGAAGAGGGTCAACGCGCCGATCGCGAGCGTCGAACCGGTCAGCACGTACACCTGGAACGGCAGCGCGACCCGGGTGATCTGGTTGCCCATGCCGGAGATGACCTGGCCGGACCACAGCCAGCGGTAGTCGCGGTCGCGCCGGAGCGGCGCCACGTCCAGGAAGAATCGTCGAAGGCCGGTCACCAAGCGTGCCAGGGTTGGCAGGTGCCTATCGTTCAGCCTCGACGGTGTCCGCAGGTTCCAGATCCGGCCGAATCGACGCCTGGTCGAGATCGCGACCGGGTCCGACCGCGATGGGCTGGACCAGCGGCTCGCGATCGGCCATCACGGGGACTCCGGGACCCTGCCGGCCCCCGGCGGCGGCAGCCGCAAACGGGGAACCGGCCGGCATGTCCATCGGCATCGCCCGGATGGCGGGCTGGTCGATGACGATCTCGACGTCACCGGCCCGGTCGCGCTCGAGACCGCAGCGGTAGCAGCGCGACAACCGGAGCTCGTTGACCGAGCGGCAGTCGTGGCAGACCCAGAGCGGGGCGGCCTCGACCTCCGGTGACGTCTGCATCCGCCGGGCCACACCCACCATGCGATACCCGATGAGGGCGACCGTGGGCCCGGCAAGCAGGACGAGCCCGATCGCAATCGGCGGGATCGCGCCTATCCCTCGCTGCAGCGACTCGACGAACGCGCTCAGATCCATCGCATCTCACACGTCCCGGAGGGTCTGCTCAGCCGCTTCCTTCCAGGGCATGGTACGTCAGGTTGCACGCCCTGGGTCGGACGTGCCGCACCGCCCCTACTTGTCGCGCTCCGGACTGGCCAGCACGGCCTGCGCCGCCGCAAGCCTGGCGACCGGGACGCGGAACGGCGAGCACGACACGTAGTCGAGCCCGATCCGCTCGCACTTGTGGATCGACGCCGGATCGCCGCCGTGCTCGCCGCAGATCCCGAGCTCGATGTCCGGACGGGTCGAGCGACCCTTCTCGACGGCGGTCCGCATCAGCCCGGCGACCGCGTCGTCGAGCGTCTGGAACGGGTTGAACGGCAGGATGCCGTCCTCGACGTACTTGAGCAGGAAGCCGCCCTCGGCGTCGTCACGGCTGTAGCCGAACGTCATCTGGGTCAGGTCGTTCGTGCCGAAGCTGAAGAAGGCGGCGTGCTTGGCGATCTCGTCGGCGGTCAGGGCGCCGCGCGGCACCTCGATCATCGTGCCGAACTTGTAGTCGACCGACACGCCGGCCTTCTCCTCGACCGCTGTCGCCTCCGCCTCGAGCAGCCGCTTCGTGGCGGACAGCTCGTTGGCGTGCCCGACGAGCGGGATCATGATCTTGGCGATCGGGTTGCCGCCGGACTTCTTTACCGCGATCTGGGCGTTGAGGATGGCCCGGGTCTGGATCTTCACGAAGTCCGGGATCATC
>JBGPVC010000084.1:0-12144 GCA_041491485.1 Candidatus Limnocylindria bacterium
CGGCGGGCCGCTCGCGGCACCCGGCCTCGACCTGGACGGGTGGCTGCGGCGGTCGCGCGAGCGGTTCCTCGACGCTTATCGGACCGGGCTGCGCGAGGCGGGCTCGCCGATCGTCGTGGACCCGGAGTTGATCCGCGCCTTCGAGCTCGAGAAGGAGTGCTACGAGTTCATCTACGCGAGCACATACCTGCCGAGCTGGCTGTGGGCACCGACCGAGGGGCTGCGTGGCCTGCTGGAGGGCACGGCCCGACTGGCCGGACGCTCAGGCGGTCGCTCGCCTTGCGGGGCGCACCGCACGGGATCTACGCGGAGTGATCAAAGGCGCCCGCGCCGATCGCGGCGTGGGCGCCTTCTCCTAGCCTCTGGTTCCTCGGAGGGTCACTCCGGGGGAAGCTCCTTGTAGACGAGGTCGATGTCGATGCCCTGGCTTCGGCGAATGAGCTTGGCGCCGTAGTAGACGACCAGGCCGATGACGACGATGCCTCCGATGAAGGCAGGCACCCACCAGGCGTTGTTCGGGTCGCCATACAACGCGAGCGCCGGGTATTGAAGCGTCAGCCAGGTCAGGAAGACCATCACGGCGATCGACAGCGGCGCCACGATGTACAGGACCGGGATGCCCGCGACCACCATGTTCGCCGGCGACGCCCGATACAGGTCCGGACGCCGGGTCGGGAACACGATCGCCGCGACGCCGACGATCACGACGCAGACGACCCCGGCCAGCACGCCGAGCGCGAGCCACGTGGCGAAGTCAGTCGATCCCACGCTCCAGGCGAGCATCGCCGTCACGAGTCCCATGATCAACAGGATCGCGGGCACCGGCGAGTGCGTCCGCTCGTTGACCTCGGAAAGCTTCTCGGGCAGGAGCCGGTCGAACGACCAGGCGAACACGGTCCGGATCGGCATGAACGTATTCCCGACCATGGCGGGCAGGCTCCAGAAGAGGAACGAGCCCACGATCAGGACCGTGATGATCGGGATGTTGTAGACGAGGCTCGCCATGAAGTGATACCAGGGCCCCGTGGGGATGGCGTACGCGGACGTCGCGCTGTTCACGGCCACCATGAAGTCGTAGCCGGTGACCTTGAACAGGAGCAACACGCCGACCACGATGAAGATCACGTCCCAGGCGAGCGCCCCGAACATGATGGTCATCTGCCGGCCGCGGTTGGCGGCGCTCTTGAGTTCGCCGCTCAGGTAGACGGACCACCAGTTCCACATCATGAAGACCATGATCGCGAAGATCGTCGGCAGCGTGGCGTTCGTGTTGCCGAGGTCAGCCGTGGCGCCCTGCGAGCCGGCCGCAGCGATGACGCCGGCGGCGTCGGTGCCACCGAACTTCTGGTTCAGGTCGCTGAAGTTCGCCTGGAAGTCGGCGGTGTTGCCGAACAGGAGGACGACGAACGCGAGGAAGGTCCCGAGCGAGGCGATGATCCAGAAGACGTTCTGCCAGCGGAAGGTTGCGCGAATCCCGGCGATATGGATCCCGGTCATCAGGGCGATCATCGCGAAGCCGCCGAGGAAGATCCACAGGCCGTCCTTTTGGAAGCTGTTCCCGGCGTCGATGAGGCCCTGGTTGTCGAACAGCACACCAAGGGTCACGAGGACCGGGCCGAGCGCGAAGACGGGGAAGTAACGAGCCCAGAAGGTGGCGCCGATCATCGCCGAGAGGGCCGCGCCGAAGTTCGAGATCGTGGCCAGTGGAGGCGACAGGATCCGGCTGACCCACACGTAGTCGCCACCGGTCCGCGGCATGGACGAGGCGAGCAGCGCCATCATGATCAGGACCGGGATGTTCAGGATGAACGAGATGATCGTGGCCGACACGAGGTCGGCACCCGGGAAGGCGCTCAGCGCGAAGAACACACCCCAGGCCAGGGTCGCTCCGACCGGTGCCGAGAAGACGGCGTTGTAGATCGCCGCATCGAGTGCTGAGGCCTCGCGCACGAGCCCCGTGCTCTGCCGGACGAACACGCCCCCGCGTTCACTGACGGGACCGCTTGCCACTGGCTTCCTCCGATCCTCACTCGGGCGCGCCCTCTTGACACGGCGCGCCGCGTCCGGCGATAGTCGAACACGAATGAACACACGACGTCAAGGGGTTTTGTGAGGTATCGCGCATTCTGATGTCCGATGCTGATGTCTTGGCGGAACGGGAGGGAGGGCGAGTGACGGGAAGCCTGGTCCCGGTAGATCGGCGGCACGTGATCCTGGCGCGGGTGGCAGACGAACAGACCATTCACGTCGGGGCGCTCGCGCGTGAGCTCGGCGTCTCCGAGATGACCATCCGCCGGGACATCAGGACGTTGGAGCGCGACGGCTTCCTCCGACAGACCTACGGAGGCGCCACGGCACATCTGACGCGCGCCCTGGACGTGGCATTCAACGCCCGCGCCCTGCAGCACTCACGCGAGAAGCGCCTCATCGCCATTCGTGCGGCCGGACTGATCGACGACGCAAGCACCGTCTTCCTCGGGGTGGGGACGACGGTCGAGCAGTTTGCGCGGTACCTCCACGCACGCCCCGACCTCACCGTCGTCACCGCGTCGCTGCCGACCGCGAGCCTGCTCGGGACTCGCGCACTTCGGACGATCGGCCTGGGCGGCGCGATCCGGCGCGACGATCTCACCGCCACCGGTCCGATCGCGATCGCCACGCTCCAGCGCTACCGCTTCGACGCGGCCGTGATCGGGGCCGCGGGATTGTCCGCGCGCTGGGGGATCACCGAGCTGTCGGACGACGAGGCGGAGGTCCAGCGCGCTGCCATCCGCCAGACGGAACGGGTCATCGTGCTCGCCGACGGATCGAAGCTCGGGGTTGCGGTCAACGCGATCGTCGGATCGGCCGACGTGATCGAGACGCTCGTCACGGATTCGAGCGCCCCATCTGCAGAGCTCGCGGCCCTCGGCCGGCTCGGCGTTCGCGTGGTCGTCGCCGGCGCAACCGACCCACGACCTCAGGAGTTGAACCCGCCGCCTCCATCCGGCGGCCGACGCGTTGCCACGAGGAGTTGACATGGACCTCATGGAACGGACATTTGGCGTCCGAAAGCCGATCATCGCGATGCTGCACCTGCCGGGGTTGCCCGGTCGACCGTGGCACGATGCATCGGCCGGGATCGGCAAGGCGGTCGACGTGGTCGGGCGCGACCTCGCCGTGCTCCAGGACGCGGGTGTGGATGGCGTGATGTTCTGCAACGAGGCCGATCTCCCGTACCAGCTTCGGGTCGGGCCTGAGATCGTGGCCGGCATGGCCTCCGTGATCGGCCAGCTGCGGCGAGACGTGCGGATCCCGTTCGGCGTCAACCTGCTGTGGGATCCCCTGGCCAGCCTTGCGGTCGCTCGCGCGACCGGCGCCGCGTTCATCCGCGAGGTGATGACCGGGGTCTACGAGAGCGACCTGGGCATGCTCGAGCCGAAGATCGGCGAGATCGGCGGCTATCGGACCGCGATCGGGGCGGCACACGTGCTTCTCTTCGACAACATCCAGCCGGAGTTCGCGAGCGCATTGGGCCGCCGATCGGTCGCGGAGCGGGCGAAGGGCGCGGCCTTCCTGGGGGTCGACGCCATCCTCATCAGCGGGCCGGCTGCCGGCACCTCCCTGGAGATGAGCGATCTTCGGGCGGCCAAGGAGGCGGTCCCCGATGTCCCGGTGATCGCCAACACGGGCGTGCGCGCGGACACGATCGCGGAGATCTTCTCCGTCGCCGATGGTGCGATCGTGGGCACGAGCCTCAAGCGGGACGGCGTCACCTGGAACGAAGTCGATTCCGATCGCGCTCGAGCGCTTGTCGAGGCGGCGCAGGCCGCTCGATTGGCTGCCGACTGAGGATGGCGAAGCGAACACGCCTGTACTTCGCGACGGACCTGCATGGGTCCAGCAAGTGCTTCAGGAAGTTCCTCAACGCGGGCCCGACCTATGGTGCGGACGCGCTCATCCTCGGCGCCGACCTCGGCGGCAAAGCGATCCAGGGGATCGTGCGTGGCGCGGGTGGACGCTGGCGCGCCAGGTTTGTCGGAACCGACCATGACGTGGCGGAGGGCCCCGAGCTCGAGGCCCTCGAACGACTCATCGAGGACCACGGCTACTACCCGTATCGCGCGGAGCCCGGTGAGCTCGAGGCGCTTCAACTGGCCGGCGGGTTGGAAGGCCTGTTCGTCGAGCTCATGGCCGCGCGGCTGGGCTCGTGGATGGAGCTGGCCGACGACCGGTTGCGCCCGAAGGGGATCCCCATCTACGTGATGCTCGGCAACGACGATCCACCGCAGCTCCGAACGATCCTCGATCAGGCAGGATGGGCGACCCACGTGGAAGGCCTCGTCGTCAGCCTGGACGATGATCACGAGCTGATCTCGTGGGGGTACTCCAACCTGACCCCGTTCCACAGTCACCGCGAGCAGACCGAAGCGGAGCTGGCCGGGTCGATCGCCGCGATGGTCGCCCGGCTTCGCGATCCGGCTCGGGCGGTCTTCAACTTCCATGTGCCGCCGATCGCGTCGGGGCTCGACGACGCCCCGGTGATCGATCAGAACCTGACGGTCCAGCAATCGCTGGGCCAGGTCAGGTTCGCGCCCGCTGGCAGCACGGCCGTTCGTGCCGCCATCGAGGCGACCCAGCCGCTCCTCAGCCTCCACGGCCACATCCATGAATCGGCAGCGATCCGCCGGATCGGCCGCACGATCGCGATCAACCCGGGAAGCGATTACGCGACCGGCGCCCTCAATGGCGCCCTCGTGACGCTCGAGGGAGACAGGGTCGCGACGCATCAACTCGTGCGCGGATGACGTGGACGATGCCCGCATGACCGGCACGGGCGACGTCCTGGTCGCCATCGACGTTGGGACTTCCGGGGCTCGGGCTGCGGCTTTCGACCTGGAGGGCCGACGGGTGCTCGAGGTCCGACGGCCCTATCCGACGCGGACGCCGCGGCTGGGGTGGGCCGAGCAATCGGCCGCGGACTGGCGTTCGGCATCGATGGCGTCGCTCGCCGAGCTCGTCCGCCGGTTGGGGGCAAGAAGTCGCGTGCACGCCATCTCGCTGACCGGTCAATGCCCATCGGTCGTGCTGGTGGACGCTCGTGGCCGCGCCGTCGGGCCGGGACTCACCTACCGCGACAATCGCGCCATCGCCGAGGCCGAGGAGATCCGGGCTCGCTTCGGCGACTCGGCCATCCACCGGCGGACCGGCCATCGTCCCGCGGCGTTTCATATCGCGCCGAAGCTCCTGTGGCTTCGCCGTCATGACCCGGACGCATGGAAGTCTGCCTCGCTGGCCCTGCAACCACGCGACTGGGTCCTGTTCGGGTTGACCGGCGAGACGGTGACCGACGGGACGCACGCCGCCGCGACGCTCGTCTACAACCTACGCGACCGACGCTGGGACGACGAGCTGCTGGCGACGCTCGAGCTGTCCCCGACGCTGTTCCCGCGGATCGGCCGCCCCGCCGAAGTGGTGGGTACGCTGCGACCGTCGATCGCAGCCCGGCTCGGACTGCCGGCCGCCACCCCTGTCGTCCTCGGTGGCGCCGATAGCCAGGCCTGTGCCTTCGGGGCCGGTGTCGTCGGGCCTGGACCCGTGTCCGAGATGGCCGGGTCGTCGACCTGCCTGAATGCCGTCGTCGCTGCGCCTCTGGACGTTCTCGAGGTCACGCACTACCCGTACGTGATCGGCGATGACTTCACCACCGAGACCGGGATCAACACGACCGGGTCCACGGTGGCGTGGGTGGCGGATCGCCTCTATGGCGGCCGGCGTGGTCACGCCACAGCGGCGGACTATGAGCGGCTGGACACGGAGACATCCGCCGCGAGACCCGGTGCCGACGGTCTCCTGCTGGTTCCGGTCCTGGGCGACGGTGAGCGGAACGATCCGGCGTTACATGGCGCGATCACCGGGCTGTCGCTCCGACATGACCGCGCCGCAGTCGCGCGCGCGGCCATCGAGGGCGTCGCGTTCGCCATCCGGCAGCAACTCGAGCTGCTGGTGACCGGTGGCGCCCAGGTCACCGAGCTTCGAGTCTCGGGTGGCGACGCCCGACTCGGCACGTGGAACCAGGTCAAGGCCGACGTCACGGGACTCGTCGTCCGGACATACCCGGGCGACGCCGCGACGTCCGGCGTGGCCATGCTGGCCGGGCTCGGCGTCGGCATCTACCGGGACCCGGCCGATGCGATCGCACGATGCGTGCGGCCTGACCCGCCCGTGAGGCCCCAGCCCGAGGCGGTCGCCCGCTACGACGTCGTCTACGAACGCTATCGGGCCCTGGTCGCCTCGGCTGTCGTGCGTCGCGAGGAGTCCTGACATGCAGCTCCGACTCGGCATCAACTCCTGTTTCGCCGTGAAGCGCTGGCCGCGCGTGGTCGACTGGGGTCCCATCGTGCGCGACCGGCTCGGGCTGGGGCTCGTCCAGCATTCGCTGGACCTCGTCGACCTGGCCGTCGACGACCCACGGGACCTGCGACTGGATCTCGCGAACGTCGGGCTGGAGCTGCATTCCTCGTTCACCGGCCTGGCCGCGTACTCGTCCAACCTCCTGCTGCACCCGGCGGCCGGTGCCCGGTCCGCTGCCGAGGCCTGGTATCGCACCGCGATCGCCTGGACCGCCGCCGCCGGGGGCCGGGCGATGGGTGGGCACGTCGGGGCGTTCTCCGTCGCCGACTGGACCGACCCCTCGGCTCGCGCGGAACGCTGGTCAGATCTCCGGCTTCGGCTCGACCGGTTGGCGGCGGATGCGCGAACGGCTGGCCTCGACCACCTCCTCGTCGAGAACCTGGCGGCTGCCCGCGAGCCTTCAACGATGTCGACGATCCGCGACCTGGCGACCGAAGGTGACGCCCACCACGTGCCCATCCGGCTCTGCCTCGACGTTGGCCATATGTGCGTTCCCGGGACGAGCGGAGCCGATCGCGATCCATACGCCTGGCTTTCCTCCGTGGGCAGCCTGGCAACGGTCGTCCAGCTGCAGCAGTCCGACGCCGGCGGCGATCACCATTGGCCATTCACGCCCGACAGGAACAGCGAGGGCCGGATCGATGCCGACAGGGTCATCGACGCCCTGGGGGTTGGCGGCGTCGAATCCAGCGCGCTCGTGCTCGAGGTGATCCCGCCCTTCGAGCAGCCCGACGACGACGTCCTTGCCGACCTCGTGGCCTCGGTCGACTACTGGCGCGAGGCGCTGGAGCGTCGGGGAGTCCTGGCGCCATAGCTGCGGCGGCCGACGGCCGCTAGTGGCGAACCTCTTCCGGTGTCTCGTACCAGCGCACCCGTTCACCGACCCTCGCGCGGGCCAGCCACTTGAGTGACTTCGGAGCGGTATCGATGGCCGCGAGGAGGGACTCCGCCTGCTTGATCGGGTCGAAGCGCGGCTCGACCGGGGCGCGTCGCGTCGCCTCTTCGATCGCACGGCGGAGGTTGCGCCCGAGCGTACGGCTGAGTCCCCAGTCCGTGCCGGTGAGGCCGAGGATCCGGCGGCAATCGATCACGTCGATCCTCTCGAGGTCCGCGAGCTCGTGATCGGCCAGCAGGCACACGATGTCTCCGAGGTCCTTCGGATTGATCTCCCAGATCTGGAGCTTCGTGAGCAGCAGGTCCGCCAGCATGAGCGTCGGGCCTGGACCGTTGATCCGACCTCGGAGGTCGATCCGGTGCGACATCCGCACCTCGTCGACGATGACGTCGATCGGCCACCCTCGCACCGGATGCCGGAAGTTGAGGCGCTGGGCTCCATGGAGCGCGTTGAACATCTTCTCCGCGGCGTAGCCCGCCGCCTCGAAGAACGCCGTCGCCGCGCGCGTGTCCCGTGCGCTGACCGCGAAGTCGAAGTCGCCGTATTCACGCGCATACGGCGGGCGGCGAACAGTCGGCGAGGTGAGGTAGACCGCCATTCCACCCATCAGCCGGAGCTGGAGCCCCGCCGCGAGCGCCCCATGTGCGACGCGCTCGGCCTCGTCGCGGATGTCAGCGCGTGGGGTCCCACCGATGACACCCGGGACCACGGGTTCGGTCACGCGCCCATGCTCGCGGGCCACCCGAGGACGACACGATCGAATGCAAGGCCGGTCGGCACTGAACGGCTCCTCAGCTGCGGAGACTGGCCCGGATTGTAGGCGCCGCGCCGGACCCCGCGCGAGCGCGCGCCGAGGCCCCCCCGCGGGTCGAGTCACTCGGCCTCCTGGCCCGAACGCCGGTCCCATATCGTAGGGGCGTGCCCGACCCGTTCTCGTTCCCACCCGCCGCCCGCGACGCCATCCTTGGCTGGTACGAGCGGCATGGGCGTGCCCTTCCGTTTCGCGGAACCAACAATCCCTATGCCGTCCTCGTGTCGGAGGCGATGGCCCAGCAGACCCAGGCCGCCCGCGCGGGCGAGGCCTGGGTCCGGTTCATGCGCCGTTTCCCGGACGTGCAGGCGCTCGCGGCCGCGTCACCAGCCGACGTCGTGCGCGAGTGGCGGGGGCTCGGCTACAACCGTCGCGCCCTCAACCTGCAGCGCGCCGCGCGCCAGATCGTCGATCGCCATGACGGTCGTGTCCCGTCCGACGTCAGCGTGCTGGAGGCGCTCCCCGGCGTCGGGCCATACACGGCTCGAGCGGTCGCCGCCATCGCCTTCGGTCAGTCGATCGGGGCGGTCGATACGAACGTCCGTCGGGTGCTGGGTCGGATCCTTGCCGGGGACGCCGCGGCGATGCCGGCCGCCGAGATGCAGCGTGCCGCCGACGCCGCGGTGCCGCGCGGTCGGGCAGCGGACTGGACCCACGCCCTGATGGACGTCGGTGCGACGGTCTGCCGCCCGCGCCGGACCGAATGCGACGCGTGCCCGGCGAGGCCGTGGTGTTCGTTTGCTGCCGGAACCCGACCTCCCCTGGGCGACGCGACGGCGATCTCGACGCGGGTCGCGCCGGCCGCATTTGTCACGACGTCGCGCTGGCTGCGTGGTCGAATCGTGGACCGCCTGCGAGCCAGCCCGAATAGCGAGTGGACGGTCGTCGCGGGTCCGATCGGCGATCACGACGACGCCACGGTCCTCGCGGCGCTCAACGCGCTCGCGGGAGAGGGTCTCATCGAGCTGGCCGACCCGGGTTCGGTCGATGGCGGAAGGCGCGCTCGCCTGGCGTTGGGCTGACGGCCCAGAGGTCCGGCTCCGGGCTGGGGACCCGGCGCGATCCGGGCTCGGGGGCCGGCGCGATCCGGCCGCGCGTCGGCTACGCTTGAGCGACCATGCCCGCCTCGACGCCGAAGCCCGCTCCGGCCCCGGAAGCGGCCGGCGCGTTGCCGGCCGACGACCCGTCCATCTTCACCCTTGATCTTCGAGGGTTGCGGCACCGCTGGGCGGCGCAGTCGGCCCTCTCGCCGATCTCGGCCGAGACGATGACCGGCACGGACCTGCGCGCCCAGGCGCTCGGCTATACGCAGGAACGGCTGATGGAGCACGCGGGAACGGCGGTGGCGGCGGCTGTCCGGGCGCTGGCGGTCGACGTCGGCCGCTGGGGCACCGGACCCATCGTGATCCTGTGCGGCCCGGGCAACAACGGTGGCGACGGGTTCGTCGCGGCGCGGCGGCTGGCCCTCGCCGGCGCACGCGTGATCGTCGCCAACGTGTCGGCCGACGCCAGGCCGCGCGGTGACGTGGCCGCGCGCAACTGGGACCGGGTCGCTCGGGACACGGGCATCGACAAGGTCCACCTGCCCGTCGCCCGCGATGTGGCCATCTTTGGACAGGGGATCGAGAAAGCCGCCGTCATCGTCGACGCGCTGCTCGGGACCGGCGTGCGCGGGGTCCTTCGCGAGCCGATCCGATCGGCCGTCGAGATCATCGATCGGGCTCGGGGGACGGGCGTCCCGGTCGTGGCCGTGGACACGCCGACGGCAGTCGACCTGTCGAGCGGCGAGCCATCCGAGCCGGCGGTCCGGGCCGACCTGACGGTCACCTTCCATCGGCCCAAGACCGGCCTCCTGACCCGTCGCGGATCGGCCTATGCGGGCAGGATCCTGGTCGCACCGATCGGCATTCCGCCGAAGGCCGACCGTGGCTGAACCGCGCGACACCGGGCGGCAGCCCGGCTGGCCCCAGGTCGTGCTGGTCGCGGCGATCGTCGTGGCGGTCGTTCTTGGCGCAGCGATGGCGACCAGCCTGCTGCCGACCTCGCTCCAGGAGGTCGTGTTCCACACGCCATTGACGATCCTCGTCCTCATCGTCGGCACCGCCTGGCTGCTCTGGCAGATCGCCCGGCGCGGGCCGGGCGCGCCGCAACCGTGACCGACACCGCCCCGCTCCAACGGCGAGCCGCGGATATCGCCGCGCTCAGCCGCGAGACCTGGGACGTCGTCATCGTCGGCGGCGGGATCGTCGGCTGCGGTGCGCTGCTGGACGCCGCGTCGCGCGGGCTGCGTGCCGTCCTGATCGAGCAGGAGGACATCGCGTCGGGCACCTCCTCGCGCTCGTCGCGGCTGATCCATGGGGGCCTGCGGTACCTGGAGCAGTTCCGCATCGGCCTGGTTCGCGAGGCCCTGGCCGAGCGATCCAGGCTGCTGACCCTGGCTCCCCACCTCGTTCACCTCGAGCCGCTCCTGTTCCCGATCTACGGAAGGCCGTATCTCTCGAAGGCGTTCTACGACGCCGGGCTGACCCTCTACGACATCCTCGGCGCCCGGCGCGACGGCGGTTGGCACCGGCGGCTGAACCGGGCCGAGACCCTCGATCTCGCGCCGACCCTGCGGCACCAGGGCCTCCGCGGCGGGCTGCTCTACCACGACGGTGTCGAGGACGACGCGCGCTACACGCTGGCCGTGGCACGCACGGCGGTGGCCGCCGGTGCTGTGGCGATCACCCGGGTCCGGGCGACCGGCGTGCGCACGGAGCCCGGGAGCCGTCGGATCGAGGCGGTCCTGGCAACGGACCTGCTCCGCGGCGGCGAGGTCGAGATCCCGACCAGGGCCGTCGTGGACGCGACCGGGGTCTGGGCGGCCGAGCCCGATCATCCGCTCGGTAGCGGCTCGCTCCGCATCCTGCCGAGTCGCGGCGCGCATCTGGTCGTCCGGCGCGATCGGATCCCCAACAAGACGGGGCTGACGATCCGGGTCCCGGGCAAGATCGTCTTCCTGGTCCCGTGGGCCGAGCACTGGCTGATCGGCACGACCGACGCGCCGTTCGAGGGACCCGCGGCCCATCCGACGGCGGCCGGCTGGGAGGTCGACAAGCTCCTCGACACGGTGAACGCCACGATGACAGTGAACCTCTCGCGGGACGACGTCGTTGGCACGTACGCCGGGCTTCGACCGCTGATCGCGCCCTCGGAAGGATCGACCGTCAAGGCCTCGCGGGAGCACCGGGTGACGGTCGAATCGAACGGCGTGGTCCGGATCGGAGGCGGCAAGTACACGACCTACCGGGTGATGGCGCTCGACGTGATCGACGCCGTGCTTGGGCGCGACGCCGCCCGGACCAGGCGAAGCCAGACCGCCGACTGGCGCCTGGTCGGGGCGGCGGACTCGGGTGCCCAGGTCCGGATCGCGGCCGAACTGGCGACGATCCCCGCGATGCGCGCCTGCGGGCCGCTGGTGGCTTCGCAGCTCGTCGCCCGCCACGGGACCGAGGCGCCGGCGGTGGTCGCCCTGGGCGCCGAGCACGATCTGCTCCGGCCGTTGACCGCCGGGCGCGCGTTCCTCGAGGCCGAGGTCGCCTGGGCCGTTCGCCAGGAGCTGGCGCTCAGCCTGGACGATGTCCTGGCCCGGCGGACGCGGCTGGCCCAGGAGCTGCCGGACCGCGGCACCGAGATCGCCCCGCGGGTCGCCGAGATCCTCGGTGCCGAGCTCGGCTGGGGCGAGTCGCGCCGGACGCTGGAGGTCCAGAACTACCTCGCCTCTGCGCGCCGCGAGTTCTCGGTTGCGCCGCCCGGCCCGCCCGGTCCCACGGTCACGACGCCCGCTCCGGTTGACTGAAAGTCAGGGCTATGCAAGCCCGGATTCATCGCGTACCATCCCGCCGGTAAACGCCTCGGAAACGTCCGTGGCCAGAACGTAGCTCGACGCAACTCGGACTCCTCTCACGGCTGACGCGAGAAAACCCGATGGGCTCGCGCCGGCTACCGAGAGGAGTTTCGTTTTCGTGTACAACGACAAGAACCTGACCTGTGCGGACTGCGGACA
>JBGPVC010000085.1:0-11993 GCA_041491485.1 Candidatus Limnocylindria bacterium
ACATACGTCAGCCCGACCGGCTTGGCCTCGCTCCCGCCATCTGGGCCGGCGATCCCGGTCACCGCGACGGCGATGTCGGCGCCCGTGCAGCCACGCCCACCACTGGCCATCGCCAGCGCGGTCTGGGCCGAAACCGCGCCATGCGCCGCGAGCACCTCGGCCGGCACGCCCACCATCGCCTGCTTCGCGGCGTCCGAGTACGTCACGAAGCCGCCGACGTAGTACGCGCTCGAGCCGGGGATCTCGGTGAGGACGTGCCCGATCAGGCCCCCCGTACACGATTCGACGGTGGCGATCCGGGTCGCGAGCGCCAGGCAACGCTCTCCGACGCGGGCCGCCAGGGCGACGAGCGGGTCGGCGTCCACGACGCTACCGCCGTTGGGTCTTGACCGGCTGGTCCGGCGGTGCGAACAGCCAGGTCTCGGGGACGCCCGTCCGCCCGAGAGCTCCGAGCGACGTCCCGTTCAGCGTGAAGTAGGTGTTCCCCGACGATCCCGACCTGACCTCGACCGACTGCTTGCCGCTGAAGGTCAGCGTCTTCCCGGCCGAGATCACGGAACCGGCGGCGCCGAGTCCCGGATCGAGCACGTCGTCGACCCAGACCTTGAGCCACGCGCGCCCACCCTTGACCGTGACGACGAGGTTGACGCCCTTGTAGGCGACCGTGACATTGCGCGTCAGCGCGACGGTCTTGCCCTGCGGGCTGGCCGCCGTCACGGTGATCGACCAGCGACCCGCGGTCAGCTCGAAGGGCGTGCTGTACGAACCGTCGTCGGCGACGGGCACGGTGATGGGATCGGGCTGGGCGGGCGGCGGTGGCGGACTCGCCGTGCCGTCGGCCGGCGTGGACGCGGACGAACCGACGTAGGTGGCGCTGACCACCACCGAATCCGCGTTGGTCGCGTGTCCAGCGACGGGGATCGCGCCGTTCGCGTACGACGCGCCGTCCGCCGGCTGGTCGACGGTCAGGGTCGGCGACTCGATCTGCAGGAACGGGACCGTGATGAAGATCTTGAGCGTCTCCTCGGAATGCTTCCCCGTGTCGGGGTCGACCGCGGTCACCTCGAACTGGTTGCGGCCGCGACGCAGGTCAACGTCGGCCGACCAGGTGCCATCGGGGCCCGCGCTGACCTGGTAGGGGTCCCGCCCCGGCGCGGCGATCGAGACCGTTCCGCCCGCCAACGTCGCGCCGCGCAGGGTGTAGCTCGTGGTCGACTCGTCGACCTCGATCACCGAAACGGCAGGATCGGTCACCGAGATCGTGGGAGGCTTGGCGAAGCGCAGGACCTGGATGCCGAGGTAGGCGCCGAAGGCCAGCACGACGACGGTCAGCAACGCGACCACGACGACGCTCGGCGAGAAGGTCAGTCCCGGGCGGGGTGCGGCGATCGGCCGCGGGACGGTGATGACCGGCGCCACGTCCCTGGCGTCGCCCCGTTCGCGCCGCCACTGCTCCAGGACGTCTTCGGGATCGAGCCCGAGGTAGAGCGCGTAGTTGCGCAGGAACCCCTTGGTGTAGACGGCGCCGGGCAGCTCCTTGTAGTCGCCGCGTTCCAGGGCGCCCAGGTAGCGCGCCCGGATCTTCGTGTCGCGCTCGGCCCGGTAGAGGTCGACGCCCTTGCGTTCGCGTGCCGCGTACAGGCGCTCAGGCAGGCTCGGTGCGGGCTCGGACGCCGCGCCGCGACCAGGTGGTTCCCTCCGGTCGCCCGAGACTGCCCGCCGCAGCTGTTCTCGGGTCGTCATCAGTCGTCCTCATCGAGTCCATCGTCCACTCTGCCGGACGCCGGTTCGTCGCGGCGAAGGACCTGCCGCGCGTTCGAGCCATCGAACGCCCCGATGTACCCGCGCGCTTCCAGTTGATCGATCATCCGGGCGGCTCGTGCATAGCCGACCTTGAGCCGTCGCTGCAACAGCGACGCCGAAGCGCGATCGTACTCCCGAATGACGTCGACGGCTTCGTGGAGCAATCGATCGGCGTCATCACCCTCCAGGTCGTCGACGCTGGCGGTCGCCTCGTCGCCGGTGTCGATGATCGCCATGTCGTAATGCGCGTCTTCGATCTGCGCCTTCCAGTGGTCGACGACCCGCCCGATCTCGACGTCGGAGACGAAGACGCCCTGGAGGCGCATCGGGCGTGGCAGGTCGGAGGGCTGGTAGAGCATGTCGCCGCGCCCGATCAGGTCCTCGGCACCCGGCGTGTCGAGGATTGTTCGAGAGTCGATCTGCGAGGCCATGGCGAAGGCGATGCGGCTCGGGAAGTTGGCCTTGATCAGGCCGGTCACGACGTTGACGCTCGGGCGCTGCGTGGCCAGGACCATGTGAATGCCTGTTGCCCGGGCCTTCTGGGCCAGGCGGACGATCGGGTCCTCGACGTTCTTGCCCTCGCGCATCATCAGGTCGGCGAGCTCGTCGACGATGATCACGATGTAGGGCATCCGGTCCTCGGGATCGATCCGGGTCTCGTTGAAGCCCCGGATGTTGCGGGCCGAGGCGCCGGCCAGCCGGCGATAGCGCGCCTCCATCTCGTTGACCGCCCACTTGAGCGCCGCCTTGGCCCGCTCGGGTTCGGTGATGACCGGCACGAGCAGATGGGGCAGCCCGTTGTAGGCGGCCAGCTCGACCCGCTTGAGGTCCATCAGGATCATCCGCACGTCGTCGGGTGTGGCCTCGCACAGCAGGCTGGTGATGAGGGCGTTGACCATCACGCTCTTGCCCGAGCCGGTCGCTCCGGCAATCAGCAGGTGGGGCATCTTGGCCAGGTCGACCGCCTGGGCCTTGCCGGCCACGTCTCGCCCGAGGGCGAAGGTCAGGGTGGAACCCGACGCCTTGAAGTCGACCTCCTCGAGGATCCGGCGGAGGGCCACCACGTTGAAGTCCTTGTTCGGGACCTCGATGCCGACCGCGCTCTTGCCGGGGATCGGCGCCTCGATCCGGAGCGAGCGGGCGGCCAGGGCCATCGCCAGGTCGTCGGACAGCGCCTCGATGCGGCTGACCTTGACGTCGGGGGCCGGCTGGACCTCGTACTGGGTCACGACCGGGCCGGCGTTCCGGCCGACGATCTTGGCCGGGATGCCGAAACCCGCCAGCTTCTTGACGATGATCTCCTCGTTGCGTTCATGGGCGGCCCGGTCGCCGCCGGCGCTGATCGGCAGGGCGATGTCGTCGAGCGTGTTGATCGGAGGGAGGACGTATTCGATGCGCTCCTTGGTCGGGGGCGAATCGCCGGCGTCGGTGACGTCGTCGGGATCCCGCAGCACGCGGGGCGCCACCAGTGTCGCCGAGCTGGCCACGGCACGGGCGGGGGCAAACGTCGACGAGATCGGCCGCGGGCTGGGGATGGCGCTCGGGATCGTCGACGCCTCGTCGTCGCCCCACACGCCGGTCTGACCCGGCGAAGGCCCGATGGGTACCGACTTCACGCCCGCTCGACCGCGACCGTTGCTGGGGAGCTCCGTCGAGCCGTCCGGGGGCTCCGCCGCGCTCGTGCTGTTGCCCGGCGCTCGCCGCAGGGCCTCGGCGGCGGTCGTGCCGAACCAGCGTGCGGTGCCGACGGCGGGATGGAGCAGCTGGCGAAGTGGCATGCCGAAGCCGATCACCAGTCCGAGGGCGGACAGCGCGGCCAGGAGGATCAGGGCGCCGGGAGCGGAGACCAGGTCGGTCAACGTCGTGGCCAGGGCGCGCCCGACGCGCCCACCGGAGACGCCGATCACCTGGGCTACACCGACCAAACCCGCATACGTGATGGCCAGGCCCAGCACGGTGATGCCCCAGCCTGACCCCGGAGTGCGCCCCGGACCCCATTCCAGCCACCATCCCGCCGCGAGCAGGAAGAGCGGGAGGAGCCAGCGCATCGTCCCGAACCAGGGCGCGAACACGTCGGTCCACCAGCTGGTCAGGGTGCCCTTTCCGGTCGGCATGAGGGCGATCAGGGTCATGGCGCCCAGCACGAGCAGGACGAGCCCCAGGATCGAGCGCACGACGTCAGGGGTCAGACGCCGGCCAAGGGCGCCCGTCCGGCGCGAACGAGTCGCGCCCCGGGCCGGCGGCTTGCGCGTGGTCGTCCGCCGACGGGTGGCCACGCCTAGACCTCGACGACGACCGGGAAGACCATTGGTCGTCGCTTCGTCTGCTCGTACAGGTAGCGCGAGACGCCGTCCTTGACCTGCGTCTTGAGCAGCGCGACCTCGCTGATGTGGTCGCCCGGCATGTCGATCGCCTTGATCACCCGGTCGACCGCCTCCTCCATGAGGGGATCGAGCTCATTGAGGTGGACGAATCCGCGGGTGACGATCTCGGGCCGGCCGATGACCGTTCCGGTCTGCTTGTCGACCGTGACGACGATCATGAACATGCCGTCGTTGGCCAGCGACCGCCGGTCGCGCAGCACGATGTCGCCCACATCGCCCACCGACAGCCCGTCCACGTAGACGTACCCAGCGGTGACCGGACTGGCGCGCCGTGCTGTTCCGTCCGCGTAGAGCTCGATCGGCGTGCCGTTCTCGATGATGAAGACGTTCTCCGGCAGGACGCCCGTCTCGATCGCCAGGCGACCGTGCTGGACCTGCATCCGGAACTCGCCGTGCATCGGGATGAAATGCTTGGGCTTGGTCAGCCCGAGCATCAGCTTCAGCTCCTCCTGGCTGGCGTGTCCGGAGACGTGCGCCCGCTTGATCGTGTGGTAGTAGACGTTGGCGCCGGCCTTGAACAGGTTGTCGATCGTGCGCGAGACGTACTCCTCGTTGCCGGGAATGGGGCTTGCGCTGACGATCACGGTGTCGCCCGGCTGGATCTCCACGAACCGATGGTCGCGATTGGCCATCCGGGCCAGGCCGGCCATCGGCTCGCCCTGGGCGCCGGTCGTGGCGATGACCAGCTTGCCGTCGGGGTGGTCCTTGATCTTGTCCTTGGCGACGATCCTCGAGGCCTCGTACTTGAGGTAGCCGAGATCCGTGGCGATCCGGACGTTCTGCTCCATCGATCGCCCGATCACGGCGACGCTGCGGTTCATGTCCGCCGCGGCATCGAAGACCTGCTGGATGCGGGCGATGTTGCTGGCGAAGGTCGCCACGATCACCCGGCCTTCGAGCGGCTCCATGATCTCGCGGAAGGCATCGCCGACCGTCCGTTCGGACGGGGTGTAGCCGGGGTTCTCGGCCCGCGTGGAGTCGGACAGCAGGCAGGCCACGCCCTCCTGGCCGAGGCGAGCGAGGATGGCAAAGTCGGACAGCTTGCCGTCGACGGGCGTGTGGTCGAACTTGAAGTCGCCCGTGTGGACGATCGTCCCGACGGGTGTCCGCAAGGCGATGCCCATCGCATCCGGGATCGAATGACCGATCCGGAAGGGCATGACCTTGAAGGCGCCGATGTCGATCTCGTCGCCCGGCTCGAGGGAGATCAGCGGGTTGTTGTGGAGCTTGTGTTCCTTGATCTTGTTTCCGAGGAGCCCCCGGGCCAGGGTGGAGGCATATACGGGCACGCCGGGGAACTCCGGCAGCACGTATGGCAATGCCCCGACGTGGTCCTCGTGGGCGTGCGTGATCAGGAAGGCCTTGACGTTCGCTCGGCGTTCCTTCAGGTAGGTGATGTCGGGGATGACCAGGTCGATCCCGAACATCTCCTCGTCCGGGAACATCAGGCCACAGTCGATCACCACGATCTCATCGCGGTACTCGAAGACGTACATGTTCTTGCCGATCTCCCCCACCCCGCCGAGCGGGATGATTCGGAGCGGCTGGTCGTTCGTGGGTGGCATCTTGGTCCTTGGCATGGGCTAGAAGAGCGTCAACTGCGGTGCGGCGTCGTCGCTGCCGACCTGTGGCGTCAGGGGTGGTGGTGCCTCGGCCGCACGGGGCTCGCCGACGGCGGATTCGGCGGCGGCGGTTGCCGCGGTTTCGCCGGCTGCCTGCGGTTCGATGGCAGCCGCGATGGGTGTGAGGGAGGTCACGGCGGATTCGACGGAGGCTGCGACCTCCTCGCGCCGCCGGCGCGCGTCGATGAGGGCGGTGGGCACCCCGGCCATGTCGGTGTAGCTCTCACGCTCGATCGACGGCGTTCGCAGCGCCGCCGCCGGGTGATACATGGCGAACACGAGCGCGGATCGCGCCCCGGTGGCCGGATCGGCGGGCCGGACGGTCCCGTGGGCCTGCGAGATCCGGGCGCCTGGCATGAACCGGGCCATCGAGTGCCGTCCCAGGGTCACGACGACGGCCGGATCCACGACCTCCAGCTGACGATGCAGGTACTTGGCACAGGCCGCGATCTCGTCCGGCTGTGGATCCCGGTTGTCGGGCGGGCGGCACTTGACCACGTTGGTGATGAACACCTCTTCGCGCCGCCAGCCGATCGACCCGAGCAGCTTGACGAGCAGGTCGCCTGCCCGGCCGACGAACGGGCGGCCCAGCCGGTCCTCGTTGAAGCCGGGGCCCTCCCCGACGAAGACGACTTCGGTGTCCGGGTCACCCTCGCCCGGCACGGCGCGGGTCCGTCCCTCATGGAGCCTGCAGTCCGTGCACGATCGAACCTCGGCGGCGATCGCTTCGAGCGCCTGACGGCGCTCGACGTCGGTCACGCCCTGGCCTCGATGGCTCCGAGCGCCTGGTACGGGCGAGCGCCCCTTGCCGAAGCGGGCCTGACCCAATCCCGTTCGTGGAGGAGCTCGGCGAGCTCCACGGCGTTGGTGGCTGCCCCCTTGCGGAGGTTGTCGGAGACGACCCAGAACACCAGGCCGCGATCGTCCGCGACCGAAACGTCGCGGCGAACTCGACCGACGAAGATCTCGTCGTGGCCAGCGGCCTCAGTGGCGAGTGGATACTCGTGCTCGCTTGGGTCGTCCTGAACGACGACCCCCGGGACCGCTTCGAACAGGCGGCGCGCCCGTTCCGGGGTGATCGGCTTTCGTGTCTCGACGTGGACCGCCTCGGAATGGCTGACGAAGACCGGGATACGGACGGCCGTACACGAGATGCGGAGCTCCGGCAGGCCCAGGATCTTGCGGTTCTCGCTGACGACTTTCCACTCTTCCCTGGTGTAGCCGTTTGGCAGGAAGACATCGATCTCGGGCAACGCGTTGAACGCGATCGGATGGGGGTAGACGCTGGCCCGCTTCGGCTCGCCGTTGACGTGCGCGCGGATCTGACTCTCGAGCTCGGCCAGGGCTTCGGCACCGGTGCCGGAGACGGACTGGTACGTGTCGACGATCACCCGTTCGAGCCCAACGGCGTCGCGCAGGGCCATCAGGACCGGGACGAGCTGCATCGTCGAACAGTTCGGGTTGGCGACGATGCCGGGGTGCCCCTCGAGGTCGTCCGGGTTGACCTGCGACACGACGAGGGGGATCGTCGGGTCCATTCGCCAGGCGGACGAGTTGTCGATCACCGTCGCCCCGTGGGCGACGGCCGCCGGGGCCAGCTCGAGCGAGACGTCACCACCGGCCGAGAACAGGGCGATGTCGACGCCGTCGAAGGCGGACGGTACCGCCTCGCCGATCTCGAGCGTGCGGCCGTCGATCGAAACGGTCTGGCCGGCCGACCGGCCCGAGGCAAGGAGGCGCAGCTCGCCGACCGGGAACTCCCGCTCGTTGAGGACCTGGATCATCGTCCGTCCGACGACGCCGGTGGCGCCCACGACGGCGACGGTGAGGGAATGTCGGTTCATGAGGGGCGTGGCTCCGCTCGCTCGATCGCTGGGACGGGCACGCTCGGAGTATAGCAGCGGGTGCCGGGCCTCCAGCCGCTGGGTGGCCAGCAATCGCCGGGAAACGACGGAGCCGCCGGCTGCCCGGCGGCTCCGTCCGTTGGGACGAGGAAGGTGCCGGAGGCTATGCCGGGTCCTTGGCGAGGTGGCGCTGCATCGCGGCCTTGCGCGACAGGTTCACCCGGCCCTGGCGGTCGACCTCGGTCACGACGACCATCACCTCGTCGCCGACGGACACGACGTCCTCGACGGTCGGCACGTGGTAGTCGGCAAGCTCGCCGATCCGGACGAGGCCTTCCTTGCCCGGCAGGATCTCGACGAACGCGCCGAAGCCCATGATCCGGGTGACCTTGCCCAGGTACAGCGCCCCGATCTCGACCTCGCGGGTCAGGCTCTCGATCCACTGGATCGCCTTGCGTGAGTTCTCGCCGGAGACGGCCGCAATCTCCACGGTGCCGTCGTCCTCGACGTTGATCTCGGTCTGGGTCTCCTCCTGGATCTTGCGGATCATGGATCCGCCCTTGCCGATGATCTCGCGGATCTTCTCGGGGTTGATCTTGATGGTGATGATGCGCGGTGCGAAGTCGCTCATCTCACCGCGTGCCTCGGGCATGACGGCGGTCATCTTGTCGAGGATCTCGAGCCTGGCCGCGAGGGCCTGCTTGAGGCCGTCACGGATGATCGACTCGTTGATGCCCTGGACCTTGATGTCCATCTGCAGGGCGGTGATGCCGTCCCGCGTGCCGGTCACCTTGAAGTCCATGTCGCCGACCGAATCCTCCTTGCCGAGGATGTCGGTCAGGACCGCGAAGCGGCCGCCCGGCTCGCTGATCAGGCCCATCGCCGCGCCGGCAACCGGTGCCTTGATCGGCACGCCGGCGTCCATCAGGGCGAGGGTCGAACCGCAGGTCGAGGCCATGGAGGTGGAGCCGTTCGACGACATGCACTCGGAGACGAGGCGGATGACGTACGGAAACTCCTCCTGGGTCGGCAGGACCGGGATGAGCGCGCGCTCGGCCAGGTGGCCGTGCCCGATGTCGCGCCGGCTCGGGCCGCGCATCGGCTTGTTCTCACCCGTCGAGTACGGCGGGAAGTTGTAGTGGTGGATGTAGCGCTTCTCGGTCTGCGGGCTGATCGTGTCGATGCGCTGGACGTCCGAGGACGCACCGAGCGTCGCGATCGTCAGGACCTGGGTCTCGCCGCGGGTGAACAGGCCCGAGCCGTGCGCCCGGGGCAGAATGCCCACGTCGACCGAGATCTGGCGGAGCTCGGTCAGGCCGCGGCCGTCCATGCGGATGCCCTCGTCGAGGGCGAGCGTCCGGGCGGTCTTCTTGTGGACGAGGTTGAACAGCGACTTGCTGACGCGCGCCTCGCGGCGGGCGGCTTCCTGGATCGCCTTGCTGTCGCCGCCGGTGCGGGTGGAGCGGATCGCATTCGCGATCCCCTCTCGAAGCGCGGCGATGCGACCCGGCAGGTCCTTGCCGAACCAGATCAGGAGGTTGGCGGTCGCCTCGGCGTCCGGGCCGGCGCGATGCGCCTGGGCGAGCTCGATGCCGAAGAAGGCCGACAAGGTCGGGAGCTTGTAGTTCTCGAGGTCGGGGTAGCCCTCGCGGGCGATCGTCAGCGTGTCGAGATAGCGGCCCGACTCGAAGTGGGTCCCGTCGGCGAGCGCTGCCTCGATGAATCCGAGGTCGAACCCGACCGAGTGGCCGACGACCACCGAGTCGCCGATGAACTTGAGCGCCTGGCGGGCGGCGTCGGCCGGGCTCGGGGCCTTCTTGACGTCGGCGTCCTTGATCCCGTGCATCTGGTTGCCAACGATCGGGCGGCCAGGATTGACGAGGGTCGACCAGCGATCGGTGATCTTGCCACCCTTCACCTTGACGGCCGCGATCTCCACGAGGTCGGCCATCTTCGGGTCCGTGCCGGTCGTCTCGACGTCGACGACGACGAGCTCGTCGCCCGCGTCCACGGCGTTGGTGAAGTCGAGGACCGAGCCCGTGCCCGTTTCGATGAAGGGCGTGCTCTTGGCCTTGCCGACGGCCTTCTGGAGCTCCTCCTGCAGGTCGACCAGTGGCTGGAGCGCCCGATGGCCGAACAGGATCGCCTCGGCCATGACGGCCTCCGGCAGGAGCTTGGCACCTGCCTCGACCATCATGATCGCGTCGCGCGTGCCGGAGACGATCAGGTCGAGCTCCGACTCCTCGAGCTGGGTGTAGGTGGGGTTGACCACGAATTCGCCGCCGATGCGGCCCACGCGGACGGCCCCGACCGGGCCGGCAAACGGGATCTCGCTGATCGTCAGGGCGGCCGACGCGGCAACCGTGCCGAGGACGTCAGGCAGGTTCTCCTGATCCGTCGAGAGGACGGTGATGACGAGCTGGATGTCGTCCTTGTAGCCCTCGGGGAAGAGGGGCCGGATCGGGCGGTCGGTCAACCGGGCGGCGAGTGTCGCCGCCTCGGACGCGCGAGCTTCGCGCTTGATGAACCCGCCTGGAATCTTGCCGGCGGCGTACATCCGCTCCTCGAACTCGACCGTGAGCGGGAAGAAGTCGAGGCCGGGCCGTGGATCCGAACGGTTGGCGGTGCCGAGCACCAGGGTATCGCCGTAGCGGACGGTGACCGCACCGCCGGCCAGCCGGGCAAGCTTGCCCGTTTCGATGGTCAGCGTGCGTCCGCCGAATTGCGTCTCGAAAGTCTGAGACAAGTGAACTGCTCCTCCTGATCGTGGAGGAGGTGACGACCTGCGGCAGGTCGGCCGACTGGGCCTTCTGGGCGTCGAGCGCGGTGAGACCCCGGGCGCACCCGGGACCGTGGCGCGAGGGTCGCCTAGCGGCGCAGCCCGAGGCGTCCGATGACGACCCGGTAGCGCGTACTGTCCTTCTTCATCAGGTAGGCGAGAAGGCGACGGCGCGTGCCGACGAGCTTGAGGAGGCCGCGACGCGAATGGTGATCCTTCGGAAAGCCCTTGAGATGCTGGTCCAGCTCCTTGATCCGCTCCGTCAGGAGCGCGACCTGGACCTCCGGAGACCCGGTGTCACCTTCCTTGGTGGCATACCCGGCAATGATCTCCTGCTTTTCTTCCCGCGCGAGCGGCACTCGTTCCTCCGAACACGAACTTCTACTGTTGACACTCTGTATGACCGGCGGATGGTAGCAGGGTGCGCCTGAAGCGGCAAACGACTGTACTCGTCCGGTACGTCCGTTACACATCGATCCCGACGGACGCGAGGTATTCAGCCGGCGTCAGGTAGCCCAGGGCCTGGGGGGGGCGAATGGTGTTGTACACGGTCTCCCAGGCCAGCAGCTCCTGCTGCAGGGGGCCGAGCTCGGCCGGCGCGTCGGTCACCTCGTAGAACTCCTCGGTGTGGGTCCGGTTGGCCCGCTCGACCGCGCCGTGGAGCTTGGCCGAGCGCGGCGGCAGGACGAACAGCCGGATGTTGCGAGCCTGGCAGGCGACCTCGAACTCGGCCCTGAACTCGGAGCCGTTGTCGATGCTGATGGCCCGCACCGGGAAGGGCATCCGCTCGGCCAGCCGATCGAGGACCGCCGCCGCGGCCTGGGCGGTCGCCCGCCGGCCGAGCTCGACGACGTCCCAGCGACTGACCAGGTCGCGGGCGGTGAACTGCTTGAGGACCACGGTCGAGAGCGGCCGGATGTCGAGGGTGTCGAGCTCGACCAGGTCGCCCGGTCGCTCGACCCGCCAGTCGGCCGGCCTGCGGATCGCGTACGGCCGTGTCCAGCGGCGCTGGCGCACGCTCATCCGGCGTCGAGCGCTCGGCTCGCGCAGCGCGCCGCGCCGGCGCAGGGCGGTCAGGATCCGGCCGACCATCGAGACCGACAGCCGGATCCCCTGGCGCCGGAGGAGGACCACGAGCTTGTCCTTGCCCCAGCGCGGATAGGCCTCCCGGAGGGCCAGCACGGCCTCGACCTGGGCGACCGTCCAGGTCGTTCGACGCCGCCGGCGCGGTGCCGAGGGGCGGTCCTCGAGCGTCTCCAGGCGGAACCGGTCATAGCGGCTCAGCCAGCGATAGACGGTCGGTCGGCTGAAGCCGTGGTGGCGAGCGGTCAGGGCCAGGTTGCGGCCGTGGCGCTCGTGCCAGTCGAGCATGTCCAGCCGGGCCTTGGCCTCCCGCGAGAGGCTCACCCCGCCGATCACCTCGCCACCCAGCCGAAAGCGGATCGCCCGTCGTCGTCGGCGTCGGGTGCGTGCCGTAGACTGACCCATCGAGAGCCCTCCTGCTCCTGCTGCGGTCTGAACACCACCAGCGTAGCGAGGGCTCTCGCTCCATCTCAGCCCC
>JBGPVC010000086.1:0-11699 GCA_041491485.1 Candidatus Limnocylindria bacterium
GAACGTGCAGATGCCACTCGAATCGCGGGCGTCGACCTGGCAATACCCGGTGGTCGTGTTTCCGTGCCACGCATCGATCTTGATGTTGCTGCTCAGGAAGTAGGCGTTCGAGAGCACCGGACCGAGGTACCAGACCTTCGCATGCACGGGCAGCGCCCGGAAGTTGGATGCGGCGATGGTGCAGAAGGTCGGGGGGATGCCGGTGTCGGTGCTGCAGTTCTTGGCGATGTGCAGCTCATGGAGGGTCGAGGAGGCAGACGCCCCTGGGGTGGAGACCCACAGGGTCGAAACCGTCAAGGCAAGGATCGCTCCTGCCACGATCGTCATGGTTCGAACGAAACGCACGGGAGATCCTCATAGCCGTGGGACGCCGACACGGGACGGACCCGATCCGAGCATAGACCCGGGGTCGAGTGCCACGTTGATCCTTGACCTACAGACGCGGCTCGAGCCCGAAACGTACAAGCCGAAGGCGAACATTGACGGCTGTACGTTTCGTCGACGGGGGCCGTCTATCCGGGTGACCTACCCCCTAGCTGGAGAGTTCACCCATGCGGTCCATCCGACGTCTCCTCGTGGTCGCCGCGGCAACACTGGCCCTGGCAAGCCTCGCGCCAACAGCGTCAGCCTCCTCGGACAAGGCCTTCCACCTGGCCAAGACGTGTGCCGGCTTCACCTGCACGATCACGTCGTCCAGCTACAAGGGCATCCCCGCGGGCACGGTGATCAGCTACAGCGGTGACGGTCTCGACGCCCTCGTCGCGGTCATCGACGCGCCGCACGGCACGACGACTGGCAACTGCAACATCGCAAGCGTGTTCGGTGATCCGGCGGCGCCCGGCGTCTGCACGTTCGACGCCGGCACTGGCTCGTTGAGTGCGTTCCACCTCACCGTCGCGGTCACCTACGACTCGACGATCGACGTGTGGTACTGGGATGGGACCTACTCCCACGGCTCCGACGGCTAGCTGCGCGTTGCCAATCCGAATCCGGCTCCGGCGCAGGCGCGCCGGAGCCGTTGCCCGTTCCCGAGCACGGCTCGGCCCGTCGCGGGCCAAGCACGCGACTACGACATCGGCTCGGTACCAGGACGCACCAACCCCAGCCGGTAAGCGAGCGCGGCCGCCTCGCCGCGACCGGCGACCCCGAGCTTGCCGAGGATGTTCGACACGTGGACGCCGGCCGTGTTGCCGCTGATGAACAGCTCCTCCGCGATCTGGCGGTTGGTTCGCCCGAGCGCCAGGAGGGCCAGGACCTCACGCTCTCGGGCGGTCAGGCCAAGGTCATCGGCCGGGTCACCCGGCTGCGGCGCGGCGCCCGTCGCCGTCCCGTGCTCGGCGGTCGCGAGCGACAGTCGGGCGCGAGTCGCAAGGGCAACGATCTCTCGCTCGAGTGGCTTGGCCCCCAAGCGCTGAGCGGTTTGCAGGGCAGCCCGCAGTGCCTCGGCCGCCAACTCGCGATCGCGACGAGCGGCAAGTCGGGCCTCGGCCTCTCGCCAGCGCGCGTACGCGGCGACGTACGGCTGCCCAAGCCGGTCCCACGCCTCGGCGCACCTCACCCACGCCTCGGGATCCGGTCGCCGATGGAGGCGCGTCGCCTCGGCCTCGCACAGGAGCAGCCAGACCTCGGACAGGTGGGCAACCGCCGGACGGGTCGCGACGACGTCGGCGTGACGGCGGCGGATCCCCTCGAGGAGCGAGGTGCCCGTGGCCACGGCGTCGTGTTCCTCGGCGGGCGAGGTGCGCCGAGCCCGGGCCAGCTCGGCCACATCGGCATTGGCGCGCAGCCCGAGGGCATAGATCTCGCCGATCCTGATCTCCGGCGAATGGTCGATCAGCCGAACTGCTGCGCCGACACGATTGGCGGCGTCCTTGGGCCGACCCTGCCACAGGGCGAGCTCCGCGAGACTCGCCTCCACCGGGCCGACGAACTGGATGTCCACGGCGCGCTCGGCACCGGCGGCCAATGGCTGCAAGCGCTGACTCGCCTCGTCGAACCGCCCCCGGACGAGAGCGAAGCGAGCGAGGAGCTCCTGTACGAGGATCTCGTTGATCCCGAAGGGTCCGGCGTCCTCGGCTCGCCGCACGGCCTCCTCCGCCTCGTCCCAGCGACCCAGGCGATACAGACAGCTGCCGATGTTGCAGAGCAGGTGGGTGCCGAAGAAACGCATCAGCCCGAGCTGCGCCGTCGTCGCCACGCCGCGCTCAGCCACGGCGACCGCGTCCTCCAGCCGGCCGGCCAGCTCCAGCATCCATGTCTTGTTCGCGAACGCCCGGCCGATATCGTCGACGTTGTCGACCGCTTCGGCGATCCGCAGAGCAGTACCGAGGTCATCGAGGCCGCCTTCCACGTCGCCTGCGACGCCGCGACTGAGACCCCGCGTGTTGAGCGCATGGCCCTCGATGCTGCGGGCCCCCACTGTTCTGGCGAGCGCCAGGGCGTCCTCCGCCATGGAGTGTGATTCTGCGTAGCGGCCGCCGAGCATCAGGATCTGGGCGAATCCAGCCATGGCCCTGGCGCGAGCCTCCGATGCGGGCTCGACCGGCGTGATGAGCACGGCCTGCTGGTAGGCCTGCTTCGCGAGCTCGCCCTGGCCCGCGATCCAGGCGTATCGACCGAGGCGCTCGTTCAGCCGGCCATGTCGAACCGGGTCGACTGCCTCGTCGACCTCACGGATCGCGGCCTGGATGTGCGAAACGGCTCGTCCCGGATCGTGATAACCCGCGACGTTTGCGAGCGCGGCCAGCAGGTCCACTCGATCCCGGCCCGCGCGCGATTCCGCATCGGCGACCTGGTCCCACAGCTCGGCTGCACGCTCGTACTGCTCGACCGCTTCAGGGAAAGCGTAACGCTGCTCGGCGCTGTCGCCCGCAGCGACCGCCGATTCCAGGGCGCGCGGCAAGTCATGCGCGGCGTACCAGTGATAAGCGAGCTCAGCCGTGCGTGACGTGTCCGCCATCGAGAGCGCCTCGAGGGCTCGCGCGAAGGCCGAGTGAAGACGGGTTCGCTCCCCGGACAGCAGGTCCTCGTAGACGGCCTCCTGGAGCAGGGCGTGGCGGAAGGCGTAGCGCTCCTCGCCGGACGTCGGGTCCGGGATGAGGACCTGGTGGTTGACGCATTCGCGCAGGGCGTCGTAGACGGCCCGCTCATCCATGTTCGAGGCCGCGGCCACGAGGCTCGGGTCGACCCGCTGCCCGGCTGCGGACGCGACCCGCAGGAACTCCTGGGTAGGCTCGGTCAGGTGGGCGACCCGGCCAAGCAGCACGTCGCGGAGGGTGACAGGTAGGTCGGCGCGGCCGTCCTCGCCGGCGGCCATGAGCAGCTCCTCGGCGAAGAACGCATTGCCACCTGAGCGGGCATGGATCGACTCGATCAGGTTCGTGTCGAGTGTGCGTCCGGCGATCGCCTCCAGCTGGGCCGCGAGCTCCCCGCCGTCGAAGGGTCGCAGCTCCACTCGCTCGACGCGCCCCAGTCGTCCGAGCTCGGCGATGAACGGCAGGAGCGGATGGCGCCGATGCAGCTCGTCCGAGCGAAAGGTGAGCAGGAGCATCACCCGGGCGTCGCGCAGGTTCCGGATCAGGAACCCGAGCAGGTCGCGCGTCGAGCGATCTGACCAGTGGAGGTCCTCGACGACGAAGACGACCGGCGCCCTGGCAGCCATTCGTTCGAGGACGCCGAGCAGCAGCTCGAACAGGCGTCCCTGAGCAGAGCCCAGGCGCAGACCGGAGGCGTCCTCCTCGCCGACCGGGCCCAGGTCCGGCATGAGCCTGGCCAGCTCCGAGCGACCGTGCCCGATCACCGCTTCAAGGTCGTTCGGATCGGTCCGGCGGATCAGTCCCCGCAGCGCCTCCACGATCGGTGCATACGGCACGGCGCCCTCGCCCAGGTCGAGGCAGCCACCGAGCAGGACACAGGCCCCTTCGGTCTCGGCGGCCGCGGCGAAGGACGCCGCCAATCGGGTCTTGCCCACGCCGGCCTCCCCGGCGATCAGGACGGCCGCGCTGCGACCATCCTGAGCGAGCCGGAGGGCGGCCTGAAGCTGGCCGAGCTCGGTAGCTCGGCCGACCAGCACGGGACTCGAGACGCGGGACGACACTTCGCCGATTATCGGGCCGATCATCTACCCCCTCATGGGTCGTTGCGAGCAGGAGCCCTCACGTCAGCGGCGATGGTCGTCGGTCATCGGGTCACGCGAGTCCACGCCCCAGGCGAGCGAGAGCAGCCCGAGGACGAGAATCCCGCCGACGAGATCCAGGAACAGCATGATCGCGTCCATGTCTGCCCCTCACCACGCCCAGGCGTTCTGGACGAACCGACGAAGGGCCCCGACGACCCTCACGCGCGATCGGTACGGCCTGACGGGGGCAGCTTCGTCACTGTGACGGGCCGCCTGCCAGAGCCGCTGCTGCTCGGCCTCCATGAGCAGCTGGCGCTGGCGCTCCTGGATGTACAACTCGATCCCATATGGGTTCATGTCTCTGTCTCCTGGCCTGGTGTGTCCTGCTTGCCGGTTCGGCTGCCTTCACAATCGGGCTAAAGAGGCGCTCGACACATCACGACGGATCGTTATTTCGGACGGGAACGACGGGTGATTTGCCGCGGCGTACACTCCAGCGGTCGGCACCCGCAGGAGGCCACCCGTGGCGAAACCCTACGTGAGACTGACCCAGCCCCTCGTGCGCGATACGAACGGCGGCGAGCTGCGTCCCGCGACCTGGGAAGAGGCGCTCGAGCGGACCGTTGCCGGGTTCCTGGCCGCAAAGGCGGCCCACGGCCCGACGACCTTCGGCACCTTCAGCTGTTCGAAGGCGACCAACGAGGTCAACTTCGCGGCCCAGAAGTTCAGCCGGACCGTGCTGGGCAGCAACAACGTCGACAGCTGCAACCGGACCTGACACGCCCCAAGCGTCGCCGGTCTGGCGACCGTGTTCGGTGCCGGTGGCGGCACAAGTTCATACCGTGAGGTGGAGGACACCGACCTGGTCGTCCTGTGGGGCAGCAACGCCCGCGAGACGCATCCGATCTTCTTCCACCACCTCCTGCGCGGCGTCCACAACGGCGCCCGGCTGATCGCGGTCGACCCGCGTCGAACCTCGTCGGCCGAATGGGCCGACCTGTGGTTGGGGCTCGACGTCGGCAGCGACATCGCGCTCGCCAACGCGGTCGGTCGCGAGATCATCGCGGCAGGCCTCGAGCACCGCGAGTTCATCGGTCGCGCGACTGACGGTTTCGAGGCCTACAAGGCCAAGGTCGAGTCGTACACGCTGGAGTACGCCGAGCGCGAGACCGGCGTGCCGGCCGACGCCATTCGCGAGCTCGCCCACGCCCTCGCGACCGTGCCACGGGCGATGATCTGCTGGACGCTCGGGATCACCGAGCATCACAACGCCGTCGACAACGTCCTCGCGCTGATCGACCTGGTGCTGCTGACCGGTCACGTCGGGCGGTACGGCTCTGGCGTGAACCCGTTGCGCGGCCAGAACAACGTCCAGGGCGGCGGCGACATGGGCGCCCTGCCGGACCGCCTGCCCGGTTTCCAGCACGTCGAGAACGACGAGCTGCGGGCGAGGTTCGACGCCGAGTGGGGCGTGGCCGTCCCGCCGAAGCGCGGCTGGCACCTGTCGGGCATGTTCGATGCGATGGAGCGTGGCGAGCTGACCGCCGTGTACTGCATCGGCGAGAACCCGGTCCAGTCCGAGGCCGACCAGGAGCGGGCGATCCGCCTCCTGTCCGGACTCGACTTCCTGGTCGTCCAGGATCTGTTCCTGACGAAGACCGCGGAGCTCGCCGACGTGGTCCTGCCGGCCACCGCCGCCTGGGCTGAATCCGAGGGGACCGTCACCAACTCCGAGCGGCGCGTGCAGCGGGTGCGAAAGGCGGTCGAGGCGCCCATGGGCGCCCGCGACGACCTCGCGATCGTCTTCGAGCTGGCCAACCGGATGGGGGCGGGTTGGGGCGCCGCCGATGCCGAGACCGTCTGGAACGAGGTCCGGCGCCTGTCGCCGGTCCACGCCGGGATGAGCTACGCACGGCTCGAGGCCGAGGGTGGGCTGCAGTGGCCCTGCTACGACGAGACCCATCCGGGCGAGCTGTTCCTGCATTCCCGGCTGTGGGAGGACCCGGTGCCGGGCAATCGGGTCCCGTTCGTGCCGGTCGATCACGACCCGCCGGTCGACAAGCTCGACACCGACTTCCCAATCCGGCTGACCACGGGTCGGCGACTCGACTCGTACAACACGGGCGTCCAGTCCGGGGGGTACACCTCACCGCTGCGGCGAGGCGAGAGCCTCGACATCAGCCCGGAGGACGCCGCCGGCTACGACCTGGCGGACGGCGAGCGCGTCCGGGTGGTCTCGCGCCGAGGGCAGGTCGAGGTCCAGGTGCGGATCGACGAGTCGCTGCGGCCGGGCCTGACGTTCATGACCCTCCATTTCCAGGACGACGTGGCCACGAACCTGCTGACCATCGACGCGACCGACCCGAAGTCCGGCACCGCCGAGTTCAAGGCGACGGCCATCCGGATCGAGAAGCTGGCCGCTGAGCCCGCGGTCCGTTAGGCGGTTCTGCTCGTTACACTCGGCCGCAATGGATCTCCACGTCATCGGTCCGCTGGCGTCCCCCGCGGAGCGGGCCGCGGTTGACGCCGTGCTGGGCCCACCGGCGAGCGGCTGGACCGGCGGCCGTCGCGATCCAGCCAAGGACGGTCACGCGACACGCGGCGGACACGCCATTCGGGCGCGGCGCTCCGAGCTGCTGCCGGCGCTCCACGCGGTCCAGGACCGAATCGGCTGGATCAGCCAGCCGGCACTCAACTACATCTGCAAGCGCCTGGCGGTCGCCCCCGCCGAGGCCTACGGCGTCGCGACTTTCTACGCGATGTTCTCGACGAGGCCGCGACCGCCGGTGGTCGCGCACGTGTGCGACGACATCGCGTGCCGGCTGGCGGGCGCCGAAGCGATGTGCGGCGACCTCGAACGGGTGCTCGGTCCAGCTGGAGAGCCGGTCCGCGACGGCCGGGCGACGTGGCTCCGGAGCCCCTGCCTGGGCCTCTGCGACCGGGCGCCCGCAGCGATGCTGACCGTGGCCGGCGAGGTGGGCCGGTCGTTCGCGATCGCACCGGTTGACGCCGCGGGGATCGTCGCCCGACTGGAAGAGGACGGTGGCCAGCCACCCCAGCCACGCCAGCCACCGAGTGAGTATCGCCCAAGGGAGATGGCCGGGAGGTCTGTCTCCGGCGCGCCCGAGCGACTCCTGGCGAGGGTCGGCGTCGTCGACCCGGACTCGCTCGACGACTTCCGCGCGCACGGCGGCTATGACGCGCTCGCTCGCGCGTTCGAGATCGGCCCGGCGTCCGTGATCGCCGAGGTCACGGCATCGAAGCTGATGGGCCGCGGTGGCGCGGCCTTTCCGACCGGCCGCAAATGGGCGGCCGTCGCCGCCCAACCGGCGCAGCCCCACTACCTCGTCTGCAACGCCGACGAATCCGAGCCCGGCACGTTCAAGGACCGCGTCCTGCTCGAGGGTGACCCGTACCTCATCGTCGAGGCGATGACCATCGCGGCCTTCGCCACGGGATGCCCGACCGGCTATCTCTACATCCGCGGGGAGTACCCGGAGGCCGAGGCACGCGTGGCCAACGCCATCGCTTCCGCGCGGGCCGCCGGCCTGCTCGGACCGGACATCCTCGGCTCGGGCTTCGCCTTCGACATCGCGCTCCGGCGCGGCGCCGGCGCCTACATCTGCGGCGAGGAGACGGCGCTTTTCGAGTCCATCGAAGGCAAACGGGGGGAGCCGCGCAACAAGCCACCGTTCCCGGTCGATGTCGGCCTGTTTGGCAAGCCCACCGTCATCAACAACGTCGAGACGCTGGCCAACGTGCCGCTGGTCGTGCGCGGCGGCGGCGCGGCGTTCGCGTCGATCGGGTCGGAAGGATCGACCGGGCCGAAGCTCTTCTGCCTGTCGGGGCACGTCGCCTGGCCCGGGGTGTACGAGGTCGAATTCGGGGCGACGTTGCGCGAGCTCATCGACCTGGCCGGTGGCGTCCAGGGCGGCCGGGGGATCAAAGCGATCCTGCTGGGCGGGGCGGCGGGCGTGTTCGTGGGGCCGGAAGCGCTCGATACGCCACTCACCTTCGAGGGGACGCGAGCGATCGGTGCGACGCTCGGCTCTGGGGTCGTGATGGTCTTCGACGAGACCGCCGACCTCGTGGACACGCTGCGCAGGATCGCCCAGTTCTTCCGCGACGAGTCGTGCGGCCAGTGCGTCCCGTGCCGGGTTGGCAGCGTTCGCCAGGAGGAGCTGCTTGCCCGCCTGGCCGCCGGTGCTCGCGTACGGCCGCGCGAGGCGGAGCTCGCCCTGCTGCGCGAGATCGGCCAGGCGATGCGCGACGCCTCGATTTGCGGGCTGGGCCAGACCGCGTCGGCGGCCATCGAATCGGCCCTCCGCCGTCCCGAGCTGGTCGCGCTGTGACGGATCATGCGGCTCCCCGGCCGGAACCGGCGGCTCCGCGCCGGGAGCCCGTTGCGGCGCCGCTGTCATCGATCCTGCTCAACCCACCGGCCCGACCCAGTCGGCCGCCGGCCCCGCCCCCGGCGGTCGCGCCCCCACCGATCGAGCTGACGATCGACGGTGCTGCCGTGAGCGTCCCCGCCGGCTCGACCATCCTCGACGCCTGCCGCCAGCAGGGCATCGACACGCCGACCCTGTGCTTTGCCGACAACCTGACGCCCGTCAACGTCTGTCGCGTCTGCGTGGTCGAGGTCGCCGGCTCACGCGTCCTCGTGCCCGCCTGCTCGCGAACGGTCGAGGCCGGGATGGAGGTCCAGACCGATTCGGACCGCGTGCGTTTGTCGCGCAAGGTCGTCCTCGAGTTCCTCGGCTCCTCGGTCGACATGGGGCTCGCCGGGCCGACGGCGCCCGATGGCTCGATGGCGGCCTACGCGGAACGCTACGGCGCCGATGCCACGCGATACGGTCCGCCGACCGCTCCGGCCGGCGCCGGTGAACGCGACGCGCACGAGGCGGGTCACCATCACGGCCCGGCGGGAGACGCGTCGGCGGCGACCGTCGCCCAACCGGTCAAGGTCGACAACGGGCTGTACGTGCGGGATTACTCGCGCTGCATCCTCTGCTACAAGTGCGTGGAGGCCTGCGGCGAAGACGCCCAGAACACCTTCGCGATCGCGGTCGCGGGGCGCGGCTTCGACGCCCGTATCTCGACCGAGTCGGCGGTTCCCCTGCCGGAATCGGCCTGCGTCTACTGCGGCAACTGCATCGGCGTCTGCCCGACCGGCGCCCTCATGTTCAAGTCGGAGTTCGACATGCGCGAGGCGGGCACGTGGGACGAGTCGGCCCAGCAGGTGACCGACACGATCTGCCCGTACTGCGGCGTCGGTTGTGCGGTCAGCCTCCACGTTCAGGACGACCGGATCGTCAAGGTGACGTCGCCGACCGACTCCTCGGTGACCGACGGGCACCTTTGCATCAAGGGTCGCTTTGGCTTCGAGTTCGTGAATAGCCGCCCCAAAGGCTGAGACGGTCGAGCGGGGCCCGGGGCCGTTGCCAGGGGCCGTGGCCCCGTGATCGTTGCCCAGGGCCGTGGCCCCGCGACCCATGTGCGTGGTGGTCAGCACCTGGAACTCGAGGGGCGCCCTCGATCTCCGCCATGCCTGATTCGCGGCCCACATGTGTCTCGAGAGCACCGATGCAGCAGAACGGGTCAGCTCAGGCGTGTTGAAGCCCTGAGTGCTGACTGACAGCCACGTCGGGCGGAGCTGTCGCGCGGCCTACCGACCGAGGGTTACCCCTCTGGGCGGTCCATCGAGGAGTTCGACACGATCGCCTTCGATGCGAATCCAGACGATGCCGGCGCCCGGCCATTTTGCCCCGTCGCGAAGGGACGACACGACGCTCCGGCTTCGTGCCGGGTAGGCGGCAGAGAACGTCGCCTCGAACTCTTGAGCGAGTTGCCTCGTCGAGGCCGTCGAACGAAGGACCAGGAGTCGCGAGACGTCGGGCATCGGACCGGATCCGATCAGCTCGGAGGAGTCGAGCGACGCGGCCTTGTCGGCGGCCCATCTGAGTTGCTGCTCCAGCCGTCGGATCTCCGAGTGCACCTCGGTCGCGACGAGCAGGTGATCCGCACGCCGTTCGAGCACGATATCGATCACCCCGCGTGCGGGTCGAGATACCGGAACCTCCACATGTGGCCGCCAGTCGGCGCTCAACGACCGAAGGAGCGCCTCGACCATTCGAGCTTGACGACGGTCCGTCAGCCGCGGGCCGGTGCCCGGGTAGAACCGAACGGTCACATCGGCACCGAGAACGGCAGCGATCGCCACGAGCTTCTCGAGGCCCGCATTCGCCACGCCCGCTTCGATCCTCGAGTAGTGAGAGCGATCCAGGCCGGCGAGAGCCGAAACCTGGGCCTGTGTCGCACCGGCGTCCGATCGCATGCGAAGCAGGTCGCGTCCGATTGCGCGGATTGCTTCCCGGTGCCGCTGCTTGATCGTTCGGTCGAGGCCGGCGCGCCGGTTGGGCGGAGACACCCGAGCAGTGAACACGGTCCCGCTTATCTGGCCATTACCAGGCATGAGGAATCTGGCCCGGCTGGCAGCCTTGCCGCCCGGGTCCGCCGAATCCCTCCGGTGATCGTCAGTCCACCAGCGTGACCGGTTCGGGCACCGCTGGCCGGTATCGCTGGTGTGTCTGTGAGTCAGCACTGGAGCGTCGAATCCCGGTGCGCGACCCGATCTTCGATCCGTGGACCCGGACCAGTGGTTCGAGCGCATCAAGCGAAGGTCTGGAACGGGCCCACGGTGGCTCGCCTCTGCCGATCGGTCCATTGGGTCGCCGGGTGCCGACTGCCAGCCACATCGGGCTGCGTCTCGGCCGGGACGCCGGGCTGCATCTCGGCCGGGACGCCGGGACTCCTGGGACGCGGCCGCTGATCAGCCCAGGCCGCTCAGCTCCCGCAGATCGATCCGGCCGTCGTGGCTGTAGACGTTGAAGCCGTCGCCCCGGACGAAACCGACGAGCGTCACGCCGAGCCGATCGGCGGTCTCGATCGCCAGGTCTGACGGCGCCGAGATCGCGCACACGATCGGGATGCCGGCGACCGCGGCCTTCTGGACGATCTCGAAGCTGACCCGCCCCGAGACCATCAGGATCCGCTGATTCAGCGGCAGGGCAGCCGCCAGGACCTGAGAGCCGATCAGCTTGTCGAGCGCGTTGTGGCGGCCGACGTCCTCGCGAATCGCGACGAGCTCACCCCGCGGCGTGAACAGCCCGGCCGCATGCAGGCCGCCGGTCTCGTCAAACGCTCGCTGGGCCGCGCGCAGCAAGCCGGGCAATGCGAGGATGACCGAACGTGCGACGACCGGCCCGGAGGGGATCGGGTCACAGCGGACGGCCACCTCGTCGATCGACGCCTTGCCACAGATGCCGCACGACGCGGTCGCGATGAAGTGGCGCTCGGACACGACGCTATCGTCGAATGGCTTCGAGAGTCGGACGATGATCGTGTCGTCTGGCTGGCCCAGGGTGGCCGGGTTGCCGGAGCTGGTGGTGATCGTCTCATCCCCGCGAATCAGGCCCTCCGACCGGAGGAATCCGACCGCCAGCTCGGCCTCGTGACCGGGCGTGCGCATGGTGACCGCCACGGCGACCGGATCCTGGTGCGGTCCGGCTGCCCGGATCTC
>JBGPVC010000087.1:0-11697 GCA_041491485.1 Candidatus Limnocylindria bacterium
CTGACGGCGCTCGTCCTGCTGGCCTACGCCGCCATGGTCATCGCCCGCGAGCAGCGGCGCACCCGTGACGCGGCCATCCGGCTGTCGACGGTCGACCCGCTGACCGGCTTGTTCAACCGGACGTTCTTCTTCGCCGCCATCGGCCGGGAGATCGCCCGCTGCGCCCGGTCAGGACGTGGGTTCTGCCTGCTGATGATGGACCTCGACGACCTGAAGGCGATCAACGACCGGCTCGGCCACCACCAAGGCGACCGGGTCCTGCGCGGCGTGGGCGACGTGATCTCCGATGGAGTCCGCAAGATCGACACGGCGGCCCGCTACGGTGGCGACGAGTTCGTCGTGCTCCTGCCCGAAACCGATCCGACCGGCGCTTTCGTCCTGGCCGAGAAGATCCGGCGGGGCGTCAACGCCTTGGCCATCGACCAGGCGACGCCGGGCTCGCACCCGTCGCTGTCCATCGGCGTCGTCAGCTTCCCGGGCGACGGCCGCACCTCGGACGAGCTGATGATCAGCGCCGACGAGGCGATGTACGCGAGCAAGCGGGGCGGAAAGGACCGGGTCACCGGCGTCTCCATCCCGATCCGGCGGAACGGCCGCGGGCCGGAGACCGGCGGCGGCCAGGCTGCCGGGGCGATCGGCGACTCCGGTGTAGCATCGGCGCCGTGAGCGACGCCGACCCGCGCCCCGAGCCGCGTTTCCGCGGCTTCTCGACTCGAGCCATCCGCGCGGCATCGCGCGTGCCCCGGATCGACCAGCTCCCGACGAGCGTCCCGATCTACCAGACCGCCACCTTCGCCTCGAGCGATGCCGACGAGCTCGGACGGGTGGCGGCCGATCCCCGCGCCGGCTACGCCTACAGCCGGATCTCGAACCCGACGACGACCGCGCTCGGGGACGCCTACGCCGAGCTGGCCGGCGGCGCCGCAGGGCTCGCGCTCGCCTCGGGGATGGGCGCCATCCACGCCGCGCTCGCCTCGCTGCTGCGGGCCGGCGATCGGATCGTGGCACCGACCGCGCTGTACGGCTCCACCCGTGCCCAGCTCCTGCGCACGTTCGGCGGCTTCGGCGTCCGGGTCGACATCGTCGACACGACCGACCTCGACGCCGTCGCGAGCGCACTGTCGGCCGCGCCCACGCGCGTCCTCTACGCCGAGACCATCGCCAACCCCACGACCTACCTTGCGGACCATGCCGCGCTGGCGGAGCTGGCCCATCGTGTTGGCGCGACCTACGTCGTGGACAACACGTTCGCGTCGCCGTATGTCTGTCGCCCGCTCGAGCTCGGGGCCGACCTCGTGGTCGAGTCCGCGACCAAGTTCCTGGGCGGCCACAGCGACGTGATCGCCGGCGTCGTCGCCGGTTCGAACGAACGGATCGCCGAGGTCAGCCGCGTCCAGATCGATACCGGCGCCACCCTCGGTCCGCTCGAGGCGTTCCTCGTCCTGCGGGGGATCCTGACCCTCGCCATCCGAGCCGAGCGACACGCTCGGACCGCGTTAGGTCTGGCGACCTGGCTGGAGGTCCAGCCTGGCGTTCGGTCGGTCCTGTATCCGGGTCTGCCGAGCCATCCCCAGCACGACCTGGCGACTCGCCAGTTCCGGCCCGGTGTGGCCGGCGGCATGCTTGCCTTCGAGGTCGAAGGCGGCCGGACGGCCGGCCGGGCGGTGATCGATGCCCTGCAGCTGCCCGAGCTGACGGCCTCGCTCGGGAGCGTCCACACCATGGTCGTCCACCCGCCGTCCACCTCGCATCGGCAGCTCAGCGAGGCGGAGCTCCAGCAGACGGGCATCACCCCAGGGCTCCTGCGCGTCTCGGTTGGGCTCGAGGACCTCGAGGACCTGGAGGCCGACTTCGGCGACGCCCTGGCCTCCGCCCGCCACGCCGTCGCCGCCGATCGCGAGGCTCTCCCGGCCGTCGGCGCGATCTAGGCCGGGCCAGGAGGTCGGCCATCGCGACCCCGGCAGCGGTCTCGGCCGCGTCCCTTCGGCCGGATGGCCTCAACCTCGTCGCCCGCCTGGGTCGCGGCCTCTGGCGCCTGCTGACCAAGGTCGACTTCGCCGTCGCCCAGATCATCGTCCTGGCCCTGCTGGCGGTCGTCGGCATGACGATCAAGCAGCTGCCGGACTTCGCCTTCCGCTCCGCGACCGACTACGCCACGGCGCTCGATGACCTGCACGCTCGCTACGACCCGCTGCTCGGGTCGGGCGTCGTGGACGTGCTCGATCGACTCAGCGTCTTCTCGATCTTCCGCTCGCCGTGGTTCAGCGCCGGGCTGACCGTCCTCGTGGTCTCGATCGTCGTCTGTACGCTGGATCGAACGCCCAAGCTGTGGCGCGGCGTGCGCGAGGTCCGGGTGGATCAGCCGGAGCCGTTCTTCGACCCGCGCCTGCCGGACCGGGCGGCCATGTCGGGCGTTTCCGCGGACGGCATCCGATCCGTGCTCCGGCGAAATGGGCTCCACGTGCGCGAGGTGACCGGTGCCGACGGCACGCGCTTCCTGTACGGCGATCGCCACCAGTACACCAAGCTGGCGACGCTGCTGACCCATGCCGGCCTGGTCACGTTCCTGATCGCGGCCGCGGTCACCTCGCGACTCGGCGACGAACAGGGCCTGGTCGTCCCGGAGGGCAGCTCGCTCACCGTCCAGCCGATCGGCACGCCCGGCCTGCTGCTGGTCAAGAACATCGATTTCGAGGCACCCGGGTTCGACGCCGGCCAGGCCACCGACTTCACCACCGACCTCGCGGTCTACCAGGACGGCCGGGAGATCGCCCGCAAGACGATCCGGGTCAACGACCCGCTGTCGGTGGCGGGCTACACGTTCCACCAGAACGGATTCGGCCCGGCGCCGTACCTCGTCGTGCGGGATGCCGCGGCCCGGCCGTTGTGGGACGGCGCGGTGCCCCTGACCGACGCGGCTGCCGGCTCACCGTACGGCATCCAGGGCGTGCCAGGCACCGACATCGGCCTGCAGCTGCTGCTGCGCAAGGCGCCCGACGGCACGGGCGTCGTCCTGGTCCTGCCGTACCGGGTGGTGGGGACGAACCCGGACGGGACGCCCATCCCCCAGAACTTCAGCCCGCTGGCATTGGCCAAGGGCGAAACCGCCGTCGCCTCCGATATCGGCCTCAGCGTCGAGCTCCGGGACGTCGGCGAGTACACGCTGCTCATCGCCAAGCACGATCCGGGCCAGGGCCTGATCTGGCTCGCCTTCGGCCTCCTCATCGCCGGCATCACGATCACGTTCTACCGGCCCCGCCGGCGCGTCTGGACGCGGCTCACCCGGGATGGCCGGCTCGGGATCGTCTGGCGATCGGATCGCTACGTCGACGTCGAGCGCGAGTTCGGGCGCCTGCTCGACCAGCTCGTCGCCGCCCGCGGCACCGGCTGACCGGATCGAGGCCCGACCGCTTCGTCCGGCAGGCGCAACGTTGCGGCGCTCGGCCCGGCGCTGAACCGCAACCTACCTCGCTGGTACCGTCGACGCTGTGCGTCGTGGGCGTTGGCGCGTGCCCCAACCGATGTCACCCGCACCAGGTATCGACAGGAGACCAATGACGTCCCGACAGACCGCCATCGCCCACATCGCCGCCCATCGAGTCGCGAAGACCCAGGATTACCTCGAGGACGCCGGCGCCGACATCTTCGGCCAGTACGTGTTCCACGAAGGCGCGCAGAGCCAGTACCTCGCCAAGCCGATCTTCCGCAAGCTGCGCCGCACGATCGACGGGCACGAGCCCTTCGACCCGGCCATCGTCGATGCGGTGGCCCATGGCGTGAAGGAGTGGGCGCTGGCGCACGGGGCCACCCACTACACGCACTGGTTCGTCCCGATGACCGGCTCCACGGCCGAGAAGCACGATTCGTTCCTGACCCCGACCGGTGACGGCAAGACGATCGCGGAGTTCTCGGGCCGGAACCTCGTGCAGGGCGAGCCCGATGCGAGCTCCTTCCCGTCAGGCGGGATCCGGGCGACGTTCGAGGCCCGCGGCTACACCGCCTGGGACGTCACCTCACCGATCTTCCTCCAGGTCGAGCCGAACGGCGTCACCATGACGATCCCGACGGCCTACGTCTCGTTCACGGGCGAGGCGCTCGATCACAAGATCCCGCTCCTCCGTTCCCAGGAGGCGCTCGGCAAGGAGGCCCTCCGCGTCCTGCGCTGGTTCGGCAACACGACGGTCAACCGGGTGTTCACGAACATCGGCCCGGAGCAGGAGTACTTCCTCGTCGATCGCCGGCTGGCCGAGCAGCGCCCGGACCTCCTCCTGACCGGCCGGACCCTGTTCGGCGCACCGTCGCCCAAGGGCCAGGAGCTGGAGGACCAGTACTTCGGCCCGATCCGCGAGCGGATCCTGGCCTTCATGATGGACCTCGACCGCGAGCTCTGGCGGCTGGGAATCCCGGCCAAGACGCGCCACAACGAGGTCGCCCCCGGCCAGTTCGAGATGGCCCCGGTCTACGAGGCGACATCGGTCGGCTCCGACCACAACATGATCGTCATGAGCGTGATGCGGCGGCTCGCGCCCCAGCACGGGCTGATGTTCCTGATCCACGAAAAGCCGTTCGCCGGGATCAATGGCTCGGGCAAGCACAACAACTGGTCGATGGGCACCGACGAGGGCGAGAACCTGCTCGACCCCGGCCACGACCCGCACGCCAACGCCCAGTTCCTGGCCTTCCTGATGGCGGTCATCCGGGCTGTCAACGTCCACGCGGACCTGATCCGGGCGAGCATCGCCGATGCCGGTCAGGACCACCGCCTCGGCGCGAATGAGGCGCCGCCCGCGATCATGTCCATCTTCCTTGGCGCCCAGCTCGAGGACGTGGTCGAGCAGCTGGGCAACGGCGCCGCGACCGGGTCCAAGCAGGGCGGCTCCGTCGAGCTGGGCGCGACCTCACTGCCGGTGCTCTCCAAGGACGCCACCGACCGCAATCGAACGTCGCCGTTCGCCTTCACCGGCAACAAGTTCGAGTTCCGCGCGGTTGGCTCGTCTGCCCCGATCTACTGGCCGCAGACGGTGCTCAACACGGCCGTCGCGGACTCGCTCAGGTGGTTGGCCGACGAGCTGGACAAGCTCCCGGCGGGGGACATGGCTGGCCTGGCGATGATCCTGTCGGGGATCGCCAACGCCAACAAGCAGGTCCTGTTCGAAGGCAACGGCTACTCCGAGGAGTGGCACGCCGAGGCCGCCCGCCGCGGGCTGCCCAACAACCGGACGACCGTCGATGCCCTGCCATCGTTGACGACGAAGAAGGCGAAGGAGCTCTTCGCGGGATTCGGCGTGCTTTCCGAGCGGGAGCTCGCGTCGCGGGTGGAGATCAGCTGGGAGCGGTACGTCAAGATCCAGGACATCGAGGCGAGCTGCGCCGTGGATATCGCCTCCACCTTGATCCTGCCGGCCGTGGTTCGGTATCTCGGCGAGCTCGGGGCAGCGCCCTCGTCGCGCGGGATCAACGCCGTGTGCGAGCGGATCTCGGGCCTCGCCGATGCGCTGGTTGACGCCATCGAGGTGCTCCAGCACGCGCAGCATGAGGCGCACGGCGCGGGATCCGTCCAGGCGGAGGCGACGGCGTTCGTGACGACGGTGATTCCGGCGCAGGAGCGGCTCCGCACCGTCGCCGACGAACTCGAGACCCTGGTCGCCGACGACCTCTGGCCACTGCCGAAGTACCGGGAGCTGCTCTTCCAGTACTGACGTCGGGGGCGCGCACGCTCCTGGCGCCGTCCACGCCCGGCCGCGGTCCCCGCGGTCGGGCGTATGCTTGCCACCCGAAGTCCCGTCCCCCCATTCCCACTCCAGGAGGTGCCTTCGCCGTGGCCCCGAGCGCCGAATCCACCGCCAAGATCGAGGCCGCCAAGAAGAGCGGCATCCGCTTCATCCAGCTCCAGTTCACCGACATCATCGGTCACGTCAAGGCGGTGACGATCCCCATCCACCAGCTCGAGGGATCGGTGGAGCACGGCACCTGGTTCGACGGCTCGTCCATCGAGGGCTTCACCCGGATCGCGGAATCCGACCAGTACCTGATGCCCGACATGGACACGTTCTCCGAAATCCCGTGGCAGCCGGGCTCGGGTCCGCGCGGCACCGCGCGCGTGATCTGCGACGTCTACACGCCGCGTGGCGAGGCGTTTCGCGGCGATCCCCGGTACGTCCTGCGTCGCCAGGTCGAGTATGCCAAGTCTCTCGGCTACGTCGTCAACACCGGACCCGAGCTCGAGTTCTTCCTGCTCCGTCGCGGCCCGGACGGCGAGATCGAGCCGCTGCCGCACGACCAGGGTGGCTACTTCGACTTCTCGACCGACCTCGCCCAGGAGATCCGGCAGGACATGGTCGACGCGCTCGAGGCGTTCGGGATCCGGGTGGAGGCCGCCCATCACGAGGTCGCCGAGGGCCAGCACGAGATCGACTTCGAGTACTCGGACGCGCTGCGCACCGCCGACAATGCGATCACCTTCAAGTTCGCGCTGAAGGCCATCGCCCAGCTCCACGGGCTGTACGCCACGTTCATGCCCAAGCCGATCCACGGCATCAACGGCTCCGGCATGCACACCCATCAGAGCCTCTGGTCGATCAGCGAGGGGCGCAACGCGTTCGCCGACGCCACCAATCCCTATGGCCTGTCCGACGTGGCCCGCTCGTACATGGCCGGGATCCTGACCCATGCCCGCGGCATGATCGCGGTACTCGCGCCCCTCGTGAATTCGTACAAGCGGCTCGTGCCCGGGTACGAGGCGCCGACGTACCTGACCTGGGGGCGGACCAACCGATCGGCGCTCATCCGCGTGCCGATGGTCTCGCCGGGCAAGTCGATCGAGGGGACCCGCTGCGAGGTTCGCTGCCCGGATCCTTCGTCAAACACGTACCTGGCCTTCGCGGCGATGATCGCGGCCGGCCTCGACGGGGTGGAGCGCGGGTTGCAGCTGGCCGACCCGGTCGAGGAGTCCCTGTTCGAGATGGACGCCGCGACGATCGCCGCCAAGGGGATCCGCGAGCTGCCCGGGACGCTCGGCGAGGCGCTCGATGAGCTCGAGGCCGATTCGGTCATCCGCGAGGCGCTGGGCGACCACGTCTTCGGCCACTACATCGACGCCAAGCGCGCCGAGTGGGATGAATACCGGACCCAGGTCTCCGACTGGGAGGTCGACCGCTACCTCGACCAGTTCTGAGCGGCAGCCGCGGCCCGGACCGCGCATCGCCCGGGGCACCCGGAGGCCCGGGTACCCAGAGGCCAGCGTCAGTACGCGACCGGGCCGCGCCGCGCTCGACCGTGCTCGACACCGGCGTGCGTGAGAGTCAGCACTCGTGCCTCGAAGTCCGGGCGGGTCCGCCGTTCGCCCTGGATCCGTGCCTCCGAGCCACCAATCTGCACTGAGGACCGTGTCTGGCGTGCCCCGGGTGGCCTTCGACGATCCAGTGCTGACTGGCACGCACCAGCGTGCCCCCCGCCGTCAGCCTGGGTAGCCTGCGGCCCGGGAACGGAAAAGCAGCCTCGATCCCCGAATCTGTTCTGCCTAGGCGGAACGATCCGATTTCTGTGTAGACGAGGGACTCCCTGCCGCCACCTCAAGCACCGCCGCCTGCGGCAGCGCAGCGCCCGGTGCGGCCGCATCCGGCGCCACCGCGCCGGGCAGGGTCCCCAACGGCAACGAGAACGAGAACGTCGACCCGCGGCCGACTTCGGACTCGAGCCACAGTCGACCGCCGTGGTGTTCCACGATCTCGCGGCAGATCGGCAGGCCGAGGCCGGTGCCGCGCGGCTTGTCGGTGATGGTGTCGCCGGCCTGCCCGAACTGCTCGAACACCCTGGCCTGGTCCTCTGGCGCGATCCCCACGCCCGTGTCCGCGACGCTGACCAGGGCCGACGCCCCACCGGCAGGCTCGATCCGAGCCGAGCACGTGATCGTGCCCGACGCCGTGAACTTCACCGCGTTCGAGATCAGGTTGATGACGACCTGGATCAACCGGTCACGGTCGCCGGTAATCGACGGCAGGTCGGGCTCGAGGTCGAGCACCATCTGCGGCCCGGCGCCGGTCAGCAACGGCGCCGTCGCCGCGGTCGCGCGAGTGATCACCTCCGCCAGGTCGACGACGTCGCGTCGCCACTCCATCCGGCCCGCCTCGATCTTGGCCAGGTCGAGGGTGTCGTTGATCAGCGCCGTGAGGCGTTCACCCTCCTCCACGATGATCCCGAGGTTGTCAGAGACCTGGCGCATCGCCCGATCGCGCTTTGCGTCGCCGGCAGGTACCGACGGGAAGATGGCCTCATCGAGGCGCCGTTGGATCAGCTTCGAGAAGCCGACCACGGACGTCAGCGGCGTGCGCAGCTCGTGGCTCACGTTCGACAGGAACGCGGTCTTGCTGGCCGAGGCCGCCTCGGCCGCGATCCGCGCGGCCTGCGCCTCCTCGATCGCGGCGGCCAGCGCCGCGGTTCGCTCGACCACGCGCCGCTCGAGCGCCTCCTTCTGGGACTCGACCTCTTCGTACAGCCGGGCGTTCTCGATGGCCGCGGCGATCAGGCTGCCAACCGTGTAGAGGAGGGGACCGTCGCCGGGCCGCACGTCGCGCCCCGACGCGCGGTTGTCGACCGCCAGGATGCCAACCGTCCGGCCCTTCGACACGAGGGGCGTTCCCAGGAACGAGCTGACCTCCATCATCTCGGCGAAGGCCCGGTTCCGTTCGTCGGGGTCCTGGTCCACGTCGCGGAACAGGAGTGGACCCTCGGCGTGGTACAGCTGGACCAGCTGCGAGACCGTCCGATCGAGCGGGAGCTCGAGCTCGGCGACCGCCGCCGTCATCTCCGAGCTGCCGCCGACCGATCGACCGCCACCCAGGACGCCGCGCACGTCGTCCGCCAGGAGGATGAGCGCTCGATCGAACCGCAGGTGCCGGACCACCGCGTCGAGCGAGCCATCGAGCAGCTCGTCGCGATCGAGCGTCGAACCGGCCGCCGCCGCCAGCTCGTTGAGCGTCATCAGCTCCGCAACCCGCTCCTGGAGGTCCTGGTTGGCTTCCTCCGAGCGGCGGTAGGCCTGCTCGGTCTGTCCCTTGGCCGCGCGCAGTGCGCTCGATCGGCCACGCGCCGCCCCGCCGTACAGGACCAGGCCGGCCGGCAGCAGGACCGCCAGCACCACGGCCATCGAATCCCAGGCCGGGCCGCGAGCGACCAGGTAGACGAGCACCGCGGCCGAGCCGAGGATCCCGAACGCGACGGCGCGTCGATCCACGGTGGGCGACTCGCGCTCGCGCTCAGCCGCCGGTGCGAGACGCCCGAACGACCGCCTCGTGCACCGCGGCCTGCTCGAAGGTCGGCGCCGCGAGCGAAGCGATCGCGCTCAGCAGCCGCAGGTCCGAGGCGTGGTAGTCGATCGGTTCCCGCGAGATCGTGCCGATCACCCCGATCCGCTCGCCGCGGACGCGCAGTGGCGCCGCAACCAGCGACGCGAACTCCCGCTCCGAATCGGTCGCCCGGGGATCGGCCGCGATGTCGTTCACGATCTCCGGATCGCCGGCCAGGATCGCCCCGATGACGCCGGCCCCGGGCCGGTGGTCGGCAATCGGTTGGGCAACCCCGTCGCCCGCGGGACGCGCCTCGAGCCGTTCGCCGTCCTGTTGCCGGAGCAGGACGAAGCCGGTCCCGCCGGACGGCAGGCGGCTCGCCTCGGCGACGGCCACCCGGGCGACGGCGTCGATCTCGAGGGTCGCGCCGATCTGGTCGGCCAGGTCGTAGATCAGGTTCAGCTCGCGGTAGCGGTCAAGCGCCTCACGCGCGAGGGCGCGCTTGTCCGTCTCTCGCGCGCCGGCGTAGCTGAGCACGGCCGCGATGGCGCCGGCGGGCCGCGGGCCCTCCACCCAGCCGACCGTCTCGGCTTCGATGACGATCGGGTGGCGCTCGACCGGGGCGCCGGCGGCCCCGGCCCCGGCCTGCCGATCGAGGATCACCTCGCCGTCGACGGCGGTGATCGTCACGCGCGCGTCCGTGCCGGCCAGCAGGACCGACAGCATCGGCGCCACATGGCGATGTCGGACGATCAGCCGTCGGAGCTCCGGGGTCTCCATCAGTCCGAGTCCGCTCGCAGGCCGAGGACCTCGCGGGCCCGCCGAAGCAGCTCGTCGGGATCGAACGGCTTGGTCATATACAGGTCCGCGCCGGCGGCCATGCCCTGTTCGCGGTCGTAGGCCTGGCCCTTGGCCGTCAGCAGCACGACATACGTCCCCGCGAGGCCGAGCTCCTGCTTGATCACGCGGCAGACCTCGAACCCGCTGCGCTTGGGCATCATCACGTCGAGAAAGACCAGGTCGGGGTGCTGGTTCTTCACCACGCCCAGCGCGTCGTCGCCGTCCGCGGCCGTCAGCAGCTCGACGCCCTCGTCCTCGAGTTCCTCGAGCGTCTGCTCGATGAGCAGCCGGATGTGCTGCTCGTCGTCGACGATGAGGACGGTCGGCATGTCGGATGAGCCCTCGTGCGACGGATCTGACGGTCGCACCACGATGCCGGAAACGGCTGGTCCGCGCAACTGACGCGTTGGCCCAACGAGGTAGGCCAACGATGCGTCACCATACGCCGATGCAGCTCCCCGAGGTCCATGTCCCCAGGATCGATCCGATGCGCTCCCTGGGGCTGCTCTCCGTCGCCCACGCCGTCAACCATTCCCAGGCGGTCATCCTGCCGCTGATCTACCTCAAGGTGATCGACGAGTTCGGGGTGAGCGTCCAGACCATCGCCTTTCTCGCGGCGATCGGCAGCTTCTCGTCCGGCATGGTCCAGCTGAGCTACGCGGCCCTGACCCGGGTCATCTCGCGACGGAGGCTGCTTGGCGCCGGCGGGATCCTGTTTGGTAGCGGGTTCGCGGCGCAGGCGCTGTCGGGCGGCTTCCTCACCTTCGCCATCCCCAACATCCTGTCGCGGATCGGCGGCTCGCCACAGCACCCGGTCGGCAACGGCCTGCTGGCCGAGCAGTTCCCGCCCGAGCGGCGCGGCTTCGCGATCAGCGCCCACATCGCCGGTGGCAACGTGGGGACGGTCGTCGTCGCGCTCATCGGCGTGCCGCTGATCGCCGCGGTCGGCTGGCGCGGGGCGTCGGTGGCGTTCGGGTTGCCGGCCATCGCGATCGCCATCGCCATCCTGCTGTTCGTCCGCGAGCGCGGCACGGATCGCGTGGCGGCCGTGGCAGAGGGGAGCGTCCGATCGGCGTTCAAGCGGATCCTTCGCGACCGGGACCTGCGCTGGCTGTACCTCACCTCGGTCCTGGGCGGTGGCGGTCGCGGCCTCGGGGTCGTCAACCTGTTCGCGCTGATCTACATGACCCGGGTGCTCGGCCTCGGCGAGTCCACGTCCGGCCTGATGTACGGCGCACTCATCGTCTTCTCGGTGCCGATGCCGCTGGTCGCCGGCTGGCTGTCCGACCGCCTCGGACGCAAGCCGCTGATCGTCGGCGTCTACGTCGGCGGTGCGATCGGCTTCCTTGTCTTCCTGCTAGCCGGGTCCTCGATCCCGCTGCTGTGGGTGGGGATCGTGCTGATGGGGCTGTTCAGCTTCGCCGAGAGCCCGCAGCTCCAGGCGCTGCTGGCCGACATCGCACCGCCGTCGACGCGGGACGCGTCCTACGCCCTCTACTTCACGATGGCGTTCGGCGTCGGTTCGCTGTGGACCGCGGTCTACGGAGAGATCATCGATGCGGCCGGGGAACCC
>JBGPVC010000088.1:0-11679 GCA_041491485.1 Candidatus Limnocylindria bacterium
CCATCGGCTGGCGATCGACTGGGCGACGGTCACGCCGCCGCGTCCCTCGTTCCTTGGCATCCGGACGATCGACATGCAGCCGCTCGAGGAGCTGGTCGAGCGGATCGACTGGACGCCGTTCTTCGCGACCTGGGAGCTCAACGGGCGATTCCCCGAGATCCTGTCGGAACCGAGCCTCGGCGCGGCCGCGCGATCGCTCCACGACGACGCGCTCGCGCTCCTCGACCGGATCGTGGGCGAGCGGCTGCTGACGGCGAAGGCGGCGCTCGGCTTCTGGCCGGCGAACGCGGTCGACGACGACATCGAGCTGTACGAGGACGAATCCCGGCGCCGCCGCATCGGCGTCATCCACACGCTCCGACAGCAGATGGTCAAGCCACCCGGCCGGCCGAACCTGGCGCTGGCCGACTTCACGGCGCCGCGCGAGACCGGCATCCTTGACTTCGTCGGCGGGTTCGCGGTGACCACCGGCCACGGCCTCGACCGGCTCGTCGGCGACTTCGAGGCGGCGCACGACGACTACTCGGCGATCCTCGCCCGAGCCCTCGCGGATCGGCTTGCCGAGGCCTTCGCCGAGCACCTCCACCAACGGGTCCGTCGCGAGCTCTGGGGGTACGCCGCCGCCGAGCAGCTGTCGAACGACGACCTGATCGCCGAGCGCTACCAGGGCGTCCGGCCGGCGCCGGGCTATCCGGCCTGTCCCGACCACACCGAGAAGGGCCCGCTGTTCGAGCTCCTCGGGGCCGAGGCACGGGCCGGGATCCACCTCACCGAATCGTTCGCCATGCTCCCGGCGGCGTCGGTCAGCGGCTACTACTTCTGGAACCCGCAGGCCGCGTACTTCGGGCTCGGACGGATCGGGGCAGACCAGCTTGCGGACTACGCGCGGCGCAAGGACATGCCGCTCGCGGTCATGCGCCGCTGGCTGGCACCGAACCTTGCCGAGGACTGAGCCCCTTGGCGATCCGTCGTATCGTGCGTCCATGACGATGGTGTTCGGGCACCGCCGTCACCGGGCCGCCGGGCGGATCGGCGGGCTCGGGCTGGCGGTCCTGCTGCTCCTCGGCGCTTCGGTGACCCCTGCCGGCGCCGCCTCGAACGGCTACGCGATGGACCTGGGCACGCGCAACGACTTCGTCGCCCAGACCAACTTCGTCCAGTGCGTCGGCGCCAGCATGCAGATGATGCTCAACATCATCCAGCCGGGCGCCGATCACTTGGCCGCCACCCAGCGCCGCCTCCAAGCGCTCGCGCGGGAATGGAGCGGCCCGGCTCCGGACGGATTCGAGCGACAGGGGGCGAGCGTCGTCGGCTGGGCCGCCGGGCTCAACCTGATGGGCGCCGGACCGTACGAGCTGGTGGGCACGGATACCCTCGACGCGGCGCTGCTGGCAGCCGCCAGAGCGATTCGGCTGACCGGAAAGCCCGTCGGGTTGCTGATGTGGCACGGCCGGCACGCGTGGGTCATGAGCGGTTTCCGGGCGACGATCGATCCCCTCTCGCCCGATGCCCGGGTCACGGCAGCCACGGTCGAGGACCCGCTCTACCCGTACGGGTCGAGCACCTGGGGTCCGAGCCCGATCCCCGGCGCGACGATCAGCCCATCGGAGCTCGGGCGCCAGTTCGTGCCGCGCCGCTCGTCTGGTCGCTGGCTCGCCTCGCCGTGGAGTGCGGAGCTGGCGGGCAAGTACGTCCTCGTGTTGCCGGCCCGGCCGGATCCGCGACCGTACGCGCACCGCGCGATCTGATACATCGGCCGCCACGTCGGCGGCCGGGGACCGCAAAGGCGCTGGCGAGAAGACCTTTGTGCTTGCCAGTCAACACCCGGACCTCGAGGGCGGGGCGCCTCCCTCGCTCGGCGCCCTTGCGTACGAGGCAGTCACAGTTGTCGGTTCGAGGCCGGGGTCGCCTCGTCGTTCGAGCCCGAACTGCTGACTGCCACGCCCATCGGCGCCGATGGGCGCGAGACCGGTGGGCGGTGGCTGCCCATCGGTGGCCGGCGACCGCCCCAACCACGCGGCCCGGTCCACCCTAGTCATTCGCCCGCGGCTGATGTCTCGCGATATCGATCGACCGCGTCAGTGAACAAGGCGAGCGTCCGCGGTGTGCTCGGCTCGAGGGCCGCGATCAGGTGGTCCGCCCCGGCCGCGGCATGGGCCGCCAGCCCGTCGGCGATCTGCTCGACCGTGCCGGTCAGGGCGGGAGATGTCGGTGGCTCACCAGCCTGGGGCCCCTCGGTCGGGTAGCGGACGGTCACGCCGACCGTGATCGAGAGGCCGGCCGGATCGCGTCCAACCCGCGCGCAGGCGTCGAGCAGCTCGCCGCGAACCCGCGCCAGGCGCTCGTCGGGTCGCCCGAACCAGGCCAGGTTCCAGGCGTCCGCATGGCGAGCCGCGAGCTCCAGCATTCGTGGCCGCTTGGCGGCGACGAGGATCGGCAGGTCCGGGCGGGCGGGCGGCAGCAGGACCGCGTCGCGGGCGGTAACGAACCGGCCCGCGAGATCCACCCGACCGGTCCTGATCAGGCCGGTGATGACCGCAAGCGACTCCTCGAAGCGACCCACCTTGTGGTCGGACGGATAGCCGAAGGCCTCGTACTCGGGGTCATGCCAGCCGGCACCGATCCCCAGGATCAGCCGCCCACCGCTGACGTGGTCGAGGGTCGCCGCCATCTTGGCCAGCAGCGCCGCGTTGCGGAACCCGGTGCACATGACCAGGGTGCCCAGCTCTACTCGACTGGTCGCCTCGGCCACAGCGGCGAGGATCGTCCAGCATTCGTGGATTCCGGTCGTCTCACCATCGAAGCGAAAGAGGAGATGATCGAAGACCCAGACGGAATCGAGGCCGCCAGCCTCCGCGGCGACGGCCATCGCCCGGATCGCCGGGTAGTCTGGGATGCCATCCTCGCCATCCTCCTCCGCAATCGGCAACACGATCCCGATCCGCATGCCGACAGGGTATGCGACGGCGGCTCCGGAGTACCGTTCCGCCAGGAGGTCGCCGATGCCAGGATTTGCCAAGTCGCCACCGGAGCTCGTCGCACGGTTCCACGTCGTCACCGACAACCTGCCTGACATCGAGCACCGGCTGATGTTCGGCTACCCGGCACTGTTCGTCGGCGGCAACATGGTCAGTGGCCTCTACGAATCGACCTGGTTCGTCCGTCTGGACGAGACCGGGCGAGCCGAGCTCCTCGAGGTGGACGGTGCCGGGCCGGTCGAGATCATGCCCGGGAGGGCCATGACCGGCTACGTGGCGGTGCCGGCCTCGATGATCGCCGACGACGAACGCGCCCTGCGATCCTGGCTGGATCGAGCGGTGGCGTTCGGGCGGACGCTTCCACCAAAGACCGCCAAGCCGCGGCGACCGGCGGGATGAGCGACGACCAGGTCGATCTCGCGATCGTCGGCGGTGGGATCGTCGGACTGGCGACAGCCTATCGACTACTGGAGCGACTGCCGCGGCTGCGCCTCGCGGTCGTCGAGAAGGAGTCGGAGGTCGCGACCCACCAGTCCGGTCACAACAGCGGCGTGCTCCATGCCGGCCTCTACTACGCGCCCGGATCGCTCAAGGCGCGACTGTGTCGCGAAGGCAAGGCCGCCGTCGAGGCGTTTGCGACCGAGCACGACATCCCGTTCGAGCACTGCGGCAAGCTCGTCATCGCACGCGACGCGTCGGAGCTGCCGCGATTCGAAGCATTGCGGGAGCGGGCCGAGACCAACGAGGTCCCGGGGCTGGAGACGGTTGGCCCGGAGCGTCTCCGCGAGATCGAGCCGCACGCGGTGGGCATCCGGGCGTTGTGGAGCCCGACGAGCGGGATCATCGACTTCCGGCGAGTGGCCCTCGCGATCGCCGACGAGGTTCGGGCCCGTGGCGGTCGGATCGACACGGGACGGGAGGTCACCGCCATCACTGAGCGTGGCGGCGTCCAGGTCCTGACGACGACCCAAGGTGACCTGTTGAGCCGCGATGTCATCGCCTGTGCCGGCCTGCACGCCGACCGGCTGGCAACCATGACGCACGACCCGGGCAGGGAGCGGATCGTGCCATTCCGGGGGGACTACTACACGCTGACGCCAGACGCCCGCGACCTGGCCAGGGGCCTCATCTATCCGGTCCCCGATCCGCGCTTCCCCTTCCTTGGACTGCACTTCACCCGGCGAATCGACGGTGAGGTCTGGGCCGGACCCAATGCGGTGCTCGCCTTTGCGCGCGAGGGGTATCGACGCCGCCAGGTCAGCCCCCGCGATCTGGCCCGGATCCTGACCTACCGCGGGTTCCTGCGCCTGGCCGGCCGTTTCTGGCGAACCGGCGCCGCCGAGATGTGGCGGGACGTCTCGAAGCGCGCGTTCCTGGCCGAGCTTCGCACGTTCGTTCCCGAGCTCCGCGCCGACCAGCTCACCTTCGGACCATCCGGCGTGCGCGCCCAGGCCCTCGATCCGAACGGGACCCTGGTCGACGACTTCCGGCTCGGAGGGTCGCGCCACGTCCTGCATGTCCGCAATGCGCCGTCGCCGGCCGCCACCGCCTCGCTGGCGATCGGACGCGAGCTTGCCGAGACCGCCCTCGCCCGGTTCGAGTTGGCACCTGTCGCCTGATCTGCCGTCCTCGATCGGCCGAAGGGCTGAATGGCGGCGCGGAAATGGGCGGTGTGGCACTGGCGCCACGCAGGCGCCGGCAGCCACGCTGAGCCATTGGAATCGTCCGGTCGCGTAGGTTCGCGTCCCGGGTCCAAGCGAGACCACGGGACGCTGCGATGCAGGAGGCCCGAATGCAGCGTCAGTTCGTGGTCCAGCTCGACAATCGCCCCGGCGAGCTTGCGCATCTCGCCCGCGCCCTGGGGGCGCGCGGCGTCAACATCACCCACATCTCGTGTGCCGGGACCGGGTCGCTGGCCTGCGCCTTCATGACCACCGCCGAGGACGAAGAGACACGCTCGGTGCTCCGCGGCCTTGGTCATGAATTCATCGAGGGCGCGACCATCGTCGTCGATGTCATGGACCGTCCTGGCGGGCTGGCCGACGTGGTCGAGCGATTCGCCAGGGCCGGCGTCAACATTCTCGGCACCCTGTGCGTCGGCCGACGTGAGGGCGTGCTCGAACAGGCCTTCGCCGTCGACGACGCGGAGAAGGCGAAGGCCGCGCTCGTCGAAGCCGAGCTCGCCTGGGTGGGCTGAACCGCCGAGTAGGAGTTCGCTCGATGGCTACCGCGACCAGGAACTCGGCGCGGGGTCCTGCGGTCAGTTACCGCTTCATTGACGAGATCAGGGCGGCCACCGCAGGTGAGGCTCGCCTCGAGAACTGCATCCAGTGCGGGACCTGCGGCGGTTCGTGCCCGTCGGCGGCCGATATGGACCACACGCCACGGACGCTGTTCGCGTTGGCCAGGGCGGGCTTCCGCTACGACGTGCTGCACAGCAACACGCCCTGGATGTGCGTGTCCTGCTACTTCTGCGCGGTCCGCTGCCCGCAGGAGATACGCATCCCCGACGTGATGTACGCGATCAAGTCGATCGCCACCCGCGAAGGCGTCGCGCCCGAGCGGACCGGCGCCGATTTCTCGCGAACCTTCGTCGACAACATCCACCGCTATGGCCGGAGCTACGAGGTCGGGCTGGTCGCCCGGCACTACCTGCGCCACTACCCGCTCCGCCTGCCGGGCATCGCGCCGATGGGCATCGAGATGGTGGCGAAGGGTCGGATGGACTTCGTCCCCCATCGGATCCGCGGTGTCGAGGGCCTGCGGGCGATCCTCGCGAGGGCCGGCGAGATCGAGGCCGATCGACGCCGGGCGGTGCCGGCATGAGGAGCTACCTCTACTACCCGGGCTGCTCGCTGACCGGCAGCGCGAGGGCCTACGCCGAGTCCCTGACGGCGATCCTGGCGGTGCTCGACGTCGAGCTGCACGAGATCGACGACTGGAATTGCTGCGGAGCGACGGAATACCTGACGCTGAGCCCGCTCCGCGGCTACGCGCTCATCGGTCGGAATCTCGCGCTCGCCGAGCGCCAGCGAAACGGGACCAGCACGCTCGTCGCCCCGTGCAGCGCGTGCTACGCGAACCTGGCAAAGACGGACAACATGGTTCGCGAGAGCGCCGTACTCCGGGAGCAGCTCAACGGCGCCCTCGCCGCCGACGGCATGCAGTACACGCCGGGCTCGATCGCGGTTCGCCACCTGCTGGAAGTGCTCATCGAGGACGTCGGGCTGGACGAGATCGAACGCCACGTGGTTCGCCCCCTCCACGGGCTGCGGGTCGCTTCCTATCTCGGCTGCCTCACTTCGAGGCCCGACTACGACCGGCGCTGGACACATCGCGAACAGCCCCTGGCCCTCGACCGGCTGATGGTCGCGCTCGGGGCGGAGGTCGTCGATTTCCCGCTGCGGACCAGTTGTTGCGGTGGCCACATGACCCAGATCGGCCCGAACACCGGGTTCGAGCTGATCCGGCGGCTGGTCGACTCGGCGCATCGCCGGGAAGCCGACCTGATGGTCACGGTCTGCCCGATGTGCCAGATGAACATCGACGCCTACCAGGGCGAGATGAACCATCACTTCCGCACCAACTACCACATGCCGATCCTGTTCTTCACGCAGCTCGTCGGGCTGGCCTTCGGCCTCGACCCGAAGGCCCTGGGAATCGGGAGCGAGGTCGTCTCCGCGAGTCACGCGCTCGGCCGGATCGGGATCGAGGTGCCAGTTCCCGAGGAGGCGGCTCCGCCCGCCGGCCAGGTGGCGCGCGAGGGTCGCCGGGCGCCGCGACCACAGGGCCTGCCGATGCCGCGCCTCGACGAGGACGACCGATGAGCACCGGCGATCCGATCCCGGGCATCGCGGCCGAGCCTGGCCGGCCGTTGGACCCGCCGGTCGACGAGGCCGCCGAGGCCCCACGGATCGGCGTCTACGTCTGCCACTGCGGCACCAACATCGCCGGCACGGTCGACGTCGCGGCCGTCCGCGACTGGGCGGCCGAGCGACTCGGGCCCCACGGCGTGGTCGTGTCACGGGACTACCCGTTCATGTGCTCGAGCCTCGGCCAGGAGCTGATCGAGCAGGACATCCGCGAGCTCGGCCTCAACCGCGTCGTCGTCGCCGCCTGCTCCCCGCACATGCACGAGAAGACGTTCCGCGGGGCATGCCAGCGAGCCGGGCTGAACCCGTACCTGAGCGAGCTCGTGTCGATCCGCGAGCAGGTCTCGTGGGTCCACACGGACAAGGTCGCCGCGACGGCCAAGGCCGAGGCGATGGTCGCCGGCGGTGTCCTTCGCGTCCGCGAGCAGGTGCCGCTGGAACCGCTGCGCGTCCCGATCAACGAGGCGACGCTGGTCGTTGGCGGCGGGATCGCCGGCATCTCGGCCGCACTCGAGATCGCCGACGCCGGGTTCCCCGTCCACCTCGTCGAGCGCCAGCCTTCGATCGGCGGCCACATGGCCCAGTTCGACAAGACGTTCCCGACGCTGGACTGCGCGGCGTGCATCCTGACCCCGAAAATGGTGACGGCGGGCTCCCATCCGAACATCACGCTGCACACGTGGAGCGAGGTGACCGACGTCTCCGGGTACGTCGGCAACTTCACGGTCAAGGTTCTCCACCGCCCGCGCTACCTGGACACCGACCTGTGCACCGGCTGCGGCATTTGCCAGGAGAAGTGCCCGGTCAAGGTCGTCGACGCGGCCTACGAAGCCGGGGTCGGCTACCGCAAGGCGATCTACCGACCCTTCCCGCAGGCGGTCCCCAAGTTCCCGGTGCTCGATCCCGACAACTGCATCTACTTCGAGCGCGGGACGTGCAAGGCCTGCGAGAAGCTCTGTCCGCCGGCCGCCATCCGCCTCGACCAGCAGCCCGAGGAGGTCACCCTTCAGGTCGGCAACATCGTCCTGGCGACGGGCTTCGAGACATTCGACGCGCGGCGTGTCGAGCCGTACGGCTATGGCCGGCTCGCGAACGTCTTCACCAGCCTCGAGTTCGAGCGGATGAGCAACGCCAGCGGGCCGACCGGCGGGCGGATCGTGCTGCGCGACGGGGTGACCGAGCCCCAGACCGTCGCGATCGTCCACTGCGTCGGCAGCCGTGACCGGAACTTCAACAACTACTGCTCGGCGATCTGCTGCATGCAGAGCATGAAGTTCGCTCACCTGGTCCGCGAGCACACGGACGCGACGGTCTACGAGTGCTATATCGACATCCGGGCGCCCGGGAAGGCGTTCGACGAGTTCTACCAGCGCGTCCAGGACGAGGGCACGATCTTCATCCGCGGCCGGGTCGCCGAGGTAACCGACGTCCTCCGCCTGCCGGAGGAGGCCGCGGAGGATGGCCGGCTGATCGTCCAGGTCGAGGACACGCTGGCCGGGCGCCAGCGCCGGATCGCCGTCGACATGGTCGTCCTGTCGGTCGGGCTGGAGCCGCAGGGCGACGCCCACGAGGTCGCCCGGCGCTTCGGGATCACCTGCAGCTCCGAGGGCTGGGTCATCGAGCGCCACCCCAAGCTCGACCCGTTCGCGACGATGACCGAAGGCGTCTTCGCGGCCGGCTGTGCCCTCGGCCCGCGCGACATTCCCTCGAGCGTGGCCAGCGGCGCGGCCGCCGCGGCGCGGATCCTGGGTCGCATCCAGCAGCGCGAGATGGCGCTCGAGCCGATCCGGGCGATCGTCGACGCCGAGCGCTGCTCGGGCTGCCGGATCTGCAACGACCTCTGCCCGTTCAGCGCCATCACCTTCGACGACGCCCGCGCCGTGACCGAGGTGAACCCGGCCCTCTGCCAGGGCTGCGGCGTCTGCATCGCCGCCTGTCCGGCCGGGGCGATCCAGGGCACCGGCTTCAGCGACGCCCAGATCCTGCGCCAGATCGAAGGCATCCTGATGACCACGGGTCCGGCCGATCCCGCGGTGGCTGCGGCGCACGCGGCGCCCGTCGGCAGCGCGGCCGCCGAGGCGGTCCCGGCATGACCGACGACGTCGTGGCGCAGGCGATCCCGGCGGCGCCGGCGGAGGCCGCCATCCCGCCGTTCGAGCCCGTGGTCCTCGCCTTCACCTGCAACTGGTGCAGCTACCGGGCCGCGGACCTGGCGGGGACGGCACGGACCAAGTACCCGCCCAACGTCCGGCTCGTCCGGCTCATGTGCTCGGGCCGACTCGACCCGACCTTCGTCCTGAAAGCCTTCGCGAGCGGCGCCGACGGCGTCCTGATGACCGGCTGCTGGCCGGCCGATTGCCACTACCGGGTCCAGAACGTCAAGGCCCTTCGCCGCTTCGAGCTGCTCCACCGGGTCCTCGAGCAGCTGGGCATCGAACCCGAGCGGTTCCAGCGCTTCTACGCCAGCGCGGCGGAAGGCTCCCAGCTCGCGGCCGCCTTCACGCGAATGATCGAGGACGTCCGGCTGCTCGGACCGCTGGGCTGGGGCCGGGTACCCGCGGTGGCGCCGGAGGACCTACCGACAGGGGAAGCCGAGGGCGGGGCCGCCGAACCAGCTGCCCTCGAGGCGGTGGGCGCATGAGCGCCAACGGCAAGCATCGCTTCACGATGTACTGGGCCGCGGCGTGCGGCGGTTGCGACATCAGCGTGATCAACCTGCACGAGGCGATCCTCGATCTCGCCGACCATTTCGACATCGTCTTCTGGCCGGCGATCATGGACGCCAAGTACGCCGACGTCGAGGCCATGCCAGACGGCTCGATCGACCTCACCCTGTTCTCCGGCGGGATCCGCAATACCGAGAACGCCGAGGTGGCCCGTCTGCTGCGACGCAAGTCGGCGACCCTGGTCGCCTTCGGATCGTGCGCCAATGAGGGGTGCATCCCCGGCCTGGCCAACCTGACCACGACGACCGACCTGCTCGACACGGTCTACGAGGGGCCGACGATGGACAACCCCGACCACGTCCGGCCGGCGAGCTCCACGATGGTGCCCGAGGGCGAGCTTCACCTGCCCGCCATGAATCGGCTCCTCCAGACGCTCGACCAGGTCGTCGAGGTCGACTACCGGGTCCCGGGCTGCCCGCCGGAAACCGAACGAATCGCCGAGGTCCTGGGCTTGCTCGGGGCTGCCCTGGACGGGAAGGCGACCCTGCCGGTACACGGTTCGGTGCTGGGCGCCGGACAGTCCACGGTCTGCGACGAGTGCCGTCGCGATCGCGGGATCAAGCGCATCGCGCAGTTCGGGCGACTGCACGAGCTGCCACCCCTCGACCCGAGCCTGTGCCTCCTCGAGCAGAGCGTCCCATGCAACGGGCCCGCCACCCGCAGCGGCTGTGGCGCGAAGTGCCCGCTGGCCGGTGCTTCTTGCATCGGCTGCTACGGCCCGGCCGACGGCGTCGTCGACTTCGGGGCGCGGCTCCTGTCCGCGTTCGCCTCGGTCGTGGACGCCAGCGAACCGGATGAGATCGACCGCATCCTCGACGGCCTGCCCGACCCGGTCGGCCAGTTCTATCGCTTCAGCCTGGCGGGGTCGCTGCTGCGCGGGAGTCGCGAGGTCCGAACGGGAGCGACAAGCGCGACAGCATCGGCGCCCGCGACGGCGACTGCGCGCACCTTGGCGACCGCAGGAGCAGGCCGATGACGCGCCTGACGATCGACCCGATCACCCGCCTCGAGGGCCACGGCAAGATCGAGATCTTCCTCGACGACCATGGCGACGTCGAGCGGACCTACTTCCAGGTCCCGGAGTTGCGCGGCTTCGAGTCGTTCTGCGTGGGCCGCCCGGTCGAAGAGATGCCGATCCTCGCCAACCGGATCTGCGGCGTGTGCCCCGAGGCCCATCACCTGGCCGCGGCCAAGGCGGGCGATGCGGTCTATGGGGTCGATCCGCCACGGCCGGCGAAGCTGCTTCGAGAGCTCCTGTTCTGCGCGTTCTTCGTGGCCGACCACACGACTCACTTCTACGCCCTGGGCGGCCCGGACGTGCTCGTCGGGCCCGACGCCCCGATCGCCGATCGCAACATCCTCGGCGTCATCCGCAAGGTCGGCCTGGAGTTCGGCAGCCGGGTGATCGAGACACGCCGTGGCGGCCATCGCGTGATCGAGCTGATCGGCGGCCGGCGGATCCACCCGTGTACGTCGGTGCCGGGCGGCCTGACCAAGGGGATCACCGAGGATGAGCGAGCTGAGATCGAGGGGATCGCCCGGTCGATGCTGGAGTTCGCCGGCGTCAGCCTCGACCTCTTCGATCGGGTCATGACCGACGGCCCGACCCGGGAGCTGGTCCTGGGCGACCTGTTCCGGCACGAGACGTACTACGCCGGGATGGTCGACGATGCCGGGCGGGTTACCCTGGCCGACGGTCGCGTCAGCGTGGTCGCGCCCGACGGCGAATCGCTCGGGACCTACGCACCGGCCGACTACCGCGACTGGATCGCCGAGCACGTCGAGCCGTGGACGTACCTTACCTTCCCCTACCTGCGCCGAATCGGCTGGAAAGGATTCGTCGACGGCAAGGATTCGGGCATCTACTGCGTCGGGCCCCTCGGGCGAATGAACGCGGCCACGGGCATGGCCACGCCGCGCGCCCAGGAAGCGTACGAGCGGTTCTTCGCGACGCTTGCGCCACAGGTCGACGGCCACCGGCAGCTCGTGCACCAGCGAGGTGCCAGCCATTGGGCGCGCCTGATCGAGATGCTCTACGCGGCCGAGCGGATGCTCGAGCTGGTGGCCGATCCGGAGATCACCTCGGACAACGTCCGGACAGTC
>JBGPVC010000089.1:0-11553 GCA_041491485.1 Candidatus Limnocylindria bacterium
CGCCGCGGGCGTGACGTCGCTCGGCGACAAGGACGTCCGGATCATCCTCCGCGAGATCTTCCAGGACCCGACGAACTACGGCAAGGTAAGCTTCCCGACCGCGGCGAAGTCCACCGACCTTCGGACGTACACGAAGGGCACCCTCGTTCGCGAGGAGATGGACCTCGAAGAGGATCTCGAGGACGACGAGGAGGACGACGAGATCGAGGACCTCGATCGCGTCCTGCCGCCCGAGTCGACCAGCGACGAGGCGTTCGAGGACGAGCCGGACGAGCTCGACGAGCCGTAGCCCTTCCGCGGCGGGCCGCGACGCCCGCCTGACGGCGCTCGCCGGTCGGCTAGCATTCGCAGGATGACCGGCCGAGCCTCGTTCGCCAGCTCCGAACCGGCGTACTCGCTGCCTGCCATCGATCGGCTCGCGCCAGCACCGTCACCGGCGCTCGTCGCCGCGCGGATCGAGCTCCACACGGGGCCCGGCGACGTGGTCGCCGACCTCTTCGGCCGGGGCGGCTGGGTGGCCCGAACGGCGGTGGATCTCCAGCGTCGCGGGATCTCCCTGGAATCGAGCCCGCTCACGCGGATGCTCGCCGAGGTCGTCCTGCGGCCACCGGACGTCCGGCACCTGGACGCCGCGTTCCAGGGCATGGCGGCCTCGCCACGAGGCGACACGAGCCTCAAGGTCTCGATCGGCGACCTCTTCGCAACCCGCTGCGCGACGTGCGCCCGCGCGCTCGTCGCCGACGACGTCGTGTGGTCGCTCGAGGACGCGGATGGCAACGAGATCGACGCGCCGCGTCCCGTCGGCCGGCACTATCGCTGCACGGTCTGCCGCGACCAGCGAGGCGGCTCGGAGCAGCGACAGGGCCCCCTCGACGACGACGATCTGGCCCGTGCAGCGGCCGACGTTGGGGCGGACGCGATGCGAGCGATGCTCCGAGCCCGGTTCCCCGACATTGCCGGCGCGACCACGCTGCCTGACGAGCTCCTTGACCTCCACACGCCGCGCCAGCTGGTGGGGCTGGGCGCGATCCTCGAACGCATCGAGAGCGATCTCCGTGCGGCGCCAGTCCTGGCCGCGCTGCGCCTGACGTTGCTGCACGCGATCCTGCCCGCCAGCCGGCTGGCGACGCATCCCGGTCGCGCGGCCGCTCTGCGCGTCGCCGGTGGCCATGTCCGGCCGCCGACCGCCGCCCAGTGGCGGGAGCGGAATCCGTGGCTGGCCTTCGAAGACGCCTTCCGCGGCGTCCGCGGCTTCATTCAGCGGCTCGATGGTGGCTCGCTTGGGCCGGTCCAGGCGCGACTGGGCGAGGACCTGCGCAGTCTTGGGGAGGGGACCGCGACGGCCGTCCTGGGGCTGTCCGGCCCGTCCGGCCTGCTGTCACTCCGCGACGACTCGCCAGCCTACGGGCGGACGGCGCCCACGCCCCGGGTCCGGCTCGTGCTCGGGCAGCCGCCGATGCGCCCCAGCCTGGAGCGCCTGGCGGCGGCGTACCACGGGACGGCCTGGGTGCTGGGACGCGAGGCCGCCGCCCTGTTGCCGGTCGATGCGCTCGCCAGCTCGTCGCTGCGCGCGCCGTGGAGCTGGCAGGCGGCATCGATCGGACGCGCGCTCGAGGCGGTCGAACCGGTGATGGCCCGGGACGGCCGGGTGGTCCAGCTCGTCGACGGCGGCGCGGAGGCGGTGGTTGCCGCGGTGATGGGTGGTGCGACGGCGGGCTACCGGATCCTCAGCGCCCGGCTGGCCGATCCCGATGACGATGCCGCCGGGATCGTCGAGCTGTTACCGCCCGGTGGCCTGCTGCCACCCGGCCCGCGGACTCGTGGCAACGTCGGCCTGGAGCCCACGCCCGGTGGCGCCGGCGATCCGGACGTCGTTCCGGGTCGGGGCCTGTTCGCCCCGCCGGAACGGTTCGACCAGCGGCCGTTCTCGGCTGCGGATGCGGCCCGGACCGTGACCGAGACCACGGTCGAGATCCTGCGAGCTCGAGGTGAGCCGGCGCGCTACGAGCGGGTGCTCGGCGAGGTCCTGGTCGGGCTCGATCGGGCCGGGCAGCTCCGCCGGTTGGCCGCGGCGACCTTCCCGGCCGAGCCGTTCCCGGAGGGCGGAGCCGCGACGTTGCGGGGTGGGCCAGGAGGCATCGCGGACGCTGCTGAGGGCTCCGCCGTTGGCTTGACCGGGCACGAACCGCGCGACGCGGACGGCGGCGCACGCGATCCGGCCGCGGCGGGTGCCGTGGCACGGGCCAGGCGCGTTGCCTCGGCCCGCGATCTCAGCCCCGATCCGGTCGAAGGGCTGCTCGCCCTGATCCGCGACGAGCTGACCCGCCCGACACAGCGCCGGGTGGTCGAGATCGAACCCGGCCGCTGGTGGCTGACGGAGCGGGAGGATCGCGAGGCCGCGGCCGTACCGCTGGCCGATCGCGTCGAGTGGGCCGTGTTCAGCCTCCTGTCCACCGCCGGGCCCATCTCCGAGACGGCGTTCTACGAACGGATCGCGTCCCTGTTCACCGGGCACGACCTCCCGGACGAAGGGCTGGTCCGAGCCTGCCTCGACAGCTATCGGAGCCTGGCCAGCACCCCGGACGGCCTGATCACGAGCGACGACCTGCTCCGCCGCAGCCAGGAGCACACGGAGCTCCTCGGGCTCCTCGCCGACGCCGGGCATCGCCTTGGCATGCGGGTGTGGATCGGCCGGTCGGAACAGACAAGACGATCGTCACAGGGCCTGCTGATGGATCGGCTCAGCGATCGAGAACAGCGCGTCTACCTCGGTGGAATCAGCCGAGCCGGCGATGCCCTGGCCGAGGTCGATGCCATCTGGTACATCAGGAGCAAGGTTGCGCTCCTGTTCGAGGTCGAATGGACGGCGATGCTGGGCGAGCCGATCCTCCGTCGCCACGCGCGGATCCCGGCGGACGAGTCGATCATCCGCTTCCTCGTCGTCGCGCCGGAGCGAGCCGAGCTCGTGCGCTACAAGCTGGAGCGGTCCCCGCTGTTGCGGGCGGCGCTCGACGAGGGGACGTGGCACGTCGTCAAATCGGACCATCTCCGAACGTTCCTGGCGCGCGACCCCCTCGACCTGGCCGACCTCGAGCCATACCTGGGACTCGACCCGCTGGTGGAGCGGACCAGCGAGCAACTGCCGCTCTTCGGCGGCTGAACGGCGCGCCTCGCCGCCTCGCGCTAGGCTAGGCCCCGTTCATGTCGTCGCGTGCGGTCTGCTCGACACGCGTTGCACAGGAGAGGCCTCGTGACCGTGCCTGAACCGGTGGACTCGCCCGTCAACCAGCTTGCCGATCGATTCTGGGAATCGATCCTCGAGCTCAACCCGACGACCGCTACCTTCTACGGCGACGAGCGCTACGCGGACCGGCTCGAGGATCCGGGGCCAGACGGTCGGGCCCGGGCCAGGGCGCTGATGGTCCGCACCGCGGCCGATGCGAACGCCATCGGGACGGAGGGCCTACCGACCGAGGATCGGATCACCCGCGACATGCTCACGGTGATCGCCGACCTGCAGATCGAGGAAGACGACCAGGCGCTCCATCAGCTCCGGGTGGTCGACCAGATGAGCGGGCCCCAGCAGCTGCTGCCGCAGATGACGCAGTTTCAGCCGGCCGACAACCCCGAGCGGCTGGAGGCGTTCATCGCCCGCCTCCATGCCTATCCGGCCTACATGGCCGCGAACGCCCAGATCCTGCGCGACGGCCTCGCCTCGGGACTGACCGCGCCGCGGATCGTGGCCGAGCGGACGATCGCCCAGATCGGGCGGATGCTCGAAGTCCCGCTCGACTCGGCCATCATCCCGTCGATGGTCAAGGTCGCCCACGAGGCCGATCGCGAGCGGATCCGCGAGATCGTCCGGGACGTAGTCCATCCGGCCGACCTGGCGTTCCTCGAGGTGCTAGGGGGCGACTACCTCGCGGCGACGCGGCAGGAGCCCGGACTCTGGTCGGCGCCCAACGGCGAGCAGCTTTATCGCACCGCCATCCGCAGCTGGACGACCCTCGAGCTCGATCCGCTGGAGGTGCACCAGTCGGGCCTCGAGGAGCTCGAATCGATCGAGGACGAGCGCCGGGCGATCGCCCGGGCCGAGGGATTCGGAGACGACACCACGGGCTACCGGTCCCACATCGATGCCGATCCGGCCAATCAGCCGGTCACGAAGGACGCGCTCGTCGAGCGTGCCGCGGACGACATCGAGCGGGCGATGGCCGCCGCGCCGCGCTTCTTCGGCGTCCTCCCAGCGGCGCCGTGCGAGGTGCGGCCGGTCGAGGAATACAAGGAGAAGGACGCGCCGTTCGCCTACTACTATCCGCCGGCGCCCGACGGGTCGCGACCGGGGATCTACTACGCCAACGGGTACGACCTGCCGAGCCGCAAGTTCACCAAGCTGGCGACCACGACCTACCACGAGGCCGCGCCGGGCCACCATTTCCAGATCACGCTCGAGATGGAGAACGACCGCCTCATCACGTTCCGTCGCCTCGGCGCGCGGATGGTGGGTGGCGCCTACGTCGAGGGTTGGGGCCTGTACAGCGAGCGCCTGGCCGACGAGATGGGCCTGTTCCGCGACGAGGCTGAGCGTTTCGGGATGCTCGACGCACAGGCCTGGCGAGCGGCACGCCTCGTGGTCGACACGGGGCTGCACGCCCTGCGCTGGCCGCGCCAGCGCTCGATCGACTTCCTCAAACAGGCCGGATTGTCCGAGACGGACGCGGTCATCGAGACCGATCGCTACATCTGCTGGCCGGGTCAGGCGCTGACCTACAAGATCGGCCAGCGCGAGATCCAGCGGCTTCGGGCGGAGCTCTCGGCACGCGACGGGTCGGCCTTCGACCTGCGCGCGTTCCACGATGCGGTGCTCGGCCACGGGTCGCTACCCCTGGCGACGCTGGCCCGCGAGCTGCCGAACTGGCTGGCGACACCCGTCTGATCGCCAGTCCCAACCGGACCCGCCCGGTACCGTCCACCCGGACTTTCGGCTCATGGTGCATCGAGTCGACCGAGCGCACGCTTCGCGGCAGCGGACAGCCCTGTCCACACCGGGGAGTTCAACAACACATGCCCAACCTCGCCGCGCTGGCGCCGGAGCTGGTGCCGACGTATCTGGCGATCGGCATCCTGTTTGCCACGGCCATCCTGGGCGCCACGGGCTTTGCGGCGACGGTCGTCCGTCGCCAGACGCGCAGGCTCTCCAGGCTGATGGATCAGCTCACGTCGGCCACCGACGCCCGCCATCTGGCAAGGGCCGACGGGATCCACGATCCCCATCTGCGGGCGAGCTTCGCCCAGCTCGCCGACCGCCTGACCGAGGTCTGGACGCTCGCCACCGTCGACCACCTGTCCGGCGTGCTCAATCGCCAGGCCGTGCTAGCCACCCTCGAGGTCGAGATCGAGCGAGCCTCTCGGTTCGGACATCAACTGTCGGTGGTGATGGTCGACCTCGACCACTTCAAGCGACTCAACGACTCACACGGTCATGCCGCCGGGGATCTGATCCTGCGTCGCGTCGCCGACACGCTCCGCGAGAACGTGCGATCGGTTGATTTCGTCGGTCGCTACGGCGGGGAGGAGTTCCTCCTGGTCCTGCCCGAGACCGATGTCGACGCCGCTGCATCCCTGGCCGAGAAGCTCCGTCGCCTGGTCGGTCGCCTGGCCGTCTCCCTGGACGACGGGTATCGGGCGTCGACCAGTCTGTCGGCGGGCGTCGCCGGTGGGTACGGTGGCCACCTCAACCTGGAGGTGCTGGTCCGCGACGCGGACAACGCCATGTACAGCGCCAAGGCCCTCGGGCGCGACCAGGTGTACGTCTTCCACGAGCTCGAGGACAACGGCCTGGTCCGCCGGGCGGCGATCGCCCCAAGCGCCCGCAATCAGGCCATCGAGGTTGGACGGGCGGCCTTCGGAGCCGCCACCGACTCGCTGACCGCGGCGCTCGGCTCGCGGGCCGGATACGCCGGCAAGCCGTCGACGATGATCGCCGGTGCGGCCGTCGAGCTGGCCCTCGGCCTGGGCCTGCCGGAGAGCGAAATCGAGCGGATCCGGGTCGCGAGCATGCTCCACGACCTGGGCAAGCTGGCGATTCCCGAGGCGATCCTGACCAAGCCGGGTGAGCTCGACGATCCGGAGTGGAAAATCGTCTCGGAGCACCCCAAGATCGGCCAGGTCATCCTGGAGCAGGCCGGGGCGCTTCGAGATGCGGCGACGATCGTCCTCCATCACCACGAGTGGTACGACGGCCGCGGCTACCCGTATGGGCTGGCCGGCGAGGAGATCCCCGTCGGGGCCCGGATCGTGGCCATCGCCGACGCGTACGAGGCGATGGTGGCCGGGCGTCCGTATCGTGACGCCATCACCCACGAGGCGGCACTCCGCGAGCTGCAGCGGCACAGCGGCATGCAGTTCGATCCCGAGCTCGTCCAGCGCTTCACCGAGCTGTTCGCGGCCGGCATGCCGTTCCAGATCGGCGACGACCATGCGCATGGTCACCCGCACCCGCAAGCCCTGGCCGCCGATTCGCGCGACATGCGAACGAACGCCGAGATCCACGACGCCCTGCACGACCGCCGGCGGCGCGTGGTGCAGACCGTGAAGGCTGCCGAGGCAGCCTCGACCGGTACGGACGGCTAGCGGCGAGCGAACGCATCGCAGGGCCTCCAAGCGTCTCGTCCACGAGATTCGTGGCATGGGCGGCCGAGCGGCACGGGATTCGCGGCGATCGCGTTGACGCCCGATCGGGCGTTGTGGCACCATGCGCGGACGCGCGTCTCGCTCCGCGCAACCCCTGTCCCACGGACCGGGCCGTCGAAATCCGCACGCCGAGGTCGCTCATGGCCACCGAACCCGCCGCCCGAACCGTTCCGGTGCTCCACCGCGAACGCCAGTCCGCCCTCTACCAGCGAGCGCTCAGGACGCTGCCTGGTGGCACGAACTCGAACTTCCGTGCCTGGGGCGACGACACGATCTACATCGATCGTGGCAAGGGTGGCCGGGTCTGGGACATTGACGGCAACGAGTTCATCGACCTCCGGATGGGGTACGGCCCGGTGATCCTCGGCCACAACGACGAACGTGTCGACGACCACGTCAACGAGCGGATGCGCAAGGGCGTCAGCTTCTCGCTGACCAGCGAGGACGAGGTCCGCGCCATGGAGCTGGTCAAGGAGCTGACCGGCTGGGTCGACAAGGCACGGATGACCGTGTCCGGGACCGAGGCCACGATGCACGCGATGCGCATCGCGCGCGGGTACACCGGGCGCGAGAAGATCGTCAAGTTCGAGGGCCAGTATCACGGCGTCCACGACTATGCCCTGATCAGCGTCGCGCCCAACGACATGTCCGAGCTCGGCGACGCGGAGAACCCGGTCCGGCTGGCCTGGGGACGCGGCATTCCCGAGGCCGTCGCCGACACGATCATCCCGGCCCGCTACAACAACATCGAGTTCCTGCGCCGCCTGTTCGAGCGTGAGGGCGACCAGATCGCGGCGATCATCGTCGAGCCGGTCCTCGGAAACGCCCAGGCGATCATGCCCAAGGCGGGCTTCCATCAGGCGATGCGGGCGTTGACCGAGGAGTTCGGGATCCTGCTGATCTTCGACGAGGTCAAGACCGGGTTCCGTCTCGCCCGTGGCGGCGCCGCTGAGTACTTCGGGATCAAACCCGACCTGGCCACCTTCGCCAAGGCAATGGGCAACGGCTACCCGGCGGCCGCCTTCGGTGGACGCGAGGAGGTCATGAGCGTCCTCCCCGACAAGGTCAGCCACGGCGGCACGTACGCCGGCAACCGGGTGGCAGCCGCCGCGGCCGTCAAGACCCTGGAGATCCTGCGCGACACGAACGCGCTCGAGACCGTCCATGCCACCGGCCGGCGGCTGCAGGACGGCCTGCGCGAGGTCCTCAATCCAACGGGCCTGCCGTACGTCTTCACCGGGCACCCGTCGATGTTCGGGATCATGTTCACCGATACCGAGCCGTCGGAGTACCGCGACTGGGCGAACACCGACCACGAGCTGTACGACGCGATTGCCACCGGGATGCATGCCCGCGGCGCCATGCCCGAACCGGACTCCCGCGAGCCGTGGTTCATCTGCGAGGCGCATGCCGAGGGGGACATCGTGGACCAGGTCCTCACGGCCTTCAGCGATTCGCTCGACGCCGCGCTCGAGGAGCGAGCTCATGGGCGGCTCGAGCATCACGTCAAGAGCGCTGCCGCGTCGGGCGCGATGGCGCACCCGAGCGCCGGATGAACGGACCGGGCGGCATGGTGCTCGACGGTAATGCGGTTCGTTCGGTCGACCGGGCGGCGGCCCTGCTGCTCGCCCTCGGTGACAGCCAGGGCGAGGCGGGCGTGACCGAGCTCGCCCGCCGGTTGGGGCTGCACAAGTCGACCGCCTCTCGCCTCCTGGCCACGCTGCAGAAGCGTGGACTGGTGGAGCAGGACGACGAGACCGGCAAGTACCGGCTCGGCCTGGTCGTGATCCGCCTGGCGGAGCGGGCCGAGCGGACCCTCGACCTGCGTGGCATCGCCATGCCCGAGCTGGAGCGGCTGGCGCGCCTGACCCACGAGACGACCGGTCTCGGGATCCTCGACGGCGACTCGATGCTGTCGGTGGCCCAGGCCGACGGACCGAACCTGATCGCCGTCGGCGACTGGACCGGCCGGGCGACGCCGCTGCATTGCGTCGCGTCCGGCAAGGTCCTGCTGTCCTCGCTGGCCGAGCGCGAGGTGCTCCGCATCGTGCGCCGTGGCCTCATCACCTACACGGAACGGACGATCGTCGAGCTCGAGCCGCTCCTCGAGGAGCTGGCCCGGATCCGGCGGCGCGGCTTCGCCACCGCGATCGGCGAGTACGAGCCGGGGCTCAATGCGGTCGCCGCGCCGGTCCACGATGCGCGTGGCAACGTGATCGCCGCGGTCGACATCTGGGGTCCGGCGTTCCGGCTCACCCCGAGACGGATCCCGGAGCTCGCCGCCCAGGCGCGCGAAGCTGCCACCGCAATCTCGATCCGGTTGGGCGGCGTGACCCCCGAGCGCGAGCCGGCGAGGGTGCACGCACCGGCAAGCGCCACGGCCTGAATCTCCGTCGCCGCGGGCGCCCGATCCGTGCGTTGCCCGCCCGCGACGGTCGCTCACGCACTCGCAGTGCGCTCGCTCCCTTGCGCGGGCGGGCGCCTTCGGCTCGAACGCCGGCGGCGACGGAGGGTCCGTTGATGGGCGCCCGATCCGTGCCGCGCCCGGTGGCGTGCGCGTTAGGCTTTGTGGATGCCTGACTTCGACAAGAAACCGTGGAGCACGATCGTCGACGTCCTGCGCGACGACATCCTGCCGATCCTCCTCATCGTGGTGGTGGCGGTCGTCGCCATTCGCCTGGCCCGCATCTCGGTCCGAGGTCTCGTCAAGGCCCTGCTGGACCGTGAGGCCAGCGAGGGCACGGCGCAGGAGCTCAGTGCGGTCGAGCTCAAGAAGCGCATGGACACGCTCGATTCCCTGGGCGGCCGGACGCTCCAGTCGTTCATCGTGGTGATCGCGGGGCTGATGGTTCTCGGCCAGCTCGGGCTCGACATCGGCCCGGCCGTCGCCGGCCTCGGCGTGGTCGGTATCGCGGTGGGGTTCGGGGCACAGAGCCTGGTCAAGGACTACCTCAACGGTTCGCTGATCCTGATCGAGAACCAGTTCGGCAAGGGTGACGTCATCCGGGCCGCCGGCGTCGCGGGTGCCGTCGAGGACTTCACCCTCCGGAGGACCACCCTGCGCGATCTCGACGGCGTCGTCCACACGATCCCGAATGGCGAGATCCGGGTCGCCTCCAACCTGACCAGGGTCTGGTCGCGGATCAACCAGGACGTCACGGTGGCCTACGGCACCGACATCGACAAGGCGATCGAGGTGGTCGACAACGTCGGTCGCGAGATGGCCGGCGATCCTGTCTGGAAGCGGCGCGTGCTCGAGGCGCCGCGGGTCGAACGCGTGCAGGCCCTCTCCGAGTACGGCGTCACGCTCAAGATCCTGGGCACGGTTCGTGCCGCCGACCAGTGGTCGGCGGGCGGCGACTTCCGCAAGCGCCTCCTGGCCGCGTTCAAGACGCACGGCATCGAGATCCCGCGGCCGCAGCGAGTCGTCCTGGCCCGTGACCCGCGAGACGGCATCGAGGTCGGCCTGGCGCCGGATCAGGACGAGCTGGCCGAGGGGACCGAGTAGCAGGGTGTTCGCACGGCGGTCGCGCGCGCCGATCCTGCGCGGTAGGATGGCCCGGCCAGTCGACATCGCCAGTGCGAGGGTGCCGTGAGCGTCGAGTCGTCCTCCCCGTCGCCCGAGATCGAGAACCTCCTCGCGGAATCGCGGACCTACCCGCCGGACCCCGCCTTCACGGCACAGGCGAACGCCAAGGCCGACCTGTACGAAGAGGCCGAGCGCGACTTCGAGGCGTTCTGGGCGAAGCGCGCGCGCGAACGCCTCGACTGGTCGAAACCGTTCGAGACCACGCTGGAGTGGGAGTTGCCGTTCGCCAAGTGGTTCGTCGGCGGCGAGCTCAACGTGAGCTACAACTGCGTCGACCGCCACGTGGAGCGCGGCCTCGGCGACAAGGTCGCCTATCACTGGATCGGCGAGCCGGGCGACACCCGAACCCTGACCTTCCGTGACCTGCAGCGCGAGGTCAGCAGGGCGGCCAACGCACTCAAGGAGCTCGGTGTCAGGACCGGTGACCGGGTGGCCATCTACATGCCGATGATCCCGGAGCTGCCGATCGCGATGCTCGCCTGCGCCCGGATCGGGGCGCCGCACACGGTCGTCTTTGGCGGCTTCTCGGCGGAGGCGCTGTCGGGCCGGATCAACGACTGCGGCGCGAAGGTGCTGATCACCGCCGACGGTGGCTGGCGGCGTGGCAAGAAGGTCGGCCTCAAGCACCACGCCGATGAGGCGCTCGCCGACACGCCGACGATCGAGGCGGTCATCGTCGTCGACCGCTTCGGCGACGGGGTCCACATGGTCCCGCGCCGGGATCACTGGTGGCACGAGATCGTCGACCGCCAGTCCGAGGACTGCCCGCCGGTCCCGGTCGAGTCGGAGCACATGCTCTACCTGCTCTACACCTCGGGTACCACCGCCAAGCCCAAGGGGATCCTGCACACGACGGCCGGCTACCTCCTGGGGACGTCGTTCACGCACGAGGCGATCTTCGACGTCAAGCCCGATGACGTGTATTGGTGCGCCGCCGACATCGGCTGGGTGACCGGGCACTCCTACATCGTCTACGGCCCACTGGCCAATGCGACTACCGGGATCCTCTACGAGGGAGCCCCGGACACCCCGAGCTGGGATCGCTGGTGGCAGATCATCGAGGACTACAAGGTCTCGATCCTGTATTGCGCGCCGACCGCGATCCGCGCCTTCATGAAACAGGGCGAGCACATCCCGCACCGCCACGACCTGTCCTCGCTGCGGGTGCTCGGGTCGGTCGGCGAGCCGATCAACCCCGAGGCCTGGATGTGGTACCGCGAGCACATCGGTGGCGACCGGGCGCCGGTCGTGGACACATGGTGGCAGACGGA
>JBGPVC010000090.1:0-11288 GCA_041491485.1 Candidatus Limnocylindria bacterium
AAGATCGACGAGCGGTTCGGCCTTCGGCCAGATCAGATGGTCGACTTCAAGGCGCTCAAGGGCGACCCGACCGACAACATCCCCGGCGTCCCGGGTGTCGGCGAGAAAACGGCGGCCAAGCTGATCCGGGACTTCGGCGACCTCGACACGCTCTTCGCCCGCCTCGACGAGGTGACCCCCGACAAGCTGCGCGAAAAGCTGCGCGAGCATCGCGAGCAGATCAAGATGGGCCGGCACCTGTCCGAGATCGTGCGCGACCTGCCCATCGAACTGGACCTGGAAGCGGCCCGCCTCGGCGACTACGACCGCGATACCGTGGTCCGGCTCTTCCGCGAGTACGAGTTTCGAACCCTCATCGAACGGCTCCCGCCGATGGCCGGCGAATCGGCGCAGCAGCGGTCCGACAGCCTTCGATCCGTGGTCGAGAGCGGGTACGTGCCGGCTGCCCGCGTCGCCGGCCGGCCCGGCGGATGGGGAGCGGGTCGCGGCGGCGGCCGACCGTCCGGCGGGGAGTTGCAGCTTCGGCTGGACTTCGACTCCGTCGGCGGGACTCCGGCCCCGGAACACGATGGCGACGGGACCGCCGGCAGTCCTCGAACGTTCGCGGCCGCCGACGATCTCCCGACGGCCCTGGCCGCCTCGATCGTGGACCCGGGCCGCATCGAGGTTCGCGCGGCGGACGGAATCGACGACCTCGCGCCATGGCTGGCGGCCCAGCCCGTGATCGGCGTCTCGCTGCTCGCCGACGATCCTCGACCGCGACGGGGCGTGCCCCTGGCGCTGGCGGTCGCCGGGGCGGACGGCCGTGTCGTGGCGGCCGACGGAGCCGAGGCCGCCGATGCGCTGCGCGGCCTGCTCCAGCGGACGGGGACGCCCCTGGTCGGGCACGAGGTCAAGGCGATCCTCGTGGCCGCGTTCGCGGAGAACCCGGCGGCGGCCCCACTGGCCATCGCCTTCGACACCCAGATCGCGGCCTACATCCTGAATGCCGCCCTGCGCAGCCAGACCATCGCCGACATCGTGGCCGAGAACCTCGACCAGATCCTGCCGCCCGCAAGCGAGTTGCCGGCCACGGCCAGGGCCGGCCTCGATGCCCTGGCCGCCATCGCCGTCCGCGAGCCGCTCGAACGCCGCCTCGCCGACGTGAAGCTCGAGCGGCTCTTCCGCGAGGTCGAGCTGCCGCTGATCCCGGTCCTGGCCCGGATGGAGGCGATCGGTGTCGCCCTGGATCTCGCCGCGCTCGAGGTCCTCGACCGCGACTTCGGGTCGGAGATCTCCAGGCTCGAGCAGGAGATCTACGTCGACGTCGGCCACGAGTTCAACCTGGGCAGCCCCAAGCAGCTCGAGCAGATCCTGTTCTTCGAATTGAACCTGCCCAAGGGCAAGCGGACCAAGACCGGCTACTCGACCGACGCATCGGTGCTCGAGGAGCTCCGGCCGGCGCACCCGATGATCGACAAGCTCCTCGAATGGCGGGTCTACACCAAGCTGCGCTCGACCTACGTCGAGGCCCTGCCGTCGCTGATCGCGCCGGACGGGCGGCTGCACACCACGTTCCACCAGGCCGTGGCGTCGACCGGCCGGCTGTCGTCGTCCGACCCGAACCTCCAGAACATCCCGATCCGGACCGAGCTCGGCCGCAAGATCCGGCGGGCATTCGTGGCCGGCGAACCGGGGCTCGTGCTGCTGGCCGCCGACTACTCGCAGATCGAGCTGCGGATCCTCGCGCACGTGTCCGGCGACGAGCATCTCAAGGACGCCTTCGCGCGCCAGGCGGACATCCATCGCGAGACCGCCGCGCGCGTGCTCCACAAGGACCCCGAATCGATCACCCACGGCGAGCGGTCGATGGCCAAGATGGTCAACTTCGGCCTGGCCTACGGCATGAGCGACTTCGGACTAGCCTCGAGGGCGAACATCCCGCGCAAGGAAGCCCAGGAGTTCATCAACAGCTACTTCGCCGCCTACTCGGGGATCAGCTACTACATGATGGCGATCAAGGAGCAGGCCAAGGCGCAGGGCTTCGTCGAGACGCTCCTCGGAAGGAAGCGCCAGATCCCCGAGCTGCGCGCCTCCAACCCGGCGCTCCGCGGGGCCGGCGAGCGGATGGCCATCAACATGCCGATCCAGGGAACGGCGGCGGACATCCAGAAGATCGCGATGATCCGCGTCGCGGAGCGGCTGGCCGCCGAGCATTCCCATGCGCGGCTCCTGCTGACCGTCCACGACGAGCTGCTGTTCGAGGTGCCGCGCGACGAGGTCGAGCCGCTGGCCGCGATCGTTCGCGAGACCATGGAGGGGGCCCTGCCGTTGTCGGTGCCGCTGATCGTCGACGTGAAGGTCGGTGACGACTGGGAATCGATGACGCCGCTCACCCGCGCCGACGCGATCGCCGCGGAAGCCGACGAGCTGCCCCTCGAGGCGCCGATCGCGCCGATCGCCGGCTAGGCTCCGCTCGATGCCCGAGCTTCCCGAGGTCGAGACCGTCGCGCGCGACCTCCGTCCGCGGATCGTCGGCGCGACGATCGTGGGGGCGCGCTGTTCATGGGCGCGCACGATCCGCTCGCATCCACCCGAGGGGTTTGCCAAGGCGGTCGCCGGTCGCCGGGTGGAGGCGGTGGGGCGACGTGCCAAGCAGATCGTCATCGACCTGTCCGGTGATTCGGCGCTGACCATCCACCTCAAGATGACCGGGCAGCTGTTCGTGGTGCCGGCCGAGCTGCCGGTCGACCCATATGTCCGGCTGGTGCTCGAGCTGGCCGATGGGCGCGAGGTGCGCTTCCGCGACATCCGCAAGTTCGGCAAGGTCGGGCTGTACGGCCGCGATCCGGGCACGGGGGAGCTCGTCTCGGAGGTCGGCGGCGTCGGGGTGTTCGCGGCGCTCGGGCCGGAGCCACTCGATCCGGACTTCAGCCTGCGCGACTTCCGCCGCCGGCTGCGCCGCCGCAAGGGCCGGCTGAAGCCGTTGCTGCTCGATCAGTCGTTCGTGGTCGGGGTCGGCAACATCTACGCGGACGAAGCGCTGTGGGCCGCGCGGCTGCACCCGCTTCGGACGGCGACCACCCTGCGACCGCCGGACGAGCGCCGGCTCTACCAGGCGGTCCGCTCGATCCTCGCCGAGGCCGTCGAGCGGCGCGGGAGCTCGATCGACGACTACACGGCGCCGGACGGCGATGGCTCGATGCAGGACCGGCTCCAGGTCTACCAACGGACCGGCGATCCGTGCCCGCGCTGCGGCCGACCGATCAAGCGAATCGTGATCGGGGCACGATCGACGCACTTCTGCTCCTGGTGCCAGCGCCTGTCCGGGTCCGACCGGAAGGGCGCGGCGGCCATCCTGCTCGGGATGACCGACGGGCGGCGGCGCGCCGGCGGTCGCTGGACGGAGCTGCCGGGTGAGGGCGCCGTCGGGATCACACCGGCCGAAGCGGCACGCGCGCAGTCGCGCACCCGGTCCGAACGTACGAGACGCGCGGCTGCCACGCGCCGGGCCGCGGCGCGAGCCTCGGCGTCCCTCCCGAGCGTCGAGCGGTGAGCATTCTTCGGCTGTCGGGTGTCACCCGCGAGGTGGGGACGTTCGTGATCCTCGACTCGATCGACGCCTCGATGGCGCTGGGCGATCGGATCGGCCTGGTCGGCCCGAACGGCGCCGGCAAGACCACGCTCCTGCGGCTCGCGGCCGGGCGCGACGAGCCGGACCGGGGCGACGTCCATCGCAAGCGAGGCCTGTCTCTCGGACTGCTCGCTCAGGAAGCGCATTTCGATGCGGCGTTCATGGCCTCACCGGACCTGCGAACCGCCGTGCGGACGGGCGCCGTCCACCTCGATCGCATGGCCGAGCGGCTGGCGGCGTTCGAGCACGACGGCCGGGTGACCGACCGGGCGTACGCCGAGCTCCAGCACGAGTTCGAGCTCCTTGGCGGATACACACTCGACCAGCGAGTCGACACCGCGTTGAGCGGGCTCGGGTTTACGCGTGACGAGTGGGCCAAGCCGCCATCCGCCCTGTCGGGCGGCGAGCAGACGCGGGCGTCGCTGGCGCGCCTGGTCATCGCCGACCCCGACCTCCTGCTGCTCGACGAGCCGACCAACCACCTCGACCTCGACGCCCTCGAATGGCTCGAGGAGCACCTGCGCCGCCGAGCCGGCTCGCTGCTGGTCGCCTCGCACGACCGCGCGTTCCTCGATGCGACGGTGGCCCGGGTCTGGGAGCTGCGTGACCGCCGGCTGACGGTCTTTCGCGGCGATTACTCGTCGTATCACCGGCAACGCCTCGAACGCGACGCGCGGGCCGTCAAGGACGTCGAGACGCAGGCCGAGGCGATCGCCCGCGAGCGAGAGCTCGTCCAGCGCTACCGCAGCCATCGCAAGTTCAGCAAGATGCACGAACACGAATCGCGCCTGGAGCGCCTCGAAACCGAGCGTCGCGAGGCGCCGCGGGCGGGCCGCCGGCTGGCCATCCCGACCGAGGCCCTGGTCGGAAGGGGACCATCGCGGTCGGGCGAGATCGTGGTCAGGGTCGAAGGCCTGGCCGCCGGCTACCTGCCCGGCCGCGGAGCGGTGGACGCGGACGGACGGCCCGCCGCGGCCCCACACCTCGTGGCACGCGTCCCGTTCCTTGCCGCTCAGCGCGGCGAGCGGATCGGGATCGTGGGTCCGAACGGGGCAGGGAAGACCACCCTGCTCCGGACGATTGCCGGCGACCTGCCGCCGCTCGATGGGGCGGTCACGTTCGGGAATGCTGTCCAGATCGGCTATCTCGCGCAGCTCCGCGACGCCGCGATCCCCGGAGCGACGGTGCTCGACGCGCTGCTCGAGGTCGTACCGGTCACCGCTGGCGAGGCTCGAAGCTACCTCGCCAGGTTCCTGTTCCGTGGCGATGACGCCTTCAAGGAGGTCCGGTCCCTGTCGGGCGGCGAACGCTCGCGGCTCGAGCTTGCGCTGCTCGGCATCCAGGCGTCGAACCTGCTGCTGCTCGACGAACCCACGAACCACCTCGACATCCCGGCGCGCGAGGCCATCGAGGCGTTCATGGCCTCGTCGCCGGCCACACTCCTGGTCGTGTCGCACGACCGGCGCCTGCTCGAGACCGTCTGCGAGAAGCTGTGGGTGGTCGACCGCGGGGCAGCGGTGCCGTTCGATGGCGGCTACCGCGCCTGGCGCGCGGCGATCGCCGGTGGCTGGACGGTGGCCGGTGCGTTGGAGGTGGAAGCGGCGCGACTGCGCGGCGGGACCCGGCGTGCGGCGCCGGCCGGGAGCAGCGACCGAGTCGCGCCGGCGGTGGGCCGAGGTTCGGGATCCCGGATCGCCGTCGCATCGGTGGCATCGACTGACGGTTCGCCGAAATCGCTGGGTGCCGCGACGCCGTCGGCGACTCGGACGAAGAAGAAGGACAGGCTTTCGAAAGAGGCGTACCGCCGCCAGAAGGTCGTCGTGGAGGCGGACCTGACCCGGTTGCACCTGCGCAAGAACCACCTGGAGCTGGTCATGGCGGACCCCGCCGTGGCCGCCAACTTTGTCGAGATGCGGCGGGTCACCAGCGAGCTCGCGGACATCGAGGTGGCCCTCGCGACCGCCGAGGACGCCTGGCTCGAGCTCGAGGAGCGTGCACCATGACGCAGGCCTTGCCACCACGCACGCGGGCCGTTCGCATCGGACTGACCGGACCGATCGGCTGTGGCAAGTCGACGATCGCGCGGTGGCTCGCCGAACGTCCCGGCGTGGTCGTCATCGACGCCGATCAGGTGGCCCGCGAGGTCCTCGACCCCGGTGAGGCGGCCCTCGGTGCCGTCGTCGCGCGGTTCGGTGCCGACCTCCTCAGCGCCGACGGCTCGCTCGATCGAGCGGCGCTCGGCCGTGTCGTGTTCGCGGATCCGGTCGCGCTCGCCGATCTGGAGGCGATCGTCCATCCAGCGGTCAGGCCGCGGATCCTGGCGGCACTCGCGGCGGCGGACGCCGACGGTGCTGTCGTCGCGGTGATCATCGAAGCGATCAAGCTCGTCGATGGCGGCCTGGCCGCCCATTGCGACGAGGTCTGGCTGGTGGCCTGCGATCCCACGGTCCAGCTTGATCGCCTCACGGGACGAGGATCGACCGCGCCCGATGCCGAGTGGCGTGTCGGCGCTCAGGGAGATATCGTCGGCCGGCTCAGACCGTTCTCGACGCGGCTCATTGATACGTCAGGGGACGAGGGGACAGCGCGTCGCGCCGTCGACGCCGCCTTCGCGATGGCCATCGACAGGACCGATCCGGGCCGTTGACCCGGCGCCCCGCGACTGCGCATCTGGCGTCGCCTGGGACTCGCGTGTGAGAATCGAGAACGCCTGTTCGGTTCGTGCCTGACTTGGTAGACTGAGCGCATGCCCGACTTCAAGCTCGTCGCCCCCTTCGAGCCCACCGGGGACCAGCCCGCCGCGATCGAGGCGCTCGTCGAGGGCATCGACAAGGGCTTCAACCACCAGGTCCTGCTGGGGGTCACCGGGTCGGGCAAGACCTACACGCTCAGCCAGGTGATCGCCCGGGCCAACCGCCCGACCCTGGTCCTGGCCCACAACAAGACGCTCGCCGCCCAGCTCTACGCCGAGTTCCGCGAGTTCTTCCCGGACAACGCGGTCGAGTACTTCGTCAGCTACTTCGACTACTACCAGCCAGAGGCCTACCTGCCCCGGAGCGACACGTACATCGAGAAGGACTCGAGCCGCAACGACGAGATCGACCGGCTGCGCCACGCCGCCACCCACGCCCTGTTCGAGCGGCGCGACGTCATCATCGTCGCCTCGGTGTCGTGCATCTACGGCCTCGGCGCGCCGGTCGACTACGGCGCGACCGTCCTCAAGCTGCGCACCGGCGGCCAGTACCGAAGGGATTCGGTCCTTCGCCACCTCGTCGACCTGCAGTACCAGCGCAACGACCAGGCACTGAGCCGCGCCCGCTTCCGCGTTCGAGGCGACACGCTCGAGCTCCAGCCCGCCTCCGAGGAGACCCTGATCCGGATCGAGTTCTTCGGCGACGAGGTCGAGCGGATCACCGAGCTCGACCCGCTGACCGGCGAGCTGTTGGCCGAGCGCAAGGAGGTCAACGTCTATCCAGCGACCCACTACGTCACGCCGGCCGACAAGCTCAAGGAGGCCATCGTCGACATCGATGCGGAGATGGAGGTCCGCGTCGGCGAGCTCGAGGCTGAGGGACGGGCGCTCGAAGGCGCCCGCCTGCGGCAGCGCACGACCTTCGACCTCGAGATGATGCGCGAGCTCGGCTACTGCAGCGGGATCGAAAACTACTCGCGCCACCTCTCGCGCCGCGAGGCGGGGTCGCGGCCGTGGACGCTGCTCGACTACTTCCCGCCGGATTGGCTGCTGGTCGTCGATGAGTCGCACATGACGATCCCGCAGGTCGTCGGCATGTACAAAAACGACCGCACGCGCAAGGAGATCCTGGTCGACTTCGGGTTTCGCCTCCCGTCGGCGCTGGACAACCGGCCGCTGACCTTCGAGGAGTTCGAGGCGACCGTCCACCAGGCCGTCTACATGAGTGCGACCCCGGGTCCGTACGAGCTGGAGCGAAGCCAGCGCAACGTCCAGCAGCTCATTCGCCCGACCGGCATCGTCGATCCGCCGATCACCGTCCGTCCGACCGATGGCCAGATTGACGATCTGCTCGAGGAGATCCGCTCGCGCGTCGAGCGCGGCGAGCGAGCCCTCGTCACCACCCTGACCAAGAAGATGGCCGAGGACCTCGCCGACTACCTCAAGGAGCTCGGGGTCAAGGTCCAATACCTCCACAGCGAGGTCGACACGCTCGAGCGGGTCGCGATCCTGCGCGACCTCCGGCTCGGCGTCTTCGACGTCCTGGTCGGGATCAACCTGCTCCGCGAGGGGATCGACCTGCCCGAGGTCACGCTGGTCGCGATCCTCGACGCCGACAAGGAAGGCTTCCTGCGGTCGGCCTGGTCGCTGATCCAGATGGTCGGCCGCGCCGCTCGGAACATCGGCGGCGAGGTGATCATGTACGCGGATCGGGTGACCGAGTCGATGCGGGTCGCCATGGACGAGACTGAACGCCGCCGGACCTACCAGACGAAGTACAACCTCGACCACGGCATCGAACCGACCACGATCATCAAGGGCATCCGCGATATCAACGAACGGTTGCGCGCGGTGGCCGAAACGACCGCGATGTACACCTCGGAGCGCGGCGCCGAGTTCAGCGAGGCGGATCGGGGCAAGATCGAGGCACTGGTCGGACGCATGGAGGCCGAGATGAAGGCCGCGGCGCGGGAGCTCGAATTCGAGCGCGCGGCGGCGCTGCGCGACGAGATCCAGCAGATCCGGCTGCGCGTCCTCCAGCAGGACGCCTCGATCACGGTGGGTCGGGCCGCCGAACGGGCCGCTCGCGACAGCGGAAGCCGGGGACTGACCGGGGCCGCCGACCGCGCCCGGGGCCGGCGCGGTGAGGCTGCGAAGGCCGCGGGCCAGCAGATGGAGGTCATGAGCATCGAGGTGCTCCCGGCGGACGAGGAGCCGGTCGAGCTCGGCGACGGCGCAGGCGGGATCGACGAAGGAACGGTTGCCGATTGGCTGCCGGGTATCCGCGACGAGCATGAGGACACCGGCCGGGGCGCTGCCTGGCGCGACCGTCCGACCTGGGATCGGACCGTGACGCCGAACGTGATCCACCGGACCGGGACCAGGCCGCCACGTCCCGGCCGTCGCCGCCGCTAACGCTGCAGCGCGGTGGGCCGGGGTCCCGCCTTCCAGCCGCACTGTTGTAAGCGACCAACGCGAAGCTCCTCGTGCGGGCTGGAACACGGCGGGTCGACGGCAACAGAACACCTGTTCGACATGCCAGACATCCGCTAGACTTGACGTGTGCCCCAGGATCAGCTCGTCGTGCGTGGCGCGCGCGAACACAACCTCAAGAACGTCGATGTCGCCTTCCCGCGCGATCGGCTGGTGGTGATCACCGGCCTGTCCGGATCGGGCAAGTCCAGTCTCGCGTTCGACACGATCTACGCGGAAGGCCAGCGGCGGTACGTAGAGAGCCTGAGCGCCTACGCCCGCCAGTTCCTCGGCCAGATGGAGAAGCCGGACGTCGACCAGATCGACGGGCTGTCGCCGGCCATCTCGATCGACCAGAAGGGCGCCTCACGCAACCCGCGATCGACGGTCGGGACGGTGACCGAGATCTACGATCACCTGCGACTGCTGTTCGCGCGGATCGGCGTGCCGCACTGCCCCAACGGGCATGCGATCGAGCGCCAGACCGTCCAGCAGATCGTCGACCAGGTCCTCGCCCTGCCCGAGGGCACCCGGCTGCTGGTCCTGGCGCCACTGATCAAGGACCGCAAGACCGAGGGCGACCGCGTCTTCGAAGCCGCCAGGCGCCAGGGCTTCGTTCGCGTCCGGGTCGACGGCGAGATGGTCGACATCTCGGAGGCGCCCACGCTCGACAAATACAAGCGCCACTCGATCGAGGTCATCGTCGACCGCTACGTCGTCCGCCATGCCGAGGCGCCCGACGGCGCAGCGCGGGCGGCCGACGGACGACCGATCGACCCCGAGACCGGCGTCGCGATGCTCGACCCGGATGCCAGCCGCCTGGCCGATTCCGTCGAGACGGCGCTGCGCCTGGGCGAAGGCGAGGTGCTGATCGCACCCGCCCCGCGGGATGACGAAGGCGCCACCTTCGAGGAACGCCGCTACAGCGAGAAGTACAGCTGCCCCTACGACGGGTTCACGATCGACGAGCTGGAGCCGCGCAGCTTCTCGTTCAACTCGCCGCACGGCGCATGTCCGGCCTGCACGGGCCTTGGCACGAAGCTCGAGATCGATCCGGCCCTGGTCATCCCGGATCGCTCGAAGAGCCTCGCGTCCGGCGCCCTGGTGCCGTGGGCCAAGATGCCGACCGATGCGTCCTGGCGCCTGAAGATCCTCGAGGCGATCTGCGCCTCACACGGCTGGGATTTCAAGGCACCGATCCGCGACCTGCCACCCAAGGCGGTCGAGCACGTGCTCTACGCCGCCAAGGAGGAGAAGGTCGTCGTCCGCTATCGTCACGAGCGAGGCGAGAACACGTACAGCGCCACCTTCGAGGGCGTCGTCACGAACCTCGAGCGCCGCTACCGGGAAACGGACTCGGAGTACATCAAGGCCGAGCTCGAGAAGTACATGGTGACCCGGCCGTGCCCGGTCTGCGGCGGGAAGCGGCTCCGCCCGGAGATCCTCGGCGTCACCATCGGCGACCGCAACGTGTGGGACGTCTCCACCCTGTCCATCACGGATGCCCTGCGCTGGGCGCACGAGCTCGATCGTGGCCTGAACGAGCGCGAGCGGACGATCGCCCGCCAGCTGCTCAAGGAGATCGTTGCCCGGCTCGGCTTCCTCGTCGACGTCGGCCTGGACTACCTGACCCTCGATCGAACGAGCGTGACGCTGTCCGGCGGCGAGGCCCAGCGGATCCGGCTCGCGACGCAGATCGGCACGACCCTCATGGGCGTCCTCTACATCCTCGACGAGCCCTCGATCGGGCTCCACCAGCGAGACAACGCGAAGCTCATTGCCACGCTGACCCGATTGCGCGACCTCGGCAACACGGTCCTCGTGGTCGAGCACGACGAGGAGACGATCCGGACGGCGGACTGGGTGGTCGACATCGGCCCGGGTGCCGGCGAGCACGGCGGCGAGATCATCGCCAACGGGCCGCTCGAGGTCCTGCTTGCCGAGCCGCGCTCGATCACCGGCGCGTTTCTGCGCGGCGAGCGGTCGGTACCGCTGCCGGCCTCCCGGCGATCCGGCAACGGCAAGCGCCTCGAGGTCCGCGGCGCGCGCGAACACAACCTGCGCGATGTCGACCTGCGCGTCCCGCTCGGGACGTTCGTGGCGGTGACCGGCGTCTCGGGCAGCGGAAAGAGCACGCTCGTCACGGACGTCCTCTACCGGGCGCTCGCCCGCGAGCTCAACGGGTCGCGCGAGCCGGTCGGAGCCCACGACGCCCTCGTCGGCGCGGAGCTGATCGACAAGATCATCGAGATCGACCAGAGCCCCATCGGACGCACACCGCGTTCGAACCCGGCGACCTATGTCGGGCTGTTCACGCCGATCCGCGAGCTGTTCGCCGGCGTCCCCGAGTCGCGCGTCCGCGGCTACACCCCCGGACGCTTCAGCTTCAACGTCAAGGGCGGCCGCTGCGAGCACTGCAAGGGCGACGGCATCCTGAAGATCGAGATGCAGTTCCTGCCCGACGTCTACGTCACCTGCGAGGTCTGCCACGGCAAGCGCTACAACCGCGAG
>JBGPVC010000091.1:0-11245 GCA_041491485.1 Candidatus Limnocylindria bacterium
ACTCGTGGCCCTCGTCGCGTACGCGACCGTGACTGTGCCTCAATCCCACATCGGGAAGATGTGACATGGCGGCCATCCTGTTCCGCCTCGCCCTGCTCGCCGGCGGCATCGGCCTCGGCCAGATGGGCCTTGACTCGCTCGCTCGCGGCGCCGCCGCCGCCGCCGTCCAGTTCGGCCTGGCGCTTGTGCTGCTGGTCGCCGGATCCGCCGGCTTCATGGTCCCGCTGCTCGAACGAAGTGCTGCCAGGGAGGATCCCAACCATGGCTAGGCGCCTGCTTCGAGCTGCAGCGGCCTCGGTGATGCTCGTGTTCGTGCTCGCTCTCCCTGCCTTCGCTCACTCCGGTGGGGAAGCCTCGGGCATCTCCGTCGAACCCGCTCAGATCACCGCCGGCGAGACGGTCGTCCTCGCTGGAAACGGGCTTGAGCCGAACAGCGACCGCCAGATCAACCTCGTCGGGCCCGATGTCGTCGTGCCGTTCCCTGCGGTCACGACCGACGCCGACGGGATGTTCGCCGTCACGCTGACCATCCCGGATCACCTGCCGAGCGGCACATACACGTTCCAGGCGATCGGGGACGAGACGTTGACAACCGACTGCACGATCACGGCTGCGTCCGGGATGGCCGCCGCGGAACCCAACGGTGAAACCGCGGCTCTCGTGACGTCGCGCACGAGGTCGAGTCTCGAACTGGAGATCGTTGGGGTCCTGGTGGGTGTGGCGATCGCCCTCGGCCTCCTGCTGGTCTCCCGTGCCGAACGCGTTGGCAGCGTCGCCCACCCGTAGCCCACAGCCCAGAGACGAAGCTCGCGGCCCGTTCCGGCCGGGCCGCATCGCAGCCACCAGGGCGACCAGGGAACCAGCCAGATGATGTTCGGATATGGATCGGCGAGCTTCGCCTGGCTCTGGGTCGTTGGGGCTGTTGCCCTGGTCGGTTTGGTCTGCGGCATCGTTCTACTTCTCCTTGGCAGGTCAACCGCAGATCCGGTGGGCGCGATCCTTCTCGGCCGCGTGGCTCGAGGCGAGATCGATCAAGACGAATACGCGCGGAGTCGAGCGGTGCTGGGGCTGGTTCCACGTGGAGGCGGCCTGACCCGAGTCGGCGGCGTCCTCGCGATCTTGTCGCTGGTCTCGATCCTCGTCCTGACAGGCCTGACCCTGACCGGCACCCTCCCGCGACCTGGCGTCACATCGGCGGCGCCGGGCACCACGGGATTCGTCCCGGGAACCGTCTCCGCTCCGCGGGTAGTTCGCATCTTCGCCGGCCCCGACCTTCGCTTCTATCCAGACGTGGTCCCAATCGCAGCCGGCGAGACGGTCACTTTCGAGGTCACGACGATGGGCCTCGCCACCCACGAGTTCATGGTCGGACCACGGCCGACGTTGCTGCTGATGCCGAGGGCACTCCGGAGGTCGCCGACATCGGGATGATGCAGACGAAGTCGGTGACGTACACGTTTACCGGCTCAGGCCCGTTCGCCTTCGCCTGCCACGCGCCCCGCCATTTCGAGGCGGGGATGAAGGGCGCGATCGAGATCGTGCGCTGACCGTCGCCCGAACAGGGTCGGTGGCCGAACCGATCCGTTCGTGGGCGTCCCCGCCTTGACCAAGTCTTGATCCAGGCTTGCGCTGCCCTCCATGGATTCTCGACGCACGACGGCTAGTGTCGAGATCAGCCGGAAACCCCCGGTGAACCCGAGCTGGAGGCCCTGATGGCGGGCTGGGGATTTGGCATGGATGCTGGCGCCTGGATCTGGATGTTGGTCTGGATTCTCGCCCTCATCGCCATGGTGTGGTTGATCGTCCGTTCGGACCATCGACCGCCAACCGACGATCCCGAGGCGATCCTTCGGGCTCGCTTTGCGCGCGGTGAGATCAATGTCGAGGAGTTCGAGCGAGCCAAGCTCGTCCTCAACCAGCAAACAGGGAGCAACCGATGATCACGACACGAATTGCCGCGGTGCTCGTTGCCGGATCGCTGGCGGTCGGCGTGGCTGCCGGCACCGCCGGCACGGCGATTGCCAAGGACACCGCTCCATCGAGCGCTTCGACAGCCGCCTGTCTCGAGCACATGGATGACATGGACTCGATGATGGATGGCCAGAACGGCATGATGTCCGGCGGCTCGGGCGGCATGATGTCCGGCGGCTCGGGCGGCATGATGTCGCGCGGCTCGGGCGGCATGATGGGCGGCCAGAGCGGGTCAGGCTCGATGCCTGACTGGATGCAGCAGCATCACGCGGCTGCGACTCCGGCGCCGGTCCAATGAGCACAGAACCGATTGCTCCGCGCCACGAACGCCGAGAGGCCGAACGACTCGTGGCACGCGCCACACTCAAGCTCTCGCCCGCACAGGTTGAGGCAGCCGAGCGTCGGGCGCGGCGCGTGCGCGGCGCTGCGTTCGGCCTGATCGCCATCGCTGTCCTGGGTGTCGGTCTCTATCTCGCCGGCGGCGTCTTCCTCGGTCAGCGGGGGACCGCCTCGACCTCGGGCGCCATTCCGGTCCGCCTGTCGATGGCCGGCTTCGATCCCAAGGTCATCACGGTCAAGGCCGGAGCCGAGGTCAACCTCGACTTCTGGAACCAGGACAACGCCATGCACCTCGACGGTGGCGGCGTCCACACCTTCATCATGCCGGAGTACCAGAACATCTACGTGAAGATCCCAGCTGAGGCCCGCCAGGCCTTCGCCTTCACGGCCCCCGCCGCCCCCGGCGACTACGACTTCTACTGCGACACCTGCTGCGGAGGCAAGGAATCGCCGACGATGCACGGGACGCTCCGGGTCGAACCGGCGTCGGCATGACGGCGGATCGCCTCTCCGAGGTCCCCGAACCACCTTCGCGCACCCCTACCGCCCTGAGCACGAGCACCGGAACCCCCCGCCCGGCGCTCGTGCTCGGCGGCACCCTGAGCCTCGTTGCCGTCGTCTCGATCGCCGTCGTCTTGCTGATCCCGTTCGAGACCGCGACGTTTGGGGGTCTCACGGCGCCAATCGTCATCGCCTCGGGGTTCGCGGATGGCTTCAATCCGTGTGCCTTTGCCCTCCTCGTTCTCTTTGCGACGTACACGCTGACGCTGGTCAACGCGGTCACGGCCGACGGGACGCCGACGAATGCCGCCCGCCGAACCCTCCTGGGTGCGGGATCGCTCTACGTCGGGGCTGTATGGATCACGTACTTCCTGATCGGCCTTGGGCTGTTCGGGTTCCTCGGCTGGCTCGGTCAGGACCACCTCGTCGCGCGGGGAGCATCCGTCCTCGCGCTCCTGATGGCGCTGTGGATGCTCAAGGACGTCTTCCTGCCGGGGTACGGACCATCGATGATGGCACCGGCCGGTACCCATGGCTGGATGAACCGCGCGATGCAGCGCGGTGGTCTGACCGGCATGTTGATCGCCGGGGTCCTGGTCGGGATCTGCACCGTCCCCTGCTCGGGGGCGATCTATCTCGACATCATCAGCGTCCTGCATGCCTCAGGCGGCGGGCCGGTCGGCCTCGCGCTCCTCGCGCTCTACAACATCGCGTTCATCATTCCGCTCCTTGTCTTCCTGCTCTTCGTGTCCGACAAGCGTGTCCTGGGCAAGTTGGGCCGCTGGAACCGCCAGAACGGCAACGTGGTCAAGACGGTCCTCGCCGTGGCCGTGATCGCGATGAGCTTCGGGCTGCTGGTGTCGATGTGAGTGAGACGATCCGGTTCCCGATCGAGGGCATGACCTGCGCCTCGTGCGTCAACCGGATCACCCGGGCCCTCCGCAAGCTCGACGGCGTCGAGCAGGTCAAGGTCGACCTCGCTCGAGAGACCGGCACGGTCCGGCGCGAGCCATCGCTGGCGCCGAACGCGACCATCGCCGCCGCGGTCCTGGCGGCCGGCTATGAGGCGGACCTCGGGGCGGCCGTCGTCGTGGCGACCGTCGAACAGCCGGGCGGCGTCGGGCGGTTCCTCGCGCGCTTCGGTCGATGATCATCCTAGCGGTCGCCAGACTCGTCGCCATCCTTCGACCCGCTCCGCGGCTTCACCTGGCGGAGGGTCGGCCGTGACGACGCCCCGTCGATGCCTGGTGATCTCCGCTGTGGTGTTGGTCGCTGCCGGCGTCCTGCTCTTTGCGGGTGTGCCGGGGTCGGCGCTGCTCGGCTTCACACCCCTCGTTGCGTGCGTCGGCATGCACGTCTTGATGGGTCACGGAAGCCATCACGGCACATCTCCACAACGGGCCGGTCGTCCCGGTCAGGTGTAGCCCAATGGACCCTGTGCTCGTGTCGACCGCGGCTGCAAGAATACTCCCAGGGAGTATCAGGAGTCGGTCGTGACCAAGTCCATCCAGCCCATCGAGATCGTTTCGTTCCCCGTCGAGGGCATGACCTGCGCATCGTGCGTCAACCGGATCACCCGCTTCCTCGGCAAGGTCGATGGCGTCGAAGACGCGAACGTCAACCTCGCCACCGAGTCGGCGACGGTCCGCTTCGACGCTGCACGGACCGACCTCGCCGCGCTTGCCGCCGCCGTCGAAGCGGCCGGCTACGTGGCCCGCGTCGACAAGGTCGCCGGCGAGGAGGCCGAGGCGGGCGACGAGCCGTCCTTCGCGGACCGCCACCTCGCCGACCTGCGCCGGCGGCTGCTGATCGCCGCCCTGCTGACCGCACCGATCCTCGTCGGCCTCGCGCGCATGACCGTGCTGCCCGGCCTGCCCGAGCTGTTCACGAACCCCTGGTTCCAGCTCGCCTTCGCGACGCCCGTCCAGTTCTACGCCGGCTGGCCGTTCTATCGCGGCGCCTTCAGTGCGCTGCGCCATCGCGCGGCCGACATGAACACGCTCGTGGCGGTCGGGACGAGCGCGGCCTACGGCTACAGCGTCGCCGCGATCGCGATCCCGGACTTCTTCCGCGCCGCCGGCCTCGGCATGAACGGCGCCGCGCTACCTCTCTACTTCGACACTGCGGCGGCCATCATCACGCTCATCCTGCTCGGGCGGTTCCTGGAGGCCCGGGCGCGGAGCCACACGTCCGACGCGATCCGCAAGCTGATCGGCCTCGCGCCGCGGACCGCCCGGGTCGTCCGCGCCGGCCTCGAGCTCGACCTCCCGATCGAGGAGGTCGCCCGGGGCGATCTGCTGCTCGTGCGCGCCGGCGAGAAGATCCCTGTCGACGGGCTCGTCCGCGACGGCCGCTCGGCGATCGACGAGAGCATGGTCACGGGCGAGAGCATGCCGGTCGGCAAGAAGCCCGGCGACGAGGTCATCGGCGGCACCCTCAACGGCTCGGGCTCGTTCACCTACGAGGCGACCCGCGTGGGGGCCGATACCGTGCTCGCCCACATCGTCCGGCTCGTCCAGGAGGCCCAGGGTTCGCGCGCCCCGATCCAGCGCCTCGCCGACGCCGTCACCGGCGTGTTCGTGCCGGTTGTCCTCGCGACCGCAGCCGTCACATTCTTCGTCTGGTTCTCGGTCGGTCCGGCGCCTGCGTTCAACCTCGCCCTCGTCAACACGATCGCCGTCCTGATCATCGCCTGCCCGTGCGCGCTCGGCCTCGCCACCCCGACCTCGATCATGGTCGGGACCGGCAAGGGCGCGGAGAACGGCGTGCTGTTCCGCAACGCCGAGGCGCTCGAGCGGCTCCACAAGGTCCGCGCCGTCGTCCTCGACAAGACGGGGACCCTGACCGAGGGCAAGCCGCGGGTCACGGACATCATCCGCGTCGACGGCGCCCCGACCGAGGTCGAGCTTCTTTCGTTGGTGGCAGCGGCCGAGCGAGGATCGGAGCACCCCCTGGGCGAGGCGATCGTCCGTCACGCGCGCGAGCGCGGGCTCGAGGTCGCCGACGTGGGTTCGTTCGAGGCAGAAGCCGGCCAGGGCGTGCGGGCGATCGTCGCCGGGCATGCCGTCCTGGTCGGCAGAGCGGCCTTCCTCGGCGTCGAGTCAGTGATGCTGCACGGCGCGGCCGAGCGCCTCGCCGCGGCCGGCAAGACTCCGGTCTACGTCGCCCTCGACGGGCGGGCCGTTGCGGTCATCGCGATCGCGGACACGCTCAAGGCCGGGTCGGCCGCGGCGGTCGCCGAGCTCCACCGGCTCGGGCTCACAGTCGTGATGCTCACCGGCGACAACGAAACGACCGCTCGCTCGATCGCCGCCGAGGCGGGCGTCGACCGCGTCGTAGCCGACGTGCGGCCGGACGAGAAGGCCGCCCAGGTCCGGGCGCTCCAGGCCGAGGGTCAGGCCGTCGCCATGGTCGGCGACGGCGTCAACGACGCCCCCGCGCTCGCGTCTGCGGATGTCGGCGTGGCGATCGGGACCGGCACCGACGTCGCGATCGAGTCGGCCGCAGTGACGCTGATGAGCGGCGACCTGCGCGGCGTGGTGACGGCCATCGCCCTGTCGCGCTCCACGATGCGCAACATCAAGCAGAACCTGTTCTGGGCGTTCGCCTACAACGTGATCCTGATCCCGGTCGCGATGGGCGCGCTCTACCCGTTTACCGGCATGCTGCTGGACCCGATCTTCGCGGCCGCGGCGATGGCCCTCTCGTCGGTCACGGTCGTCTCGAATGCTCTCCGCCTTCGCCGCTTCACCGCGCCGCGGTTCGATGCCCCCGAAACGGCATTGCCCGCCGCCTCGCTGGCCACGTCGTGATGAACATCGGGATGCTGGCCGGGGTGCTGCGCGCTCGCGCAGATCTTCGCTCCCACGATCGATGGACCCGCGACGAGCTGATCGCGCATCAGGCGCGTGCCCTCCACGAGGTCCGCCAGTACGCCGTCGCGAAATCGCCGTTCTACCGCGAGCTTCACGCAGGATTGGAGGACGCCCCGCTCGATGCCCTCCCGATCGTCACCAAGACGATGCTCATGGAGCACTTCGACGAGGTCGTGACCGACCGGGCAATCCATCTCGGCGACGTCGAGGCGTACCTCGAGCACGCGACCGCGACCGACACCTTCCGCGGGGTGTACCGCGTGGCAGCGACCGGCGGCACGACCGGCCGGCGCGGCGTCTTCCTGAGCGAGCCGACCGAATGGCGGACGGTCCTCGCCTCCTACTCCCGGGCCTATGACTGGGCGGGCGTCGCCGCAGGCCTCACGAAGCGCCTCCGGATGGCGGTGGTCTCATCGCGAAACGCGAGCCACCAATCGGCGATCGTCGGCGCGAGTGTCGCGTCGCCAATGGTGCCGACCCTGCGGCTGGATGCGACGCAACCGATCGAAGCCATGGTGGGCGAGCTCAATGCGTTCCGTCCCGACGCCCTCGTCGGCTACGCCTCGATCCTGCGGATCCTCGCCGAAGAGCAGGCCGTCGGACGTCTCTCGATTCGGCCGCGCGGCATCGTCAGCGCGAGCGAGGTCCTGACCGACGATACCCGCGAGCGGCTGCGCGCGGCATTCGGGGTCCCGCCGACCAACGTGTACGGGGCGACCGAGACTGCCGGGATCGCGTCCGAATGCCGCCAGGGGAAGATGCACCGCTACGAGGACCTGGTGATCAGCGAGGTCGTCGACGAGGACAACCGCCCGGTGCCAGCGGGCAGCTACGGCGCCAGGTTGCTGGTGACGGTGCTGTTCTCGCGGACCCAGCCGCTCATCCGCTACGAGATGTCCGATCACGTCAAGACGCTCGAGGGGACATGCTCCGACGGCCTGCCCTTCGGGCTGTTCGGCGGAGTGGAGGGCCGCCAGGAGGACCTGCTCACGCTCGGGGGCGCCATCGTCCATCCCCATGTCTTCCACGCTCCGCTCGAGCGCCTGGCCGTCGCCGGTTGGCAGGTCATCGACGAAGGTGGCCGCCTTCGGGTCCTGCTCGCTCGGCCTTCATCCGGCGTCGACGTGTCCGCTGTGGCCGGTGATGTCCTGACGGCGCTGGAGGGTGTGGGCGTTCGCGGCATCCCGGTCGAGACCAGCATCGTCGACCAGATCCCCCGAACGGCACTCGGCAAGGCACCGCTCGTTCGCCGAGCCGTCCCCTCGGCTCCGTAATCGATTGACAAGGAGGCACTCGAATGGCTCAACCACGTACGATGGAACCGACCCAGGATCCGGTCTGCGGCATGGCGGTCGATCCCGACCAGGCTCGCAGCAACACCCTGACCCTGGCCCACGAGGGGATTGAGTACGCCTTCTGCGGCAAGGGCTGCCTGCTTGAGTTTCGCGACGACCCCGGCCGCTTCCTCGACCCGGGCTATTCGCCGGAGATGTGACTCAGGCGCCGAGACCGGCGGTGGTTGCCCGTCGCCAAAGAAACGCTCGCCGTTCGGCCCGAACGCGAAGCAGTGACTGGCGGACGACGAGGTAGACGGCGAACGCGCCGACGAAGATGACCCCGTCGAGGCGCGGGACGTGGGTCAGGATCAGCAGCGTCGAGATCGCAGCAATCGTTAACCCGGCCACGGACTCGAGGATCTGGGCCGGGATCCGCCGGGCGCCGATCCTGCGGTCCGAGGACCAGACGCCCCAGCGTGAGGTCGTCACGCGGCCCGCGCAGCAGCCGGCCAGGAAGCAGCCGATCCGGCCGATCGCGACACCGAGGAAGAGGCCGGGCGTGACGGCGTCGAGGAACGCCGCCACCGGCAGGCCCAACACGAGCAGGATCGCGACCGCAACGATGGGCGCGGCCAGCAGGAAGCCATCGACTGCCCACCCGCCGAGGAGCGCCTTGCGCCACGGTCCCGGATGAAGCACCGCATACCAGATCTTGGCGGCGAGAAGCCCTGAGCCCAGGGCGACCAGCGGAACGAGCAGCGGTACCTCGCCAGCGATGCGTTCGTGCGGCAGCATCAGCCCTTCCACGACCAGGGCAACCAGGATGGCCAGCGCTCCCAGGAACGGCCAGATCCCCGGGATGACTCCGGGGATCGACGCCAGCGGTGCCAGGCGTGCCCAGCGGGTCTTGACCGGAGTCGGTTCGTCGTCGGACAACGCCCAGCGCCGCCAGGACCATCGAGCAGGTCGGATCGACCCCACACGTGTCGGTCTTCCGAGCTGAGTCCGACCAGGGCCAAGCAACTCGGCGCTGACTTGCCACTCGCCCGGCTGGAGGCCATAGACCCAGGACGTCACCGACACCGTCCCGCTGCCGGGCAGGATGCCGTCGACTCGATCCTCCTGCGTGAAGACGTCACGCAGCTGGCGCCCACCCGCCGCGCCAATACGCCGCCCAGTCAGCCGGATGGTCGACCCCGTGCCCGCATCCTCGACAGCGCTAGAGTCGAAGTAGTGGCTGACGACGAGGGCCTCCGGCTCGCTCGAGTCGGATTGCGCCGCGGCGCTCGTTGTTGGCGCGCCCACGGTTTGCGTCGACGTTTCTGCGGCCGGGCGAGTTCCCGCGGTCGCGTGCTTGGCAGGGTGCCGTCGCGCTGCTCGGTTGCTCATCCGCGGTCGCTCCGTCGCATGGCTCGCGGAAGGCGAGCACTGCGATCAGCGTCGGCGTCACCCGGGACTCATTCAATGGAGAGACGACCAATCTTCACTCAAGATTGGGTCAAGGCACTGACGAGCACGGCAGCATCAGGAACGCTCATCGGCGGGCTCTTTCGTCGGGGGGCGCCTCCGCCCAGGTACTTGAGGAGCGCCTGATAGCGGCGAACAGCAAGATCCAACCCTCGGACCGGCACTCCGACGCCGATTGTCCGACCACGCTCTGCGGCGAGGGCGTCGCGGCGCCGCCTGACAGCAGATCTGATAGCACCGCCGAGAAGATAGGAATGGCAGCGTCTGGGCCGGTGGCCAAATTGGCCGGCCAGGGAACGTTCAAGGGTGTTCGTCGTCCGACGATTCCGGGCCCTTGAGCCGCATGGACCGTGTTCGTTCCGGGTGATCTCGAACCGACGTTCACGGCCGAACCATTGCCCTCACGCTGGAAGGGGAAGCCGGGAGTCCCGGTCTGCCAGCACGTCATGTCCTTGAGGCTGATCCCGACCATGGCCTCCCGACCAGCAGGACTATTCCACCGATAGCAGCGATCGCCAGGGCCGGCCATGCGTTGGCGAGGCCGATCCGCTGCGCGCAGAGGGCGAGCGCGAAGGGCGCGATCAGCATGGCCGTCCCTGACGCAAGGGTGGTGCGCGCTGCTGCAGAGAGCGGCGCGTCGGACGCAATGCCCAGCGCCAATGCGATCCCGACTGGATAGAGCGGCCCGACGCCGAGACCCGCGACGAAGAGGGCGATCGTGCTCGTCACGAGTGTGTCGGCACACCAAACCGCCAAGACGCCCACGACCACCACGCCGAATGCCAGCGTCATCAGCCTCGTTCGAGGCCCCGTGGCACCGTGGCACGCATCCATCTCCAGCCGCGAAGCAGTTCGCGCGCGAGCCGCAGATCCCCGTCACGATCCTCGGAATTGAGGTCCGGCCGGGCGACGGCGCGTTCGCGGACGACGATGGGATCGTTGTAATCCCGATGAGACAAGTGGGCGAGGCGGTAGTCGCCGCGTCGGGCGTCGACCTGCGCGAACGGGGGATAGCGGCACGTCTCGAGGCACGGGAAACCACGATGCGGGTCCTCGGACTCGAGACGTGATGGACGCAGCGGTCGACCCCCGCGTGCTCGCAGCTCGGTCGCCCGCCGATGCACGATCGTGATGGGGAGCCCGCTTCGGCGCGACACCTGTGCTCTAGTCAGGTCCGTCTGGGCGCAACGGAGGACGTCCAGGATCGCAAACGACAGGCTGATGACCGATCTGCCCGGCCCGCTGTTACGCCCACTCGCCGACCTCGTCTCCCGATGCGAATGCCTGCCATTCAGGCAACCGCCTGGAGCAGGAGTCCATCCAGTGGCCACCGACGACAGAACGTGGGCAGACCGCCGCAATCGCTGACGTGGCGGGCATGCGCGCTGCTCGTCCGGTGAGCCGGCTGCAGTCGGTAGGTCACTCGTTGAGATACTCGTACTCGAATGACTCGATGACCGATCCCGGCCACGCTAGTCCGTCGCGGAAGACGTCGGCCTCCCTTTCGGTGGGAAGCCTCGTGACGGAGCGGGTGACTCGAGCTCGGGCTGCTCCATAGTCGACCTCGATGATCTCCCCGACGGTATGGGCTGACATGCCCGGGCGCAGGACACGGACATCGGCGGCGCGCCGAACCTCGCGGAATCTCTCGGGGCTCACGCCGACCCTCCCCGGTTCCTGCCCTCAACGACAGCCTCGGCCGAGGCCACAACGAGTGACGCAACCTACACCGCCGGGCACAACCGACGGCGTCGACGGGGTGCCGGGGAGGCTCCCACGCTTGACGCACTTACCCCCCGGTGTCTGTCTTGACTC
>JBGPVC010000092.1:0-11212 GCA_041491485.1 Candidatus Limnocylindria bacterium
ATCAACTCCGACTCGGCCAGCTCAACCCCGTCTTCGGCAGCGACGTCGCGGACCGTGTCCCAGACCAGCCAGAGCGGGGTCACCTTGAAGTCGAGCACGTTCATCGAGACCTGGGCCCGACCGAGCTCGGCGATCCAGAAGCCGTTCGCCTGGACGCGCGGCAGGCCGCCGCCCGACTCACGGACGCGCCTGGCAATCCGCTTCGCGAGCTCCACATCGGGGGATGCCAGGTTGATGTTGTAGGCGATGAGGAACGGGCGAGCGCCGACGGCGACCGCGCCGGCCGACGGATGGAGTCGGGCGGGACCGAAGTCCGGCTCGCGACCGCGCTGCCCGATCTCCAGCCGGAGGCCCTCGTACTGGCCGCGGCGCACGTCGGCGAGCTTGACCCGGTCCGGCCGTGAAGCCGCGTCGGCGTAGAGATAGACCGGAAGATCGAAGCGCTCCGCGATCCGCCGGCCGAAGGCACGGGCGAGCTCGACGCAGTCGTCCATGGTCGTGGCCGCCAACGGAACGAACGGGATCACGTCGACCGCCCCGACCCGGGGGTGTTCGCCGGTGTGGGTGTTCATGTCGATCTCGTGGATCGCCACGCCGACGAACGCCTCGAGCGCGTCGCTGACCGGACCGTGTTCGCCGGCCAGGGTGAAGACCGAGCGGTTGTGGCTGGCGTCACTCGTGCGATCGAGCAGGTAGACGCCGGCGAAGCTCTCGATCGCGTGGGCCAGGCGGTCCACCACGTCGAGTCGGCGGCCTTCGGAGACGTTTGGGACGGACTCGATCAGCACCTCGCGATGCTAGTCCGCGCGGCCGGCCTGCGTGACGTTGACCGGCGCGGTGGGGTCAGCCTCCTGCGTCGGGCGGCGACTCGGATTCCGTTGCGTCGAGCATCGGGATCCGCACCCCGCGTTCGCGGGCGATCTCGATCGCGCGCGGGTACCCCGCGTCCACGTGGCGCATGACTCCCATGGCCGGGTCCGTGGTCAGGACGCGCTCCAGCTTCTGGGCGGCCAGGGCCGAGCCGTCGGCGACGACGACCATCCCGGCATGCTGCGAATAGCCGATCCCGACGCCCCCGCCGTGGTGGATCGAGACCCATGTCGCCCCGGCGGCCGTGTTGACCAGGGCATTGAGCAGCGGCCAGTCCGCGACGGCGTCGGAACCGTCGGCCATCGCCTCCGTCTCGCGGTTCGGCGAGGCGACCGAGCCCGAATCGAGATGATCGCGTCCGATCACGATCGGCGCACTGACCTCCCCGGTCCGGACGAGCTCGTTGAAGGCGAGACCGGCCCGGGCGCGTTCGCCATAGCCGAGCCAGCAGATCCTCGCCGGCAGGCCCTGGAACGGCACGCGGGCTTCGGCCATCTCGATCCAGCGACGGAGACCGGCGTCGTCCGGGAAGAGCTCGAGCACGGCACGGTCGGTCCGCAGGATGTCGGCCGGATCGCCAGAGAGCGCGACCCATCGGAACGGCCCTCGGCCCTCACAGAACTGCGGGCGGATGAACGCCGGCACGAACCCCGGGTAGGCAAAGGCGTCCTCGACGCCGGCCTCCTGTGCCTGCGCCCGGAGGTTGTTGCCGTAATCGAAGACGACGGCGCCGGCGGCCTGGAACGCGAGCATGGCCCGGACGTGGTCGGCCATGGAGCGGCGCGAGCGGCGCTGATACTCCTCCGGTTGCGTGGCTCGGAGCAGGAGCGCATCCCCAAGGGCGATCTCCGCCGGGACGTAGCCGGCCAGGGCGTCGTGGGCCGACGTCTGGTCGGTGACCAGGTCGAATGGCTCGCCGGCGGCCGCCCAGGCGGGTTCGATCTCGGCGGCGTTGCCGACGAGCGCGATCGAGACCGCTTCGCCGCGCCGCGCTGATTCGCGCGCCCACGCGAGCGCCTCGGCCGGGTCGGCGGTGAGGCGGTCGACGTAGCCGATCTCGTGCCTCCGCCGGGCGCGCGCTTCGTCCACCTCGATCGCGAGGCAGACCCCCTCGTTCATGGTCACGGCCAGCGGCTGCGCCCCGCCCATGCCGCCGAGTCCGGCGGTGAGGGTGACGGTGCCCCTGAGCGTGCCGCCGAAGTGCTGGCGCGCCGCCTCCGCGAACGTCTCGTACGTCCCCTGCAGGATCCCCTGGGTCCCGATGTAGATCCACGAGCCCGCGGTCATCTGGCCGTACATCATCAAGCCGGCTCGCTCGAGCTCCCGGAAGTGCTCCCAGGTCGCCCACTTGCCGACCAGGTTGGAGTTGGCGATCAGCACGCGCGGCGCCCAGGGGTGGGTCCGCACGACCCCGACCGGCTTGCCGGACTGGACCAGGAGCGTCTCATCGGCCTCGAGTCGGCGGAGCTCGCGAACGATCGCGTCGAAGGCCGCCCAGCTGCGCGCCGCCCGTCCGGTACCGCCATAGACCACGAGATTGTCCGGGTCCTCGGCGACCTCGGGGTCCAGGTTGTTCATCAGCATCCGCAGGACCGCCTCCTGCTCCCAACCGCGGCAGCTGAGCTGCGATCCGCGAGGGGCACGAACGGGGCGGGCACCGACCAGCGTCATCGACACCAAGGCTACTCCGCGAGGCCGGCGATCACGAGCTCGCCGAAGTGGCGCGGTCCGGCCGCGGTGATCGAGACGATCAGCGTCGGATCGGCCAGGTGGACGTGGTAGGTCTGGGCGTCCCCCGCACACGTTCCGACGTAGGTCGCGCGACCCGCGATCGAGACCTGCGTGGGCACGCCCTTGACACCGCCCGCGACCTCGCACGCGCTCTGGTCGTAGGTGGCTCGCCAGGTCGCGAACCAGGCCTCGCTGAAGACGCCCTCGCGCAGCCGGATGACGCTGACGATCGCGAGATCGTCACCGGCCGAGGCCCCCGGCGCGATCGCGAGGGCCACCGCGATCGCCTCGGCCGAGGTCGCCAGGGTCGGGTCGGCGGCAATCTGCCCCGCGGTCGTCGGGTCAGGTTCGAGCGCGGCGTCGTCGATCTGGGTGGGGAGGACGCGCAGGAGGCTCGCGTCCACCCGCAGGCCGGGGCCCGTCGGCCCGGTCGCCGCGGGTATCGTCGCGGCCGGCAGCGAGGCCTCGCCCGACCCGGCCGCCGATGGCCTCACGATCGCCGGCGACGCGGATGCCCCCGGAGACCCCGTGACGGGGGCGGATGGTCCGCACCCACCGGCAGCCAGGACCACCGACAGCAGCAGGCCGGCGGGACGGACGATGACGAGGCCCGCCTTCACTCGAGCTTGCGACGCATGACCGGAAACCGCGCGTCATCGACCGCTCGGGCGAAGCCGACGGACTCCCAGAACTCGGGCGTCGCCGCGCTCGTCGCGTCCGCGTCCGCGCCGACCGTCGGATAGGCCTCCACGGCCGTGAAGCCCCGGGCGGCCAGGTCGACGCAGACGACCTCCACCAGCCGCTTTGCCAGACCCATCCGGCGCGCCTCGGCGGTCGTCGCGATGCAGGTGATGACCGCGGGCAGCGGGGAGTCCGGCAGGGCGGGATAGAGGTCTCGCGTCCGCTGTGCCCTGGGGTAGGCGGTCAACGGTCCGTACTGCGCATACACCTGTGCGCGGTCGTCGCGGAGGAGCACCTTGGCGTAGCTCCCGGCCACACCGAGGCCACGACCGAGGAGCTGCAGCTTGCGCGGCGCGTCGGACGGCAGGGCGGGGCGCCTCGGAGGCGCCGGCGCGAACGGATTGTCGGCGGCCTCGCTGTCATCGTCGCCGGGCGTCAGGAACGGGTTTCGCGGTCGGGCCGTGGCGAACGGATTGGGTGCGGCCGCCCCTTTGGCTTCGAGATCGGCCAGGAAGGGATTGGCGGGCCGTGGCCGCCCACTCGTCGTGGTGTCGACGCCAGCCTCCGGGCGTGTCGGCTCCAGCCAGGCCAGTCGGGTCGCCTTCGAGCCGCGGTCCGCGTCCTCCCAGTAGTCGCAGGAACGGTGATCGAAGCCTGGGTCGGCGCACGGCGGGATCAGGCCGAATGTCGCCTCGTCCACGACGTCCACCACCCGGATCGCGTCCATCAGTCCCGGAGTCTACGGCTCGGGCGGCGACGCGACAGCGTTGGCGGGTTGGTAAGGTTGACCCGCTGCGACGGGAGGGAAGATTGGCCGAGCCGATCACACGCAACGCGTATGCCATCCTCGGGGTCACCCCCGAGAGCGACGATGCGGCAATCGCCGCGGCCTACCGGGTCCTGGCGCGTCGCTACCATCCCGATATCGCGGGCGAGGCCGCCACCGAGCGGATGACATGGCTCAATGCTTCGTTCGAACGACTGCGCACGCCCGAACGACGCGCCGAGTACGACCGCGAGCTCCAACGCGGTGGAATCGCCGGAGTGGCGTTGCAGCCGGAGTCGGACGGGACGGGAGCCGCCGGGCCGCCGCCGGGCCGCCCGTCGGGCTCGGTCCTCGGGTTCGGACGCCACCGCGGCTGGTCCATCGGCGAGATCGCTCGCGCCGATCCCGGATACCTGGTCTGGCTCGAGGAGCATCGCGAGGGCCGGCCGTACCGGGACGAAATCGATCGGACGCTCCGCGCCATCGGCTACCGGGTGGACCGCGACGCCCCACCGCCCAGGTCGCGTCGCCGCTAGGGATCGCCGCCAGGGATCGCCGCCACAGGTCCGGCGCACCACGCTCATCCGGCGAGATCGGCGAGCGCTCCTTCATGGACGATCGAGGTGGCTTCGGCGATGTCCGGCCCGGGCTCGCGATCGCTGTCGAGATGACGGACCCGCGATCGCACCCGCGACAGCGCCTCGGCGACACCGGCGCCCGGTGCGGCTCCCCGGCCGTCGGGGCTGGCCAGCCGCAGGTCGAGCGCCTGCGCCGCGACGAGCAGCTCGATGGCCAGGATGCGCTCGACGTGGCCCAGGACGGACCGAGCATGCCGCGCCGCCACCGAGCCCATCGACACGTGGTCCTCCTGGTTGGCGCTGGTCGGGATCGAATCGGCCGACGCCGGATGTGCCAGGACCTTGTTCTCCGACGCGAGAGCGGCGGCGGTGTACTGGTAGATCATCATCCCCGAGTCGACACCGGACGAGGCGGCCAGGAACGCCGGCAACCCACCGTTGAGTCGGGCGTCCACCAGCAGGGCGGTTCGCCGCTCGCTGATCGAGCCGAGCTCGGCGAGCGCCAGCTTGGCGAAATCGAGCGCCAGCGCGATCGGCTCGCCATGGAAGTTGCCACCGCTGATGACCAGGCCGCCGCCGGTGGCCAGCGCGTCCGGGTCGACCACACCGCCGCCCGGGAAGACGAGCGGGTTGTCGGTGGCGGAGTTCAGCTCGATGTCGAGGACGCGGCGGAGGTGATCCAGCGCGTCCCGGACCGCGCCGTGGACCTGCGGGACGCAACGCAGCGAGTACGGGTCCTGCACCTTGTGCGGGAGGCCGTGATGGCGCTGCTGCAGGCCGCTGTCGCGGAGCAGGTGACGGAGCTGGGCAGCCACGGCAATCTGTCCCGGATGCGGACGCGCCAGCTGGTAGGCCGCGGCAAACGCGACATCGGTCCCGAGCAGGGCCTCCACGCTCATCGCCGCGGCCACGCTGGCCGTCCTGACGAGGCGGTCGGCGTCGGCCAGCAGGAGCGCGCCGATGGCGCCCATCATCTGCGTGCCGTTGAGCAGCGCGATTCCCTCTTTCGCCTGGAGGGTCAGGGGCTCGAGGCCCGCTTCGCGCAGGGCGATCATCGCTGGAACCACGGCACCACGGAATTCCACCTGGCCGCGGCCGATCAGCGGAAGCGCCAGATGGGCCAGCGGCGCCAGGTCGCCCGAGGCGCCCAGGCTCCCCTGCTCTGGGACCACCGGGTGGATGCCGGCCTCCAGGAACGCGAGCAGCCGGTCCACGAGCAGCGGCCGGCAGCCGCTGTGGCCGAGGGCGAGCGTGTTGGCCCGCAGCAGGAGCATGGCCCGGACGATCTCACGCGGGAACGCCGGCCCGACGCCCGCGGCATGGCTCATCAGGACGTTCTCCTGGAGCCGCTCGGTGTCCTTGGGCGGGATCGAGACCATGGCGAGGTCGCCGAACCCCGTCGTCACGCCGTAGACAACGGCGCCAGAGCTGACCAGCGCCTCGATGACGTCGCGCGCTTCCTGCATCCGCTCGCGTGCAGCGGGATCGAGGACGGCTGATGCGCCATGCCGGGCGACGGCCTCGACCGCGCCGATCGTCAGGTCGGCGCCGGTCAGGGCGATCGGCGGGGTCGCGGCGCCCGGGACGGGGTTCGGCACGGCGCCCTGGATCTCCTGGCTGCTCACCGTGCCGAGGATAGTCGGCTATGCTGCCCGCCGCCCACCCTTCCGCGCCATGAGGTCCGCGTGTTCGCGTTCATCGACCACGTCGTCATCCCGTTCCTCAACAGCTTGTACGGCGCCGTCGGCTACCTCGGTGTCGTCGTGGCGATGACGATCGAGTCGGCCATGGTGCCGCTTCCCTCCGAGCTGATCCTGCCCTATGCCGGGTTCCTGGTCTCCGATACCAGCCAGGTCGAGCCGCTGACCCACGGACCGTGGGGGTTCTGGATCGTCGTCGTGGCGGCGACCATCGGCAACACGCTGGGTTCGCTCATCTCGTACGCCATCGGGGCCTACGGCGGCCGGCCGTTCCTCGAGCGCTACGGTCGCTACCTGCTGATCCGCCCCCACGAGATCGACCTCGCCGATCGGTTCTTCGCCGATCACGGCGGAGCGACCGTGTTCGTAGGCCGGCTGCTGCCGATCGTGCGGACGTTCATCAGCTTCCCGGCCGGGGTCGCCCGGATGCCGCTCGGACGGTTCGTCGCGTACTCGACCGCCGGCGCCCTGATCTGGTCGACGCTGCTCGTTTACGCGGGGACGGTCCTCGGCGCCAACTGGGTGGACATCCGGCACGCGCTTCAGCCATTCGACCTGCTGATCGCGGTTGGCGTGGTCGTGGCGGTCGTCCTGTTCGTCTGGTGGCGGCTCGGCATGCCGGGTCGTCCGCGCGGGAGTGGCGCGGCCAGCTAGTCAGCCGGCTGTCGCTCCTCGGGCGGCCGCACGGTCCGGAATGCCCGGTAGAGCAGCAGGTCGTAGGCGATCTTGAGACCGCCTGCCAGATAGAACGGGAGCGAGGCGAAGCTCGCGCTCGACACGAGCACCGTCGAGATCGACGGCGAGATCGCCGCACCGGTCGTGCGGGCAATCCCGGTCACGCCGGCTGCGGCCGACCGCTCGTCGGGATCGACCACCGACATCACGTACGACTGGCGGGTCGGGACGTCCATCTGGCTCAGGCTGAACCGGAGCAACAGCACAGCGATCGCCAGCGGCAGGTTGGGCATCAGCGGGACCAGGATGAGCAGCACGTTCGACGGGATGTGGGTGAAGACCATCGTGTTGATCAGCCCGATCCGCGCGGAGATCCGCGCCGCCGAGAGTGACGACACCGCGGATAGCAGGTTCGCGCCGAAGAAGATCCCCCCGAGGAGGCCCGGCTCCACGCCGTAGTGGAGGTGGAACCAGTACGCCATGAGGCTGAGCGGGATGAAGCCACCCGCGAAGGCATCGATCGAGAAGAGCGCCGATAGCCGAAGCACGACCGACCGCGAACGACCCAACCCGAACCGACGACGAATACCGTCGTCCGCGGCGGCATCACGAGGCGGCGCCTCGATGGCCGCCGGGAGTCGGCTGAACCCGATCGCCATCGCCACCCCGATCAGCGCGTAGCCGATCACGATCACCCGGTAGGCATCCACCCTGGCGGCGCCACCGTCGATGAGGGCCTGGCTGGCGATGCCGGCCCCGAGCGCCCCGGTCGCCGTCGCCACATAGCCCACCAGGTTGTACCAGGCGAACGTGGCAGTCCGGCGGGCATCCGGCGTCGTCTGCGACAGGCCCGCCTGCTCCACCGCCAGGAACGGCCCCACCTCGTTGCCGGTCGGCGAGATCACGCCGATCGTGGCGGCGACGATCAGCAACGGCGCCCAGCTCGTGACGGCAAAGACGAGGCCGGCTCCCACCATCAGCAGCGATCCGGCCACGAGCACGCGGCGGCGCCCGATCCGGTCGGCGTTCGTCGTCAGCCAGAGCGAGATCAGCGTGTCACCGACGAGGGTCAGGGTCAGGACCATGCCGATTGTCAGCGGATCCAGTCCCAGGGCGGCCAGGTACAGCACCAGCACGACGGCCAGGAACCCGTACCCGAACATCCGGAGGATACGCATCGCGAACAGCAATCGCCCATTCGCATCCAGACCGCGAAGACTGGCGATCAGGCCTGCGTCTGCGGCGGCGTCGGGCGTCGGCATCCGATCGAGTCTACGGGCTAACGCACGGGCATGGCGCCCGCGCAGAGCGTCTGCCAGAATGCCGGCCATGCCTGCCGATCGCCACGCCGACGACTTGCCCGGTCACGATGGCGCAGTCGCCCATCACCTGCCCGACGACCACGGTGAAGACCATGGTCACGATGATCACGCCCATGGCGACGAGGACGCCCTCGGCCCGATCGACACCGCCGCCTGGGCGGCCGGCATCGCCGGCGTCGCGATCGCGCTCGTCATCGCCGGTGCCTTTGCCCTCGCGACGGGTGCCATCAGCTGACGCTCGCGCGGTCCGCCGGCTCGGCCCTAGAACAGGCCCACGACATTCCCGTCGGCGTCGATATCGATCTTCTCGCCACCCGGTCGTGACGGCAGCCCCGGCATCGTTCGCATCTCGCCGCATAGCGGCGTGATGAACCCGGCGCCGGCCGAGAGGCGGACCTCGCGGATCGGGACGCGGAAGCCGGTCGGGCGGCCCTTGAGCGCCGCGTCGTGGCTCAACGAGTACTGGGTCTTGGCCATGCAGATCGGGAGGTGGCCGTAACCCATCTCCTCGAACTGCTTGAGCGCCTTGGCCGCCGCCGGCAGGTAGTCGACACCGTCGGCGCCGTAGATCCGGGTAGCGATCGTGTCGATCTTGTCGGCCAGCGCCATGTCGTCGGGGTAGAGGAGCTCGAACGCCGCGTCGCCGCTCTCGCAGGCGGCCCAGACCGCCTCGGCGAGCGCCGCCGCGCCCTTCCCGCCGTCGACGAAGTGGGTCGCCACCACCGCGTCCCGGGCGCCCGCCGCCAACGCCACGTCACGGATCGCGGCGACCTCCCCGGGCGTGTCGGTCGGGAACGAGTTGATCGCGACGACCGCCGGGACGCCGAAGGCCAGGACATTCTCGATCTGCTTGGCGAGGTTGGCGGCACCGGCCCGAACCGCCTCGACGTTCTCCTCCAGCAGCGCCGGGTCGAGCGGCTTGCCGGCCACGATCCGGCCGACCCCGCCGTGCATCTTGAGCGCCCGGACCGTGGCGACCACCACGGCCGCGTCCGGGACGAGGCCCGACGCCCGGCACTTGATGTCGAAGAACTTCTCGGCGCCCATGTCGGCCCCGAAGCCGGCCTCGGTGCAGACGATGTCGTTGGTCACCAGGGCCAGCCGGTCGGCGATGATCGAGTTGTTGCCATGGGCAATGTTGGCAAACGGACCGGCGTGGACGAAGGCCGGGCCGCCTTCGAGCGTCTGGAGCAGGTTCGGCTTGATGGCGTCGCGCAGCAGGACGGTCATCGCCCCGGCCACGCCGAGGTCCTCGGCGGTGACCGGCCGACCGTCCATCGTGGTCGCCAGGACGATCCGGCCGAGCCGGGCGCGCAGGTCCTGCAGGTCGGTCGCGAGGGCGAGGACGGCCATCACTTCCGACGCCACCGTGATCACGAACTCGGTCTCGCGGGGGACCCCGTCCTCGCGGCCGCCGAGCCCGATCACGACGTGGCGCAGGGCCCGGTCGCTGATGTCGAGCACGCGCGGCCAGAGGATCCCGCGCGGGTCGATGCCGAGCGGGTTCTTGTGGTGGAGGCTGTTGTCGAGGAACGCGCCGGCCAGGTTGTGGGCGGCCCCGATCGCGTGGACGTCGCCGGTCAGGTGGAGGTTGAAGTCCTCCATCGGGATGACCTGGCTGTAGCCGCCGCCGGCGGCGCCGCCCTTGATCCCGAAGACCGGGCCGAGCGACGGCTGGCGGATGTTGACCGCAGCACGCCGGCCGATCTGGTTGAGGCCCTGGGCCAGCCCGACCGAGGTCGTCGACTTGCCCTCCCCCAGGGGCGTCGGGGTGATGGCCGTGACCACCACGTACTTGCCGCGCGGCCGGTCAGCTTCGAGCCGCCGGATCGCCTCGAGCGTGACCTTGGCCTTGGTCGGTCCGTACAGCTCGAGCTCGCCGTCGGCGATCCCGAGGTCGCGGGCGACGTCGACGATCGGACGCGGCGTGACGGATCGCGCGATCTCGAGATCGGACGGGAAGGTCATGGGTCTCCTCGGCTGGTGACGGCGGGCGCGAGCGGCCGGCCGGTCGTGGCCTCCACGGGCGCGTGGCGTTCGGCCGCACGGATGAGGTGGGTCAGCAGGAGCGCGTTGGTCAGCGGCCCGACGCCGCCCGGCACCGGGGTGATCGCGGAGGCCACCAGTCGCGCGGACTCGAAGTCGACGTCGCCGACGATCCGGCCATCGACGACGTTGATGCCGATGTCCACGACGACCGCGCCCGGCCGGAGCATCGCCCCGGTCACGAGACCCGGCACGCCGGCCGCCACGATGACAATCTCGGCGCGCCGGACGTGGCCGGCCAGGTCGCGGGTCCTCGAGTGGCAGACGGTGACCGTGGCGTCCTCCCTGACCAGCAGGAAGGCCGCCGGCATGCCGACGACCGCTGAGCGCCCGATGACCACCGCATCGCGCCCTTCGATCTCGATCCCAGAGCGTCGGAGGATCTCCACCGCGGCATGCGCCGTGGCCGGCAGGAATCCGTCGTAGCCGAGGCGCAACAGCCCGGCGTTGAGCGGATGGATGCCGTCGATGTCCTTGGCCGGATCGATCGCGTCGACGACGGCCCGCAGGCGGATGGTCGGCGGCAGCGGCATCTGGACGATGACGCCGTCCACGCTCGGGTCGCCGTTGAGCTCCCGGACGGCCGCCGTCACGCGGGCTTCCGTGGCTTCGCCTTCGAGCTCCAGGAACCCGGCGTCGATGCCGACCTTGGCGCAACCACGCAGGATCCGCTCGAGATAGACCGTCGAGGGCGCGTCCTTCCCGACGATCACGACCCGAAGGCCGGGCGCCCGGCCACGGGTCGACGCGAACGTGGCGACGTCTTCGGCAACCGCCGTCCGGATCTCTTCGGCGATGGCCCCGCCTTCGAGCAATCGCGCGCCCGAGGCGGTCATCGCGTCA
>JBGPVC010000093.1:0-11167 GCA_041491485.1 Candidatus Limnocylindria bacterium
ATCGCTGTCACGCCCTGCGCGGACCAGTTCCGACGCGATCCTCCGCAGGAGGTCGTCGCCGGCCTGATGACCCAGGCTGTTGTTGACGTCCCGGAAGTCGTCCAGGTCCAGCATGATCAGGCTGAACCGGTTGCCTTCGCGAACGGTTCGGGCCAGCCATTCCTCGAACGTGCTGTGGTTGAGCAGGCCGGTCAGGCCGTCGGTCCGGGCGCGGACCTGGACCGCCTGGAAGACCTCGGCGTTCTGGAGGGCGATCGAGACCTGCGCGGCGAAGAGCTGGACGAGCTCGAACTCGTCGTACGAGAACGTGTTGCCCGCCCCGAGTCGCTCGATCGTGAGCACACCGATCGCGCCGCCGCGATTGCGCAACGGGACCACGATCAGGCTGCCGTCGTTCGGATCGCCGTCGTCCCGATGGTTGACCCGTGGATCGTTGGTCTCGTCGCGGATGTAGACGGGTTCGTTGTGCTCTACCACCCAGGTCGCGACGCCCGTCTCGCCGGGCTCCCAGGCCTCCAGGTAGAACTCGCGGTGGATGCCGTGGGCCGTCAGCGGGGTCAGCAGCCCGATCGCGGGATCGACCACCTCGATGGCGATGTTGTCGCACGAGATCAGGCCACCGAGCCGTTCGGTGATGCTCTCGAGGACGGCGTGGGCGTCGAGCGTGGTCAGGATCGATTCGGTGATCTGCAGGAGCTCGCGCTGGCCGCGAAGCTGGCGCTCCAGGGCCAGGCTCTGATCGCGGAGGCGCTCCGTAGCGTCCGCGTTGGCCATCGCCTGGGCGGCAAAGCTGGCGTAGATCACCAGGAGCCGGAGGTCGTCGTCGCTGAACTGGTCGAGGCCGAGCTTCGACAGCACCAGGACCCCCAGGACCTGGTCGTCGAACAGCATCGGGGCGAGGAGCATCGACTCGTCGAGGTCGTCCTCCGTCCCGGGGATGGTGTTGGCCCTCGGATCGGCCGCCGCGTTGGCCAGGTTCTGCGCGACGCGGTTGACCGCGACCCAGCCGGTGATCCCCTGACCGAGCGTGACCCGCAGCTGGTCGGGCGTCTCGTCGACGTACTCGCCGACCTGGCCCTGCATCGCCACCGGGATCAGCTCCTGCCCGTGGAGTCGATAGACACGGACGTTGTGGTAGTCGATCAGCTGGCGGAGCTCGGTGGCGATCGCCAGGCCGATCTCTGTGACCCCGGACAGCCGGTTGAGACGGGTGCCGAGCTGCTGGATCGACTGGAGCTGCGCCGCCCAGGTGGCCATCCGGTCGTAGTCCTGCGCGGCCCGGATTGCCACGCCGGCCTGGTCGGCGAGCTCGGCGATCGTCTCGAGCTCGGATTCCGTCCAGGGATGCGGCCGGTCGTGATAGACGTTGAGCAGCCCGAGGACCGTGCTGCCGTCGCGAAGCGGTGCCGTGCACAGCGTGTCGAAGCCTTCCTGGACGACTGCCGCACGGACGTCGGCGCCGCGAGGGTCATCGCGATAGCCGACCGAGAAGAGCGGCTGGTTGGCCTTGATCGCCGCCGCCGGGAGGGACCGGGTGGGGAAGGATCGGAGGCTGTTGAGGTACTCGTTCGACAGCCCGCGACTGACCTCCGCGGCGACGGTGCCATCGTTCCGCTGCAGGAAGACGGCGGCGGCGTCGCCTTCGAACAGGATCAAGGCGTGATCGACGAGCCCGGTCAGGATCCGGTTGAGGTCCAGGCGGCTGCCGATGTCGCTCGCGACCCGTCGGAGCGCCTCCGCCCGGTGACGCAGGTGATCGATGTCGGCAGCCCTCCGGGTGACGCTGACCAGCGCCCCGAGGCCTGCCGCACATGCCCTCGCCGCCTCGAGGTCGTGCGGCCCGAGCGAGCCGGCGGTCTCGCCGGCCATCAGGAGCACGCCCCACGGACCGTCCGGGCCGGGGATGGCGACGGCCAGCTCCGGGCGGCCGTCTGGCACGACCGGCAGCACGGCCGTTTCCTGCGCGCTGGTGAGCAGGACGCCCTCCTCCGGTCCGCCGGCGTCCTGACCGGACGCCCCGACCCCGAGCGCCGCCCCGAGAATCCCGAAGCTGCGTGGAAGGTCGGTCAGGCGTGGCTTGACGGCGTCCGGCGCCACGGCCACCACGGCCGGGCTCAGCCGATCGGCATGCAGCTCCCAGATCGAGACTTGGCGGTGGCCGTACGTATCGCGGATGACGCCGGCGGCTGCCTCGAAGGCCGCGGCCGCATCCGTCGCCTGGCTCGCCAGCCGGGATAGGGACGTCGTGACCGAGAGGTCGAGCCGGTGCCGTTCGGCGGCCAGCGGATCGACCTCGCCTTCGCGAGGCCGCGCGGCGGCCAGGATCTCTGTTGCGCTCGATGCCCCGGCGCGGCGAGCCCCGCCCGCGGGGTGGCCCGACGGCCCGCTGGCGGTCGGCGCCGCCGAGGCGAGGAATCGCTGCAGGTCGCCGAGTCGGTAGCGGCGGTCTCCCCGGGAGTTGATCCGGAAGTATCGAAGCCGCCCGGCGTCACTCCAGGTGCGGATCGTGTTCGGGTGCACACCGAGCAGCCTGGCGGCCTTGGTGACCGACAGGGTCGCGTCCGTTGGGCGGGAAGGGAAGCTCTGCGGCATCGTCCATGGAGGAAATGTGAACTCGACGCGCCGAGCCTAGCAAGCTCACAGTTCTTGCCAATAGGTCGATGGTCCCGGTGGGCGTCAGCTTCGGGGAGGCGCCGTGAGGCGGACGTAGGCGAGGGTCAGGAGCACCGCCCCAATCCCGATCGCCACCACGGCGAGCACCGCGAACGCGGGATCCCCCACCAGGCCGGGACCCTGTCCCGAGCTGCGCGGGTCGCCGCCGGCCGCCGCGCTGGGCGTCGGCGTCGCCGCCAGCACGGTCTCGACGGCCACCAGCCACACCACCGTCGCCAGCATGCTCGCCGCGAGCATCGAGCGAGCCCTCACGGGACGGCGCCGATCAGCGCCCAGGCCAGACCGGCACTCATCAGCACGACGCCGCTCGCAAGCGCGACGAGGGCGAGCGCCGGGCGGCGCGAGTCGCCACCTGCCAGGATCCGCATCGCCTCGGGTCGGTCGAGCGTGGTCAGGATCAGTGGCCGGCCCCGCCCGGCCGAGATCGCGGGCCGGCCTGATGGATCGATCACCGGCATGCCGACGACGATCGCGTGTTCGACCGAGGAGACCTGCTCGATCCGCAGCCTGGCGGGCGTGTCAGGCGGCGTTTCCGCAGGCACGCGATCGGCGATGTCCGCCGCGGTTCCCTCCGATTCACGGACCACCACCACGAGCCCGACGTCGAGCACCGCGTCGTCGACCGCGATGGCGTCGAGGCCGTCACGGATCTCGAACGGAACCCGTTCTCGGTGGTCGTCGAGGTTCGTCCAGCCGCCCACCCCGCGGATCTGGAGGCGTGTCCGGCGGAACACCAGCGGGCGGTGAGCGGCATCCTCGAAGTCGGTCTCCGAGTCGATCCGGCCTTCGATCGCCACGTAGCGTGAGCCGATCGCGGCCAGGGTCAGCGCCTCCGCGACGCCGACGACCGGGGTGGAAGCCAGGAGGCGGCCCACGCGGTAATTCATGCCGTACGTCCGCAGCACCAGGACCCCCGCGACCAGGGCGACGAGGCCCGCGATCAGGGGTGCGAGGGGTGACACGGCGGCGATGATACGCGCCGGACATGAAAGGGCCCGAAGAAACCTACCCGACACATGGGCCTTGAGGCGATCTCGGCCATTAGTGTCGCTCGGCCCCTCCGGGCTGACTCCAACAGTAGGCGCCGCCCTCGACCCGGGTCAACGGACTCATCCACCAGTTCGGGCCAGGATCCCCGGGTTATCCACCGTCCGTCCACAATCGTTCCGGGTTGCGATCAGCCGGCCGACCGCCCTGTCGCGGGATCGATCGCGCTCAGCTGGCCCCCGAACCCGGTCAGCACCAGGCGGCCGCCAACCAGCTCCACCGCCGTCACGACGTCGGTGTGGGCGACGCGCCAGGCGACCGTGCCATCCGGTTCGATGGCGAAGGTCTCCAGCTCGGACTGCACCAGGAGGTGCGCGAGACGCGACGACCCGAGCAGCCCGATCAGCGGCGTGGCCGAACGGTGTTCCCATCGAGCGTCGCCGCGTGCCACGTCGAGACCGAACGTGTGGAAACCGTAGGCGACCACGAACAGGCCGGCGGTGTCCCAGTAGATGGCGCGCGGAACGTCGTGGATCAGCGACGCGAAGCGCGCGGTCCACGCGCCGCGAGGACCCTCGAGCCGCAGCTCGGCTCGGCAGAGGGCGTCGGGGTCGGCCGCCACCCGGCCGCCGAGATCGAGGAGGCTGCCGCCGGCCTCCGACAGCGCGAAGACCGCCGGCCCGGATCCGCTCCCACCCCATCGCCAGCGGGCACGCAGGCCGCCAGGGTAGGAGACGGTGGCGTTCCCCGGTTCGGTCGTCACCCGCCCTCGTGCCGTGGCGCTCAGGCGCCGGCCTCGTGCTGCGCGACGGACCGGTAGCCACCGTCGGCGGACCCGGCATCGCGGGCGTCCGGCTCGTGCCCGGCGTGATCGGCCGCGAGGCGCACCTCGGTGATCGGGGCCACCACGGCGTTCGACAGGATGCGCAGGGTCCCGGGCGGGACCGGGAAGACGGCGGTCGGCAGGCCGGCCGCCGCCCAGACGACCGGATAGCGGCCCAGGTCGGGATCCATGATCACCCGGGTCGGCCGCAGGTGACCGATCGGTGGGATGCCGCCGATCGAGAAGCCGGTCAGGTCGTGGGCCTCGCGGGCCGTCGCTCGCCGTACGTCCGATTGACCGCTGACCGCGGCGAGTCGTGCGACATCGACACGGTTTGGGCCGGACACCAGGCAGACCAGCGGTGCCGGCCCGTCCTCGCCGTCGATCACGAAGACCAGCGACTTGACGATCTGGCCGAGCTCCGCGCCCAGGGCGGCCGCGGCGTCGGCGGCGGTGTGGGTCGATTCGGCGAAGCTGGTGACGTCGAGCGTGACGCCCTTGCGAGCGGCGGCATCGAGGACGCGCTGGATCGCGGGGTGGACGGGGGCGTCGGGCACGGCCGGAGTCTAGCATCGGGTCGTTCGCGCAGGTGTCTTGCGGGGTAGGATCGCCGCCACGATGCACGCCCTGATCCTGGCCGACGGTGACGCGCCCAGCCGGCGCGATCTCGATGTCGCCTGGCCCGGCTGGGACGACGGCATCGGGCTGGTCATCGCCGCGGATGGTGGCGCCCGTCACGCCGAGGCGCTCGGCGTGTCGATCGACGTCTGGGTCGGCGACGGCGACTCGGTGGATCCAGCGCTGCTCGCCGGGCTGGCGGCGCGCGGCATCCCCCTCGAGCGGAGCCGCCCGGAGAAGGATGAATCCGACACGGAGCTTGCGGTCCTGGCGGCCCTCCGCCGCCGAGCGGAGGGCGTGGTGATCGTGGGTGCCCTGGGTGGGGCACGGATCGACCACAGCCTGGCGAACATCGGGCTGCTCGGGCTGCCGGCACTCGCGCAGCGGCCCGCCGTGCTGGTCGATGCGCGCTCGCGGATCTCGCTGGTTCGGGCGCCCGGCCCCGACGGCCGGCCGGTGGAGCGGACGCTGGTCGGGCGTGCCGGGGACCTCGTGTCGCTCCTGCCGGTCGGCCCCGGCGTGGTCGGGGTCACGACGGCCGGTCTCGCCTATCCGTTGCGGGACGAACCGCTGCCCGAGGGACCGGCGCGCGGCCTGTCCAACGTTCGTGCCACCGAATCGGCGAGCGTCACCCTGCGGAGCGGGCTGCTGCTGATCGTGGAGTCCCCTGCTAGGCTTTCCCCATGAGCATGCCGACCGTCGGCGACACCGCCCCCGAGATCGCGCTTCCGGACGAAATCGGAACCGTCCACCGCCTGTCAGATCAGCGTGGCCGCTGGACGATCCTCTATTTCTACCCGGAGGACGACACGCCGGGCTGCACGACCGAGGCCTGCGAGTTCCGCGACCGAAACGAGACGATCCACGAGCGCGGCGCGGACGTCTGGGGGGTCAGCCCGCAGGGCGCGACCAGCAAACGGGCCTTTCGGGAGAAGTTCCAGCTTCCGTTCACACTCCTGGCCGACGAGGGCCACGAGGCTGCCAACGCCTATGGCGCCTGGGCCGAGAAGGTGAATTACGGGCGGCGCTACCTGGGGATCGTCAGGTCGACCTTCCTCATCGCCCCGGATGGGCGGATCGCCAGGGTGTGGCCCAAGGTCAGGGCGGCCGGCCACGCGGCGGCGGTGCTGGAGGCGCTCGACGAGCTGAGCGCCGTCCCGGGGTGACCGACAGAACGACGGAGGCTTCGCTCGTGGGGGGAGACGAGCGAAGCCTCGGACGCAAATGTACTGCCCGGGCATGCGCGCTGCAATACGGTTGCGCGGGCCCCGGATGGGCCGCCGGACGCGGCGTCTCGCGGCCATGACCGAGCCACCCCCCGCGGATCACGTCTGGCGCCCGGATCGCTTCATGCTCATCGTGGCGCACCCGGACGATGCCGAGTTCGGGCCGGCCGGAACGGCCGCTCGCTGGATCGACGCGGGCTCGCAAGGCTGGCTCGTGTGCTGCACCAGCGGCGACCAGGGCGGCGAGGACCCCGATGCCGACCCGCTCGTGCTCGCCGCCCTGCGCGAGTCCGAGCAGCGTGCCGCGGCCGCGATCATCGGCTATGCCGGCGTCACCTTCCTCCACCAGCCGGACGGCGCGCTGGCCAACGACCTGCCGCTTCGCGAACAGCTGGTCCGCCAGATCCGGACGTTTCGTCCGGACGCCGTCCTGGCCACCGACCCGGACACCCTGTTCTACAAGGGCGGCGGGATCAACCACACCGATCATCGGGCGGCGGGACTGGCCGCCGTCGACGCCGTCTACCCGGCCGCCCGCAATCCGATGGCCTTTCCGGCAGTCGCCCGGTCAGGGCTGACGGCGCATCGCGTTCGCCGTCTGTACCTCTTCTGGTCCGATGGGGCCGACACGTGGGTGGACGTGACCGCCACCCTCGACCGCAAGATCGAGGCGTTGCGGGCCCATGCCAGCCAGATCCACGACCCCGACGCGCTGGCGACGAGGATCCGGAGCTGGGCCGCGGAGGAAGGCGAGGGGATCGGCGCGGGGGCAGCGGAGGCGCTCCGTCTCGTCGTCATCGACGACGACGAGGATGAGGGACCGGGCTGAGGTCGACGCGTCGCCGGCCGAACGAGCTCAGGCGTCCTGCAGCAGGAGCGGGCGGATCGTGCCCCACTGGTTCCACAGCTCGGCCAGGCCGTCGGCTCGCCGGCCAAGCATCGTGACCATCTCTCCCAGCGTGAGGTCACCGGCGTTGATCGCCAGGTACTCGTCGGCGGCCACGCGAACCTCGCTGAACAAGACCCGGCTGGCGGCCTCGTCCGGCCAGTGGCGGACGCGCATAGGGTCCAGGCCCGCGTAGCTGAGCGCCAGCGACAGGTCGCGCTGCGAGGGCATGCGCTCATCCACCCAGCCGCCCCGGCCGTCGAACCGGTAGCCGAGCGACCCGAGTGCCTGGACGATGTCGCGCGCCTGGCTCAGGCTGAAGGGTCCCCAGAACGGGTCGTCGGCCGGAAACTCCAACGCCGACGATTCGATCGCGTCGGCGAGGATGGCGTCGACCAGTCTCGTGATGAGCTCCTGCCAGTGGGGCGCCTGGCCGGGGTCGCCGGCAGCCAGCGCGCCGACGAGCGTGGTCATGGCCGTCCGGTCGCCATGCAGCAACCGGAAAATGCGCGGCGTCGCCCCGGCCTCGATGGCGATCCCCAGCACCTCGTCGGCATCCGGCCGGTCGGCGGCCGGCAACGACGGCAATGGCGGCAGAAGGAACGCACCCGGGTCGATCGCTTCGCGCTCGTCGCAATCGGCCAAGGCGGAGCGCGCCGCGACGCAGGCAGCCTCCGCGGTGTCGGCACCGATCCGGGCGGCGTCGGCGTCGAGGCTCAGGCGCTCGAGCGTGGCGCCGATGGCGGCGGCAGCCGCACGTTCGCGGGCCGCGGCCGCGACGGCCTCACGGGACTCGGCGTTGATCCGGTTGATCTCGCGGAGCCAATCGCGTGCCGCGCCTTCCACGGCCTCGGCGTTGGCGGCCGCGCGACTGGCCGCACGGAATGCCCGCTGAGCGTCCTCCTTGGCCGCTCGGACGGCACGCGGGTCGCCTCGCGCGGCCGTTTCCTCGGCGGCCGCCTCGTGACTGTCGTAGGAGCGCTGGGCGAGCCGCAGCGCATCGGCCGCTTCGTCGGCGCGAGCCCGCGCACGGGTCGACAGCTCGCAGCGCTCGTCGGCGATCCGGCGCTCCTCGGCGCATCGTTCGGTTGCGGCGGGCACCGCCCTGGGTTCGGAGGGCGTCGACGGAGCATCGGGCGGGGCGGCCGCGGAGGACGGGTCCGGCTCCAGGACGGCGACCGCGGTCTGTCGCCTGACCGGTGACGACGCCGGGTCCGCCTGGGCGGCGGCCGCGACGATGCTCGCGCGGAGCGCGGCCAGCGCCGGGTCCTCGCCAGGTGTCACGCTGAATCCGACCAGGCCCGAGCGAGATCCGCCCGGGCGCGTCCCGTCAGCGGATGCGCGAGGGCCCGAAGGCCGGGTTGGGTCGAGTCCCTGGATCCGGAACACCGGTTCCGTATCGGGCACGACCGGGACGGCCACACCGGGCGATCCGCCCGCTCCCGGCGGGAGACCGCCAGACGGAACGTGCGTTCGACGATCCCCGCTGGCCGGCGTCATGGGGACGTCGATCTCGCGCCGGTCCGCCGGTCCGCCGCGGGCCGGCTCGGGCCCGACCGCAACGAAGGCATCGTCGGACAGGGTGACGGGGCGGCGCCGGGGGATGGCGTCCTGGGCCACGGTCACGCGCACCTCGCCCCGTGCTGGAGGGCGGGCCCGAATGACCTCGACGAGAGCGATGCCGCTGGCGAGGCCGAGGACCAGGCCGAGGGCCAGGAAGGTGAACTCGCTGACGGTCACGCGGCCCGCATCTCCGCTGAGGCTCCTTGGTGGGCGCGACGATATCGCTCCGCAGCGTAGCTGCGTCCCAGAGCATCGTCAACCTCGGATCGAACATCCGGCCGGTCTGTGGCCCGGGACGCCGCCCGCACCGCCGGTCGCCGCAACCTATCGTGCACACCGCCGGGGACCGATGGTAGATTCCGCGCGTCGGCGCCACCTCCGATCGTCCATCCCCGACCGGTCCTCGAGCATCAGGGAAAGGCACGCCCGCTTGGTCATCGACCAGCCCACGGAATTCCTCGTCCAGCCGGTGGACGCATCCTGGCTCCAGTGCAACATCGAATGCCAGGAAGCCTGCCCCGTGGGGACGAACTGCCGCGGCTACCTGAATCTCGCCGCGGAGGGCCGGTTCGAGGAGGGCTACATCCTCTCGCGCGAGCCGAATCCGGTTGCGGCCATGTGTTCGTACGTGTGCTCGGCGCCGTGCGAGCGGGCCTGTCGCCGGGGCGACATCGATCGGCCGCTGGCGATCCGGGCGATGAAGCGCTTCCTGGTCGAGTGGCACGAGGCCTCCGGAATCCCGGACGTCATGCCTCAGATCACGCCTCGCGAGGAGCGGGTCGCTGTGGTCGGCGCGGGTCCGTCCGGCCTGGCGGTTGCCCGCGAGCTGGCCATGAAGGGCTACAAGGTCACGGTCTTCGACAGCCTGCCGTACGCCGGTGGCACGATGCTCATCGGCGTCCCCGCCTTCCGCCTGCCCCGCGAGGCGATCGAGATGGACGTCCGCCTGGTCGAGCGGCTGGGCGTCAAGTTCGTGTTCCACACCCAGGTCGGCGTGGACGTCACGTTCGACGAGCTCCAGCGCGACTTCGACGGGATCGCGATCACCGCCGGCGCCATGGACGCGGTCGCCCTCGACATTCCGGGCGCCGATCTCGAGGGCGTCGACTACGGCGTCGACTTCATGAAGAAGGCCAACCTCGGGCAGCCGCTCGTGGTCGGCTCGGACGTCGTGGTCATCGGCGGCGGCTACACCGCGATGGACTGCTCGCGGACGAGCCTGCGCCACGGCGCGGACCGCGTCTCGATCGTCTACCGGCGCACTCGCTCCGAGCTCGTCGTCGACGAGGAGGAGCTGGGCGAGACCGAGCGCGAGGGCGTTCGGATGGAGTTCCTGGCCAGCCCGATCGAGATCATCGGGAAGGACGGGAAGGTGAGCGCCGTCCGCTTCATCCGCAACCGACTCGGCGAGCCCGACGCCTCCGGTCGCCGCTCGCCGGTCCCGATCGAGGGCTCGGAGTTCGAGATCCCCGCCCAGACGGTCATCCCCGCCGTCTCCCAGGCCGCCGACCTGACCTTCCTGCCGGTCGAATCGAAGATCGAGATCAATCGCGGTCGGGTCAAGGTCGATCCGGCAACGTACGCAACGAACGTCCGCGGCGTGTTCGCCTGCGGCGACTTCGTGACCGGGCCGACGACCTTGATCGAGGCGGCCGGGCACGGCAAGAAGTGCGCCTACGCGATCGATCGCTACCTGGCGGGGCGTGCCGACGTGACGGTCAGCGCGAACGTCAAGATCACGAGCTCGTGGCGGCACGACATGCCCGAGTTCTACGACGTCCTGCCGCGCCAGCACATCCCGATGGCGCCGCTGGCGGCGCGCATGCCCTCGACCGAGCCGGTCGTCAACTTCAACACGCCGGTCGAGCTCGGCTACGACGCCAATGCCGCGGTCGCCGAGTCGACGCGCTGCCTGATGTGCAACTACAACATCTGGTTCGATCCGTTCCGCTGCGTGCTGTGCGGGGCGTGTGCCGACGTCTGCCCGGAAGGCGTCATCCACATGGTCGACGTGAACCAGCTCAAGTCCGAAGGCCTGCTGCCCGAGCTCGAGGAGGCCTACGGCTGGGACCAGGGCAGCGCCATGATCCTGGACGAGGAGCGCTGCATCCGCTGCGCCTTGTGCGTCAAGCGTTGCCCGTTTGACGCCATTACGATGGAGCGGTTCGAACTGCAGGAGATCTCGACGGACGGGCGGCTCTACAAGGAGTCGTACCGTGACGCGCAGCTGGCCGGGACGCCCGGCGTGGCAGGAGGGGCCCGGTGAGTTTCCTCGAGCGGGTGGACCAGAGCATCCGCCGCAGCGCCGTGTGGCGCTCGCTGTTCCGCCAGCCCTACCCGCGCGACGAGCGCTCGCGCGCGTACGCGGTCATGAACAACGTCTTCCTGCAC
>JBGPVC010000094.1:0-11128 GCA_041491485.1 Candidatus Limnocylindria bacterium
CACGTTCTCGGCGGCGCCGCGGTGACCGAGGAGATCTTCCCGGGCTTCCGCTTCTCGGTCTTCAGCTACGTCGTCTCGCTCCTCCGTCCCGAGATCATCCGCGACCTGCAGCTGCCCCGGCACGGCCTCGACATCCTGCCGCTGGACGGGACGTTCACCCCGCTACGACCGGGCGAGGGGCCGGCGGCGGGCGGCGGTGACTACCTGTGGCGCGTCAACGACCACGGCCGGACGATCCGCGAGCTGCGCCGCTGGTCGGCCGCCGACCCCGAGGCCTACGAGGAATACGGCCAGCTGATGGTCGAGATGGCCCGCTTCATCAAACCGATCCTGGCCATCACCCCGCCGGACCCGACCAGCAACGACCCGCGGCCGCTGATGCCGCTGGCCGGCCTCGCCCGACGGTTCCAGCAGCTGCCCCAGCGGCAGCAGGCGGTCTTCGTCCAGCTGATGACGATGAGCGCGTCGGACTTCCTGGACCAGTGGTTCGAGACGAAGCCGCTCAAGGCCACGATGTCGGCCTCCGGGATCATCGGGACGTACCAGGGCGTGAAGAGCCCGGGGACCGCGTACGTCCTGCTCCACCACTACATGGGCGAGATCGACGGCGCCTTCCGCGCCTGGGGGATCCCGAAAGGCGGGACCGGCGGGATCAGCAACGCGATCGGCGACGCCGCTCGAGCCCTCGGGGCCGAGATCCGCACCGAGGCGCCGGTGGCGAGGATCATCGTCAAGGGAGGTCGGGCGACCGGCGTCGTCCTGGAATCCGGAGAGGAGATCGAGGCGAGCTCGATCCTCAGCTCGCTCGATACGCGGCTCACCTTCCTCAGCCTCCTGGAGCCCGGGATCCTCGATCCGTCGTTCGAGGAGGAGATCCGCCGCTTCAAGTTCCGCGGCTCGTCGGGCAAGGTCAACCTGGCCGTCGACCGGCTGCCCGACTTCACCTGCCTGCCCGGCGAGGGTGAGCACCTGCGCGGCGCGGTCAGTTTTAGCCCGTCGGTCGAGGAGATGGAGCAGGCGTACGACGACGCCAAGTACGGGCGGTTCAGCCGGCGGCCCTACGTCGACATGATCATCCCGACGCTGGTCGATCCGTCGATGGCCCCGCCCGGCAAGCACGTGATCAGCTGCTTCGTCCAGTACGCGCCGTACAAGCTGGCGCCCGAGCTCGGCACGTGGGACGACCAGCGCGAGGCGTTCGGCGACGCCGTCATCGACCGGATCGCCGAGTTCGCCCCGAACATCCGCGATGTCATCCTTCACCGCAACGTCCAGACACCGCTCGACATCGAGCGCACGACGGGCCTGTCCGAGGGCAACATCTTCCAGGGCGAGCTGTCACTCGAGCAGCTCTTCTTCAACCGGCCGGTCCCGGGCTACGCCCGGTTCCGGACCCCGGTCCGCGACCTCTGGCTGTGCGGCTCGGCGACCCATCCAGGCGGCGGGATCATGGGCGCCAACGGGCGAATCGCGGCGCTCGAGGTCCTCAAGGCACGCGGCCGGCGGGCGGCCTGACCGATGACGACCAACGGCTACGACGCGATCGTCATCGGTGGCGGCCACAACGGCCTGGTCACGGCCGCCTATCTCGGGCGGGCCGGGCTGCGAACCGTCGTGCTCGAGCGACGCGAGACGCTTGGCGGCGCCGCCACGACGACCATGCTCGCCAGCGGGGCGCGCGTTCCGACGCTCGCGCACACCGTCGGGCGGCTGCGGCCGTCGGTCGTACGCGAGCTCGACCTCAAGCGTCACGGCCTGTCGCTGATCGGCCCCGACGTGCGGGTCTTCGCCCCCGCTCCGGACGGCACGGCGGTGGCCCTCTGGTCGGACCCGGGCCGAACCGCCGAGGGCCTGCGGGCGCGGTCCGCGCACGACGCGGACGCCTACGCGGCCTTCGATCGGCTGGTCCGCTCGCTGGCGGGGTTCCTGGGCGAGCTCGCGGCGCGGACGCCCCCCGACATCGAATCGCCCGGGCTGGGCGACGCCATCGCCGGTCTGCAGCTCGGGCGCACCTTCCGAGGGCTCGGCCGGCGCGACGCTCGCACCATCACTCGCGTGCTGCCGATGGCCGTCGCCGACTTCGTCGCCGAGTCCTTCGAGAGCGATGCGCTGCAGGCGGCGATCGCCTGGCGCGGGGTGCACTACACGGCGATGGGTCCCTGGTCGGCCGGAACGACGGCGGTGCTGCTGGCCGACTCGGCCGGCAATGACGGCGGGGCCGCCGGCCAGACGGTCTTTGCCCGTGGGGGCCCGGGCGCCCTGGCGGCCGCCCTCGAGGCGGCCGGCAGCGCATGGGGCGTGGAGTACCGGACCGGCGCCGAGGTCGGAGCCATCACGTCACGTGACGGCCGCGCCACGGGCGTCGCTCTGGTCGGCGGCGAGGAGCTGACGGCACGCGCGGTCGTCGCCGGCATCGACCCCAAGCGGGCGCTGAGCCGCCTGGCCGATCCGGTGGCGATCGGACCGAGCCTGCTCTGGCGTGCCGCCAACATCCGGACGCCGGGGACGGTGGCCAAGGTCAACCTGGTCCTGAACGGAACGCCCCGGTTCACCGCCGCCGGATCCGAGGAGTCTGTGATCCACGGCCGGATCCTCCTCGCGCCCGGGATCGACCCGCTGGAGCGGGCGCACGACGCGGCCAAGTACGGTCGTTGGTCCGCACCGCCGGTGCTCGAGGCCACGATCCCGTCGCTGGTCGACCCGTCGCTCGTCGAGGGCGCCGCCCCTGGCACGCAGGTGATGAGCGTCATCGCCCAATCGACGCCGTACGCGCTGCGCGATGGCACATGGGACGGGCGCCGGGAGGCGTTCGGCGACCTGGTCGTCTCGACCCTCGATGCGTATGCGCCCGGGTTGGCGGGCATGATCACCGCGCGCCAGGTCCTGACCCCGCTCGATCTCGAGCGGGACTACGGTCTGACCGGCGGCCACCCGATGCACGGCGAGCACGGGCTCGACCAATGGTTCCTGTGGCGGCCGCTCCTCGGTCACGCTCGATACCGGCTGGCGCTCGACGGGCTGTACCTGGCCGGCGCCGGGGCACATCCGGGCGGTGGCGTCAGTGGCCAGAATGGACAGAACGCGGCGCGCGAGATCCTGAGCGACTGGAAGAAGCGCCGGCGCTGACTCGCGATCGCCGGCGGTCGGCTAGAGCGCGGCCGGACTCGCGACGGGGCCGCGAACACCAGCGGAAACCGCGCGGATCCCTCGCGCCAGCGGCTCCCCGAGCCAGTCGCGCAGGGATGGCCGCTCGCGAGCCGACTCGTCGATCGAGCGGGATGGGGCGCCCGCCAGGCGTGCACTTCGCGGGGCCCGTCGTCCGTGCCAGCCAAGGGGGCGATCGGGACTGATCCGGATGACCTGCGAGTACGTCGCGGCGTATTCAGCGGTGCTGAGTCCGATCGCCTCGAGCTGGCGCGCGTACTTGGCGAGGTGGGCGGGCGGCAGGACATCCTGGGTGGGCCGATCGAGCAGCTCGGCGTGGCCCTCGATCAACCCCACATCGAAGTCGTCCTCGGCATCACCGAGCGCGAGCATCACGGAGGATCGGTCGCGCAGGTTGCGGACCTTCTGGGCCTCGGGCTTCGAGAAGACCAGGATGGCCTGACCGTCCCACCAGAACCAGATCGGAAGGATGTGGGGCGCGCCGTTGGGCCGCACCGTGGACAGCCAGACGACCGGCTCCTGCTCGAGGAACCGCAGCATCCGAGCCCCGGCGAGGGTCGTGGTGTCCATACCCCAAGAATCGCGGCCGTACCGTTCGCGCCCCACCGGCGCCGGTCGAGACCCGGCATCGACATCTGTCGAGCGAACCGCGGCGATTCGACTGGTCGGGCGGTCGGCGGTCCGCCACAATCGCGTCGATGGCGCCGACCCCGAACCCTCCGGTCGATCCTGTCGCCGACGAGCATCGGCTGTTCGCCTTCACCCTCCGCGTGCCTCGCCCGCCTCGTCGGATTCGCTCGCCGCGTCGGCGTCGGGCAGCGTCCAGTCCCAGGTTCGGAGTCGTTTGAGCAATCGGCGGCCGGTCAGGTCGAGGTGGATCGGGGTGACCGCGATCCGCCGATTGACCATGGCGTGGAAGTCCGTGCCCGGCACAGCGAGCCCGGACGGCGGCGGTCCGCCGATCCAGTAGTAGGGGATGCCGCGCGGGTCTGTCCGCTGGATCAGCTCGTCCTGGTAGACCCGCTTGCCCAGGCGGGTGACCTCGACGCCGCCGAACTCATCGAGCGGCACGGCCGGCACGTTCACGTTGATCAGCTCGCCCGGCGACAGGCCGTGTTCCATGATGTTGCGGGCGACCGTGGCCGCGGCGCGGCCGGCCAGCGCGAAATCCGGATGCTCGTAGTACTCCTGCGAGATCGCAAAGGCCGGGCAGCTGTTGATCACGGCCTCCATCGCCGCGCTGACGGTGCCCGAGTAGGTGATGTCGTCGCCGAGGTTCGCTCCGTAGTTGATGCCCGACGCGACCAGATCGAAGTCGTGGCCGAAGTAGCCCAGGAAGGCGAGGCTGACCGCATCGGTCGGCGATCCGTCCACCGAGTAGGCGAGCGAGCCATCGGCCAGCGTCCGCTCGCGAACGCGGAGCGGGCGCATCAGGGTCTTCTGGTGACCGACCGCGCTCTGGTTGGTGTCGGGCGCCACGACCGTGACATCGCCCATCGGTTCGAGCGCCTGCTTGAGGGCGAGCAGGCCGCGCGATTCGACGCCGTCGTCGTTGGTCACCAGGATCCTCGGTCGGCTCGACCATTCGGCCAGCGGCCGCGCATTCTCCCGGAGCGCCCTGGGACCGCCTCGCGCGGCGCTCCCGGCGAGCGGCTCGCCCCGTTCCTTGTCGACATCGCGGCGCTCCGTTCGCGCCCGCTCTCTCGTCAGGTCGGGCGCGTCGGTCATGTCGGGTGGCTCGCCGGGTGCGGGTCGTCGATGTCGGCAGCGCTGCCGGGTGCTGGCTCGCGCGGCACGTGGACCTGGCGACCCTCGCGATCGGCCAGGCGGCGTGCCGCCCGCCCGGCGACGGTCCGGTCCCCGGATGTGCGATGGAGGAACTGGAAGAAGAAGGCCGACACCACCGCCGCGATCGGGATCCCGAAGATGGCGCCCGGGATGCCCGCGATCCGCGACCCGATCAGGACCGAGCCCAGGACGACGATCGGGTGGATGCCGACGGCGTCCTGCATGATCCGCGGCTGCAGCACGTTCATGACCACGATCCAGCCCACCATCATCAGCAGGAGCGTGGGCAGGAGCGCGGTGGGCTGCAGGACAAGGGCCACGATGACGGGCGGCGCCCACGACACGAACGGCCCGAAGAACGGAATCGCCTGGAGGATGCCGGCGCTGACCGACGAGAGCGCCGCGAGCGGAAGGCCCAGGAGCAGGCTGGTGGCGAGCGCGATCAGGAAGTAGACGAGACCCATCAGGGCCTGACCGCGCAGGAAGCCGCCGAAGGAGCGCGACACCGACGTCTGCAGCAGCCGCGCCTCGTCGGCATAGGCCGGCGGGACCAGGCGGAACAGGAACGCCACGATCTGGTCGCGGTCGACGACCATGTAGATCGACAGGAAGAAGACGATCAGCATCGTCCCGACAGCGCCGAGGCTGGCCACCGCGAACTGCTGCAGTGGCTCAACCAGCTGCCCGGCGATCTGGTCCAGGTTCGATAGCGCGATCGCGGCCTGGCCCGCGAGGTCGATCTGGCCGAGGCCAATCGAGGTCAGCCATTGCTGCCATGGGGCCACGATCGTGGGCAGGTTCGCCCGGATGTTCGGGATCGATTCGACGAGCTGGGCGATCGAGGTTGCCAGCGCCCCGGCGGCCACGACCACGGTGAGGGCCATCAGGACCACGACCAGGGAATAGACGAGGACGGCGGCGAGGGCCCTGGGGAGCCGTGGCACGGCGTCCACCACCCGGGTCACGACCGGGCTGATGATGAAGGCCAGCAGCCAGGCCAGGAAGAAGGTCAGGAAGATGTCGCCGAAGTAGAAGAAGACGGTCGCAACCTGCCCGACGACGAGGAAGAAGAGCGCGGTCACACCCAGCACGAGGAGCGCACCGACGAGTCGGCGGTCGCGTCCCTCGGGGCGGACGTTCAGCATGGCCGTCAGCGCAGGCCCATCTTGTGGCGGACCTCGTCCATCGTCGCCGCGGCGCCGGGACGCAGGCGGTCGGCGCCGGCTTCGAGGACGCCATCGACCTCGGCGGGGTGTGCCAGCAGCTCGAGGTAGCGCTCGCGTGCGGGTGTGTAGTACGCCACGATCCGATCGGCCAGCAGTTTCTTGGTGTCCACGCAGCCGGTTCGCGCCGTTCGCTCGCCGTCCTGGATCTCCTCCCAGTCCGGCCCGAAGAAGCGGTGCAGCTGGCAGACGTTGCACACCTCCGGGCGGCCCGGATCGGTCCGCAGAATCCGCTTGGTGTCGGTCACCATCGACATGATCTGCTTGCGGATCAGCGCCGGATCGTCCAGCACGTCGATCGTGTTGCCCACGGATTTGCTCATCTTCCGGATGCCGTCGGTCCCAAAGACGGTCGGCGCCTCGGTGAAGACCGCCTGGGGTTCGGGGAACGTCTCGCCATACCGGGCGTTGAAGGTTCGAACGATCTCGCGGCTCAGCTCGAGATGGGCCGCCTGGTCCTTCCCGACCGGCACGCGCGAGGCCTTGTAGATGGCAATGTCGGCGGCCTGCAGGACCGGGTAGGTGAGCAGCCCGTGGTTGATGTCGTCTGGCTGCGTCTGGCGCTTCTCCTTGTAGGTCGGTGTCCGTTCCAGCCAGCTGACAGGCGTGACCGTCGTGAACAGCCAGGCGAGCTCGGTGTGCTCGGGCCGGTGGCTCTGGACGAACAGCGTGCATCGCTCCGGGTTGAGGCCGAGGGCCAGCAGCGAGGCGGCCATCTCCCGCGTCCGCATGCGCAACAGGGCCGGGTCGTGGGTGCTCGTCAGGGCGTGGTAGTCGACGATGCAGTAGATCGCCTCGAACTCCCACTGGAGCTTCACGTAGTTGCGGACAGCGCCCAGGTCATTGCCCAGGTGGACCACGCCCGAGGGCTGGATTCCCGAGAAGATGCGCGGCCGATCGACGGCGTCGGTGACGGGCGCGGGAGCCGGAGCAAGCTCGGTCATCATGACTGGCGAGTGTAGCCGACCCCACTCACCCGGAAATCACGTGGCGGCGTCTTGAACGGCGGCGACCGCCCGAACCGGTCCGCTACCATTCCCCGCGATGTCCTCCCCGCGAGGTGCCGGATCCGGCCGGTCCGAGCCGCAATGAGTCGTGCCCCGCTCCGTGTCGCCGTCCTCGGTGCCGGGACCGTCGGGCGAGAGGTGGTCCGTGCGCTGCTGGATCACCCGGAGCGGCTGTGCGCCGTCGACGGGGCACCGCTGGTCCTGGCCGGGGTCGCCTGCCGCGATCTCGGCCGAGCCCGCCGCGCCGGCATTCCCGCCGACCTGCTGACCGACGCCCCGGCCCATCTCGTCGCCGCCTCCGATACAGATGTGGTCGTCGAGCTGATGGGTGGCGACGAGCCTGCACGGACGTTGATCGCGGCGGCACTCACGGCCGGAAAGCCGGTGGTGACCGCCAACAAGCACGTGATCGCGCATCACGGGCAGGCGCTCGAGGCTGTCGCTCGACGAGGTGACGTCGCCCTCCGGTTCGAGGCCGCCGTGGGTGGCGGCATCCCGGTCCTCGGTCCGCTGGCCACGGATCTCGCCGCCGACGAGGTGACCCGCGTCCGGGGCATCGTCAATGGCACCACGAACTACATCCTGAGCGCGATGGCCGGCGAGGGTCGCGGCTACGCGGCCGTCCTTGCCGATGCGCAGGCGCGCGGGTACGCCGAGGCCGACCCGACCGGCGACGTCGAGGGCGACGACGCGGTCAACAAGCTCGTGATCCTCGCTCGCCTGGCCTTCGGCCGCTGGATCGACCCGTCGGGCGTCGCGCGACGCCCGCCGACCGTGCTGGGCACGGGCGCGCCCGGGATCACGGGCGTCACGCAGGAGGAGCTGGCGGCCGCAGCCTCGCTCGACCTGACCATCAAGCTCCTGGCGACCGCGCGTCGAGCGGGCGATGAGATCCTCGCGGGCGTGCTGCCCACCGCCGTCGCGGCCGGTGGTCCGTTCGGGTCGACCTCGGGTGTGCTCAACCGTATCGAGATCGACGCGGAGCCGCTGGGGTCGGTGAGCCTGTCCGGCCCTGGCGCCGGCGGAGCGGCGACCAGCAGCGCCGTCCTGGGTGACCTGGTGGCCGTCGCGCGTGGCCTGTCCTCCACCTGGGCGGGTCTCTCGCCGGCCGCGGCCGAGACCTCCGCGTCCGTCGACCCGACCGTCGAGGCCCGTGACTGGTTCACGTTCGTTCCGGTGCCGCCGGCAGACACGAGCCCGAGCTCGCCGCCCGCGCCTGGCGTGGAGATCGTGGCCACGGAACGCGGGCTGGCGATCCGGATCGCCGGGGCGACCCTCCACGATGCCCGTGCCAGCGTCCGCTCCCTGTTGCCGGCCGGGATCGACGTGACCCTCTACCCCAGCGACGACTGATGGCCGAGCTGTCTGGGGGCGGTGCCCGCCGTCCTCGCCTAATGGACCGCTACCGGCGCTTCCTGCCGGTGACGGATGCCACGCCGCCGCTCACCCTCGGCGAGGGAGCGACGCCGCTCGTGCACGCGACCCGGCTCGGGGCCGCCGTCGGCTTGTCGAACCTGTATCTCAAGATCGAGGGACAGAACCCGACGGGTTCCTTCAAGGACCGCGGGATGGTGCTCGCCGTGGCGAAGGCCGCCGAGGCCCGTGCACGGGCGATCGTCTGTGCCTCGACCGGCAACACCTCCGCATCGGCCGCCGCATACGGTGCCGCCGCCGGCATGGAGGTCATCGTCGTCCTGCCCAAGGGCCAGATCGCGGTCGGGAAGCTGCTCCAGGCACTGATCGCCGGCGCCCGGGTCGTGGCCGTCGACGGCAACTTCGACGAGGCACTCGGGATCGTGCGCGCGCTGGCCGAGCAGGATGACCATCCGGTCACGCTGGTCAACTCGGTCAATCCGTTCCGCCTCGAGGGCCAGAAGACGGCCGCCTTCGAGGTCTGCGACGACCTGGGCCGTTCGCCCGACGTCCTGGCGATCCCGGTCGGCAACGCTGGCAACATCAGCGCGTACTGGCAGGGGTTCCGCGAGTACGCCGAGGCGGGCCTGGTCCGCGGCACGCCACGAATGTGGGGCTTCCAGGCGGCCGGCGCTGCGCCGCTGGTGGTCGGTCACCGCATCGAGCACCCGGAGACGATCGCCACCGCCATTCGGATCGGCGACCCGGCCTCGTGGACCAAGGCGATCCACGCCCGCGACGCCTCGCGCGGCCGGATCGACGCCGTCAGCGATGACGAGATCCTGGCGGCCTACCGGGCCCTTGCCCGCCAGGAGGGGATCTTCTGCGAACCGGCCTCCGCCGCCGGCGTGGCCGGCGTGACCCGCGCCGCGGCGGCCGGCGAGCTCGATCCCGATGCCCTGGTCGTGTGCGTCCTGACGGGTCACGGGCTCAAGGACCCGACCACCGCGGAACGCCAGGCGGCGTCCTTCATCGAGGCGGACGCCAGCGTCGGCGCCGTCGCCGTCGCGCTGGGCTGGTAGAGGTTCCGCGTGGCCGCTCACTGGCTGGCCGAGCTCGACGGCAGCGCACTGGCCGTCGAGGCGCCAGCTTCGTCGGCCAATCTCGGCGCCGGTTACGACTGCCTGGGCGTCGCCCTGGCGATGGTCAACCGCATCGAGCTCGAGGTGCGGGTCTGGAGCCGCGGCGCGATCGAGCTCACGGTCGACGGCGAAGGACGCAACGAGCTCAGCGAGGATCGCCAGAACCGCTTCGTGCGCGGCCTGGAGGCGACGCTGCGGAAGGCTCGTGGCGAGCTGCCCGAGGGCCTCGGCTGGCGGATCGCGATGCGCAATGAGATCCCGCTGGCCCGCGGGCTCGGGTCGTCGGCGGCCGCGACGGTCGCGGGCGTGCTGGCCGGCAATGCCCTGGCTCGCGAGCCGCTGTCGACGGCCGAGCTGCTCGGGATCGCCACGGAGATCGAAGGCCACCCGGACAATGCGGCGGCGGCCCTGCTCGGCGGGTTCGTGGTCTCCGCGGCGTCATCGGACGGGGTCGATGCGATCCGGTTCGACGCTCCACGGGACCTCCGCGCGGTCCTGTTCATCCCCGAACTCCGCCTCGCGACGGGCGCGATGCGCGCGGCGCTGCCGACGAACGTCCCGCTCGCCGACGCGGTCTCCAACCTGGGGGCCGTGGCCGTTGGTGTGGCCGGACTGGCGACGGGCCGCTACGACCTGCTGCGCCGGTTGACGGTCGACCGCATCCACGAGCCGTATCGGGCGGCCGTCTATCCACAGCTCCCCGGAATGGTCGAGGCGGCCCGCTCGGCCGGCGCGCTGGGCGCCTGCCTGTCGGGGGCGGGCTCCGCGATCCTGGCCTTCACCGACTCGCCGACCGCGATCGCGCAGATCGAGGCCGCATTCATCGCCTGCGCGGCCGAGACCGACCTGCCCGGCCGCGTCGCCGTCGTCGAGCCGCGCAACGAGGGCGGCCGGGTCGTGGCGTAGCCCCTCCGGCCCCTCCAGACCCGGAATCGGCCGATGTCAGGCGCATGGCACACGGCTTCGACCGCTTCCGACTCGTCGACGGCTGCATGAGCGCCAGGCGCCAGGATTGCCGAGCCGAACCGCACCGAACCGTGCCGAATCGTCCGGCCTCGCCCCGCGATGGCCGCCCGCGCCGACACGGCCACCTCGCTTACTGCTCCGTGGGTGCGTCCGTTCGATCACGAATGAAGCCGAGAATCTCCTCCCAGGCTGCGGCGCTTGCATCCCCAAAGTCGGCAGCCTTTCGGTCGAAGAAGCTGTGTGGGGCGCCCGGATAGGTGACCAGCCGATGATCTACGCCGGCCGCCGTGAGCGCCTCGTCGAGCGCGCCGATGGCGTCCGGGGGGATGCTCGGATCAGCGCCGCCGAACAACCCGAGGACGCTCCCTCGCATCCCGCCGGCCACGTCGACCGGCGCAGGCGAGCCGGTGTAGTGCGAACCGATCGGGGGTCCGTAGAAGCCAATGACCCCCGTCAGCCCGAGACCGAACGTCGCCGCCAGGAA
>JBGPVC010000095.1:0-11111 GCA_041491485.1 Candidatus Limnocylindria bacterium
CCACGCATCGGGGCACCCAGGCCCTTGGAGACCTCGGCGATCTTCCTCGGGTCGTCGAAGAACGTCGTCGCCTGGACGATCGCGTTGGCCATCCGGGCAGGGTCCTCGCTCTTGAAGATGCCCGAGCCAACGAACACGCCCTCGGCGCCCAGCTGCATCACCAACGCCGCATCGGACGGCGTGCTGATCCCGCCGGCCACGAAGTTGACGACGGGCAGCCGGCCGTCCGCGGCGACCTGCCTGACCAGGTCGTACGGCGCACCGAGCTCCTTGGCGGCCACGAACAGCTCGTCCTCGCGCATGTGCTCGAGGCGGCGAATCTCGGCAAGGACGTCTCGGAGCTGGCGGACGGCCTCCACGATGTTGCCCGTCCCGGCCTCGCCCTTGGTCCGCATCATCGCGGCGCCCTCGTTGATGCGGCGGAGCGCCTCACCGAGGTTGCGGCAGCCGCACACGAACGGCACCTTGAAGGCGTGCTTGTCGATGTGGTTCGACTCGTCGGCCGGCGTCAGGACCTCGGACTCGTCGATGTAGTCGACACCGAGCGCTTCCAGGACCTGGGCCTCGACGAAATGGCCGATGCGCGCCTTGGCCATCACCGGGATGGTCACCGCGTCCATGATCCCCTCGATCATCGACGGGTCGCTCATGCGCGCGACGCCACCCGCTTTGCGGATGTCGGCAGGGACGCGCTCGAGCGCCATCACGGCCACGGCGCCGGCATCCTCGGCGACCTTGGCCTGGTCGGGCGTGACGACATCCATGATGACGCCGCCCTTGAGCATCTGGGCCAAGCCCTTCTTGGTCGCCCAGGTGGACGTTTCGACGGTCATGTGGGATGGATTCCTCTGGTGGTCGCGCTCGGTTCGCCGGCCGGGTCTGGCCCCGGGGTCGTCGCCCGTTCGAGTCGGCCGAGTCCCGCGCGCGCGTCGATTATCGCACGGGCGCTCGCGAGGGCTGCCGGAGGCTCCGACACGTTCCGTCAGTCGGTCTGTCCAATCGGAAACCGGTCAGCGTGCGACGGTTCGGATGACCCCCGACATGAGGCTGGTCGCCCGGCGCGCGGCGGTCGGCGACAAGCGCGACAGCGCATCGACCAGGTCGATGACGTCCTGGTCCGGCAGGGAGCCCAGCAGGTCGAACAGGCGAAGGATGGTCGAGTCCGGAATCCGTCCGAGCAGGCCGAGCGCGCGTTCGAGCTCTCGCGGATCGAGCTGGGGGACGAGGCCGATGGCGCGGTCGAAGAGCCGGACGAAGACGAGGAACGCCGACAGCCAGTCGCGCAGTGCCGCGAGCTCCGTGTCATCGGGTCGCGTCTCGAGCGCGGCGGCCGCCTCTCGTTCCTTGGCCTCGAGCACGGCGACAATCGGGTCGCCTTCACGAACCTTGCGCTCGGCGATGACTCGCCCGAACCATTGCCAGTGGTCGCCGACGGCGAGGTAGGCTGCCCCGGCCGGCCCGCGCCGGCCCACGCGCCGCGGCTCCGGCACTCGCTCGACGATCCCCCAGGACTCGGCCTCGGCCAGGGCCAGGCTTGCGGCGCGATGGCTGAGTCCGAGGGCCTCGCGGACCTCGCGCTCGGTCAAGGGGACCTGGCGTGCCATCAGATACGCCTGGACCCGGGCGATCGCCGGGGTCACGCCCCAGGCTGCCCCCATCTCGCCCCACGCCGCGGCCAGATCGAGCCGGATCGACTCCGCGGCCTGGCTGCCATGGCGCGGGGCACTGCCGTCCGTCACCATGTCGGTTGGAACATGCGCCTTGACAGTAGCCTGTTTATCGCTCATAACTTGCTATGACAGAGTAGCACGCTTAGAGCGCCGGAATGACCCTCACCATGAGCAGCACTCCGGCCCATCGCATTGGCGCGGTGGCCGGTCTCGCGCCGGCCACCGCGGTCCCGGTCTTCCTCCTTGTCCTGGGTGCGACGCCGAGCAGCGTTGCCCCGCTTTGGGTGGCGATCATCACGATCGTCGCCGTCGGCGCTGGCTGGCTGATCGGTCCGCGTGCCACCGGGTCCTTCCGGTCCGACCTCTGGGCCACCGTCGCCTACGCCCTGGTTGGGTCGTTCGCGTACATCCTGGTTGGAACGGCCGTCTCCATCTGGACCGGACCGCCCACCGAAGGCGACGTCAGTCCCGCTCCACTCGTCGCGCGACTGGCTGGACAGTTGCTGTATGGCCTTCTGTATCTTCCGTTCTGGGCGGGACTTGGTGCAGTGCTCGCCATCAGTGCTGTCGCCGTCTCGGCAGGCTCGGTCTGGGCGCGCCGCGACGGCACGACAAGCGCTTGAGCCTCGGTCGCGTCGATCGAGCTCCTCGCGATCACGGGACAACCAGCGACCTATCATCGGCGCATGCCCGTCCTGCGCAGCCGGCTCGACCCCGACGCCGCAGAGAGTCGCGCCAACCACGACGCGATGGCGTCGCTGGTCGACGAGCTCCGGGTGCGCCAGGGGACGCTGACCGCCGGTGGTGCGGGCGGCGACGAGCGGTCGATCGCCCGCCACCGAGAACGAGGCAAGTTGCCGGTTCGTGAGCGGATCGATCGCCTGCTGGACCCGGGAACGTCCTTCCTCGAGCTGAGCCCGCTGGCCGCGAACGGCCTGTACGACGGCGATGCGCCCGGCGCGGGCATCGTCACCGGGATCGGCCGGATCGAGGGAACGACGTGCGTCGTCGTCGCCAATGACGCGACGGTCAAGGGCGGCACGTACTACCCGATGACCGTCAAGAAGCACCTGCGAGCGCAGGAGATCGCGCTCGAGAACCGGCTCCCGTGCGTCTACCTGGTCGACTCGGGTGGGGCGTTCCTGCCGCTCCAGGCCCAGGTCTTCCCCGATCGCGACCACTTCGGACGGATCTTCTACAACCAGGCCCGCATGTCGGCCGCGGGCATCCCCCAGGTCGCGCTGGTGATGGGTTCCTGCACCGCGGGTGGCGCCTACGTCCCGGCCATGAGCGACGAGACGGTCATCGTTCGCGGAACCGGCACGATCTTCCTCGGCGGCCCGCCGCTCGTGAAGGCCGCGACCGGCGAGGACGTGACGCCCGAGGACCTCGGTGGGTCGGAGGTCCATACCCGCCGGTCCGGCGTCGCCGATCACGAGGCGCTCGACGACGAGCACGCCCTCGCGCTCGGGCGCTCGATCATCCGCAACCTGAGTCGGCGGACACCCGAACCACCATGGGAGCGGCGCGAGCCGGAACCACCGCTCATTCCGGCAGCGGGTGACGACCGGAGCGCGTCGCTGTATGCGGCGGTCTCGCTCGACCCACGCCGACCGATCCCCGTGAGGGAGCTGATCGCCCGGCTCGTCGATGGCTCCCGGTTCCACGACTTCAAGCCGCTGTATGGCGAGACCCTCGTGTGCGGCTTCGCGCATGTCGGTGGCTTTCCGGTGGGGATTCTGGCCAACGACGGGATCCTCTTCAGCCAGTCGGCGCTCAAAGGCGCCCATTTCATCGAGCTCGCCTGCCAGCGTCGAATCCCGCTGGTCTTCCTCCAGAACATCAGTGGGTTCATGGTCGGGCGGGAATACGAAGAGGCCGGGATCGCCAAGGACGGCGCGAAGCTCGTGACGGCCGTGGCCAGCGCGGAGGTTCCGAAGTTCACGATCCTGATCGGCGGCTCGTTTGGCGCCGGCAACTACGCCATGGCCGGGCGCGCCTACCAGCCTCGCCTCCTCTGGTCGTGGCCGAACTCGCGGATCTCGGTCATGGGCGGCCCGCAGGCGGCCAGGGTGCTGTCCACGGTCCGCGGCGGGTTCGCCGACGACGACGAGCGCGACGCCTTCGAGGCGCCGATCCTCGACACCTACGAGCGCGAGGGCTCACCGTACTTCGCCACGGCGCGACTGTGGGACGACGGCGTTATCGACCCGATGGACACCCGCCGGGTCCTGACGATGGGCATCGAGGCCGCCATCCACGCCCCGATCCCGGAGACCCGCTTCGGCGTCTTCCGGATGTAGCTGCGGGACGCCTCAGCCGCCGGGACGCCGACTCCAGCGTCGAACCACGACGACCCAGATCGTCGACGCAATCGCGATCAGGGGCGACATCGCGACGGCGCCGCTGACACCGCCACGCAGGACCTGGCCGGCCAGCAATCCGCCCTCGTCGAAGCCATGGAGCGCCGACCCTGCGATGAACGTCCCGATCAGCGCGGACGTCACGGCCGCCACGGGGACGCCGATCGCGAGCGCCACGCCGACCGCGACCCCATCGACCCGCGAGCCGATGGCGGCGGGCGCAAGTCCGGCACCGAGCAGGGCCACGCCCGCCAGACCGGCCAGGGCGGCCAGCGTGGAGGCCATCGGCGAGTTGAGTGGATCGAGCGGCGGCAGGGTCGCCATGCCGACGGCGCCGACCGGTGCGAACAGCACCGCGGCGAGCAGGGCGCCGCGCCGCGCGAGGCGGATCGTGGCCAGCCGGCGGCGTGTGTGATCGGGACGCCATGATGGGCTGCGCGGGTCCACGACGGCAGCCTAGCAGTCGATCGGGACCGCTAGGATGGCTACATGAGCCCAGCCCTGACCGTCGAGCGGACGGGTCCCGGCGACGCCGTCGCGCGCGTGACGCTGTCGCGGCCGGAGATCCATAACGCCTTCGATGGGGCGATGATCGCCGAGCTCCGGGCGGCGTTCACGGCCCTCGCCCGCGAGGAGCCCACGAGGTTGCGTGCGGTCGTGCTCGGCGGCACCGGCCCGTCGTTCTGCGCCGGGGCGGATGTCAACTGGATGCGCGCGGCGCTCTCCCTCGACGTCGAAGGCAACGAGCAGGACGCGATGGCGATGGCCGAGATGTTCGAGACCATCGACACCTGCCCGGTGCCGGTCATCGCCCGCGTTCATGGAGCCGCGCTCGGCGGCGGGATCGGCCTCTGTGCGGTCGCCGACATCGTCATCGCGGAGAGCGGGGCTCGGTTTGGATTCACCGAAGTGCGGCTCGGGATCCTGCCTGCCGTGATCAGCCCGTTCGTCGTTGCCAAGATCGGCGAGTCCGAGGCCCGGGCGCTCTTCCCGACAGGCCGCCGGTTCGATGCGTTCCGGGCCATGCGAAGCGGGCTCGTGCACGAGGTCGTCGAGGGAGAGGCCGCGCTCGACGCCGCGGTCGACGCCGCCGTGGCCGACGTGCTGGCGGCCGGTCCGACGGCGGCCCGGGCGGCCAAGTCGATCATCCGCGAGATCCGCGGGTTGGGCCACGGCTCGTCCAAGTGGCATACGGCTCGCGTGATCGCTCGGCAGCGCACCTCCGCCGAGGCCCAGGAAGGCTTCCACGCCTTCGACGAGAAGCGCCGTCCGGCCTGGGCGCCCGAGGACTGACCGAGCGCCGGCAACCGGTCTGCGCCAGCGGGCCCCCATCACGCCCTGTGTCGAAAGTAGCGGTCTCGCACGCCCGACGGATTGCCTCGGTCAGCGCGCGGTGAGATCCACCTCGAACGACCACCAGTCCTCGGTCGAGGCGCCATTCGACGGCCCGTATGGCCAGGCCCGAGGCGCGCGGATCACGAGCTGTCGGGCCTCCGCCGGCGGCACGGGCGTAAACCGAAAGAGCATCTCGCTGCTGTATTCGTCGCCCCTCCACTGCGGCATCGTGACGGCATAGGCGGTGCCGAGGTCGTCCTCGAGGCGGGGTACCGGATCGATCGGTTGTTGGCCCACCGACTCAGTCCCGATGTGACGGCCACCGGGGGTCATGCTTCGTAGCAACCCGCGGCCACCGTCATCGCGGAGCTCGATGGCGATGCACTCCACCGTCGCGCCGTCTGCGGTCAACGTCTGGCCGACGCCAACCACGCGCCTGAGCGGGCTCCGGTCGATCAGCAGCAGCGGATCCTGACGCAGCTTCATCTGCTCCCGCTCCTCGGGGTTGGGAGACTTCGGCCAGGACGGCCAAGGTCGGCTCTTGTCGGTGAACCGGTACGACGCGCCCATTCCCCGGCGACGGCGTCCGGTGAGCCAGACGACCGCGGCACCGACCGCGGCCCCGACAAGGCCAGCGACGATGAGTTCCATCGGTCCCCCCTCGTGCCGTGACGCTTGAAGCGATCCATTCTCTCGCGGCGGCGGCTGGCTGGCACGTTGAGCCTGAAGACCGCAGGCCGCTACATTCGACACAGGGCGCCCCATCAGCGGGCCAACTGGCTGCGGCCCAACTGGCTGCGGGCCACCACTGGACGCGGGCCACCACGGGACGCGCCGTGCGATCCCTCCGAGGGGAAACGTGTCTGGGAGTCAGCATTCACTGCCCCAGCAGGTGGGCAACCGCCGTTCGACGGGAATCGGTGCATCCGAGGCACGATGCGAGCTCGAGGAGGTGCGATGCCGTGGATCGGGCAAGCTTCGACGGCCAAGTGCTGACTGGGAAGCACAGGCACGCGGACGCGAGGCCAGCCTGGGCGGCCCGGCGCTCGATATGCGACGATCGCGACACACATGAGCGAGGAACTGAGCCCGAGCCAGGCTGCTGCGCGGATCGGTGCCACGACGAGGACCGTCCAGCGCTGGATCACCACCGGCCGGCTGCCAGCTCGACGGGTTGGAGGACGCTGGCGTGTCGCAATTGACGCGATTGACGCATTCATGGAGACCGGCACCGTCGCGGATGCCCACCGGCCGGCTATCCGCTCGCTCTTCATTGCCAACCGCGGCGAGATCGCCGTACGGATCGCGCGGACCTGCCGGCGTCTCGGAATAGGCGCGATCGCTCCGGCCACGGACGGCCCGGCCGCGCTGGATCTGCTCGACATCGAGGCGGTCGTCGGCGCCGCTCAGGCGTCCGGTGCCGACGCGGTTCATCCGGGTTTCGGCTTCCTGGCGGAGAACCCCGGGTTTGCCGAGGCGGTCGGTCGCGCCGGGTTGACCTGGGTGGGTCCCCCGCCATCGGCGATCCAGGCGATGGGCAACAAGGCGGCGGCGCGACAGTTGGCCCGCTCGCTCGGCGTCCCCGTCCTCGCCGGCTACGACGGCGCGGATCAGGCGAACGCGACGCTCGTGAGCGCGGCCGAGCGCATTGGCTTCCCCGTCCTAGTCAAGCCGGCAGCCGGCGGTGGCGGCAAGGGGCTGCGCATCGTCCGCGATCCAGGCCAGCTGCCGGAGGCGCTGTCGGCCTCGCGACGCGAGGCGCAGGCCGCCTTTGGCGACGATCGGCTGATCCTCGAACGGCTCGTCGAGGGAGGGCGCCATATCGAGATCCAGGTCCTGTTCGACGCAGCGGGGCGTGGCGTCCACCTGGGGGAGCGGGACTGCTCCCTGCAGCGCCGCCACCAGAAAGTCCTCGAGGAAGCGCCATCGCGTGCCGTCGACGACGGGCTGCGACGCCGGCTTGGAGAAGCCGCCCTGGCGCTAGGTCGGGCGGTGGGGTATGTCGGTGCGGGCACCTGCGAGTTCCTGGTGGACGATCGCGGGGCCTTCAGCTTCCTCGAGATGAACACCAGGCTCCAGGTCGAGCACCCGGTGACCGAGTGCGTCACCGGTCGCGACCTGGTCGCCGACCAGCTGCGGATCGCCGCGGGCGATCCGCTGGCGCTCGAACCGGACGAGGCCTCGCGTTCGACCGGCCACGCCATCGAGGTCCGGCTGTATGCCGAGGACGCCGAGGACGGGTTCCTGCCGGCCACCGGGCGGATCGAGGCACTCCGCTGGCCGTCGGGTGATGGCATCCGAGTCGACGCCGGCATCGAGCTCGGCAGCGAGATCGGCGATCGGTTCGACCCGATGCTCGCCAAGGTGATCGCCTGGGGACCGGACCGCCGGACGGCGCTCGAGCGGCTCGCGGCCGCGCTCGATTCCACGGTCGTGCTGGGCGTCGTGACCAACCTGCGCTTCCTGCGCTGGCTGGTCCGCCAACCGGTCGTCCGGGACGGCGACGTCCGGACTGACACGCTGGACCGGATCTGGCCGCCCGACGACTGGGCGGAACGAACGGTGATCCCCTCGGAGGCCTGGGCGATCGCCGCATCCGCGCTGATCGAACGAGATGACACCGAGCCCTGGGGCGGCGGCTGGCGGTTGAACGCCGACTCTTCGGTCCGTCTGGAAGCGGAAGGCGTTGCGCAGGTGGCGGCACCGCGCGTGGGCGCAGAGGCAGCCACGTGGGTGAGGATCGGGAGCGTCGTCCATGTCGACGTCGCGGGTCGGAGCGTCGCCTTCGGGGTGGCGCCACCGCCCGACGTGGAGCGCGCGGCTCGGGCGGCGATCGCCCACCACCCGGCCGGCGAACTCGGGCCCACCGACGTGACCGCGCCGATGCCGGGCGCCGTCGTCAGCGTCTACCGAGAGCTCGGAGACGCAGTCGAAGCCGGCGATCCGGTCGTGACCCTCGAGGCGATGAAGATGGAGCACGTGGTCAAGGCGCCCATCCCCGGCCGTCTGGCCGAGCTCCGGGTCCGCCCGGGCGAGCAGGTCGCCCGCGGCCAGGTGCTCGCCATCATCGAACCCTGATCGCGCCGCTTCGGGTACGCTCAGGGTCGTCCTGAATCGGAGGTTTCCATGGCCCACCACAGCGCGGATGCCACGAAGCTGCCGGGAACCCGCGAGGAGCTGCTGGCGCTCCATGGCGAGACGCGCCGGCGGCGCAACGCTGCACCGCACGGCAGCGAGGAGCACGTCGCCGCGATCGACCTGATCGGCCGGATCGAGGTCGAGATCGCCCGCCTCGAGCGGGCGATGGATCCGCCGCTCGGCTGACGCGCTGCAGCGGCAAGCCGAGGTGAGCGAACGCGTCCGGATCTACGAGGTCGGCCCGCGCGACGGGCTGCAGAACGAGGCGACCTCGATCCCAACGGTGACCAAGGCCCGGTTCATCGAGCTCCTGGCCACCGCCGGGCTCCGGGAGATCGAGGTGTCGAGCTTCGTGGCGCCCAGCGCCGTCCCACAGCTCGCGGACGCCGATCAGCTGCTCGCCGGATTGCCACGACGAACGGGCGTCCGCTACCCGGTGCTCGTCCCGAACCTGCGAGGGTTGGCCCGCGCCGAGGCGGCCGGGGCCCGGGCCCTCGCGGTATTCACGGCGACCACGGACGCGTTCACCCGGGCCAACATCGGCATGACCGTGGACGAGTCGATCGCGGCCTTCGCGCCGGTCCTGCAGCGCGCCGGCGAGCTGGGCTGGTGGCGTCGCGGGTACGTGTCGACCGCTTTCGGCTGCCCGTATACCGGACGGGTCGATCCGGCTCGCGCGGTCGAGGTGGCAATGCGGCTGCTCGCGCTCGGCCTCGACGAGGTCTGCTTCGGTGACACGATCGGCGTCGGCGTGCCGTCGCAGGTCTCGACCCTGACCGGGCTGGCCGTCGAGGCCGGCATCCCGCTCTCGCAGCTGGCGTACCACTTCCACGACACGCGGGGGACCGCGCTGGCCAACGTGGCGTCCGGGCTGGAAGCCGGGGTGCGCTGCTTCGATGCCTCGACCGGCGGGACCGGCGGCTGCCCCTACGCACCGGGTGCCGCCGGCAATCTCGCCACGGAGGATATGGTCTACTTCCTCGACGCCTCCGGCTGGGAGCACGGCACGAGCCTGGCGGGCGTGCTCGAGGCCGCGAGATTCATCACGGACGCGCTCGGCCGGCCGCTCTCGAGCAAGGTCGGCCAGGCGGGCGGCTGGAATCCGGCCAGCGGTGCGGCCGTGGGCCGTGCGTAGCGGGCCTGCACGTTGGGGCGCTTCTGCTATCGTCCCGCTCGATGGACGGTGTCGTACTCGTTCTGAACCAGAACTACGAGCCGCTCAACGTCTGTAACCTGCCTCGAGCCTTCCGCCTGGTCTTCGGCGAGAAGGCCGAAGTGATCGAGTACGACCACCAGGTGATCCGGACGGTGCGGACGGAGTACCGTGCGCCCTCCGTGATCCGGTTGCAGCACCTGATCCGCCGCCCACGGCCTCGAGTCAAGCTGTCGCGACGCGAGGTCTTCACCCGGGACCGGCACACGTGCCAGTACTGCGGCCGGCAATCGCACGACCTGACGCTCGATCACGTCATGCCACGGCATCGCGGCGGTAGCCACACCTGGGAGAACCTGGTCGCCGCCTGCAAGCCGTGCAACCATCGCAAGGGCGGCAAGACCCTCGAGGAGGCGCGCCTCCACCTGGCTCGCCAGCCGTTCGAGCCGCGCAGCGACATCTACTCGCTGTTCACGCCATACCTCGGCGACGACCGCAACGAAGGCTGGCGGACCTACCTCTTCCTGGGGCGCAACTGACGCCGATCCAGGAGGCCATCCCGGTTCCGGTCGCCGAGCTCCTCGAGACGCTCTGGACGGCGGGACAGGCCGGCTATGTGGTCGGCGGTTCGCTGCGCGACGTGCTGCTCGGGAGATCGCCGGCCGACTGGGACCTCGCCTCCGATGCCCCGCCGGAACGGCTCCTGGAGATCTTTCCGGAGGCGGCCTACGAGAACCGGTTCGGGACCGTGGCCGTGCCACGCCACGGCGAGCTCTACGAGATCACGACGTTCCGGCGCGACCACGACTACGCCGACTTCCGGCGGCCGCACCGGGTCGAGTTCACCGGCGCGATCGAGCTGGACCTCGCTCGACGCGACTTCACCGTCAATGCGATGGCGTGGGGGGCGCGGTCCGGCGAAACGCCGACCGTGGTGGACTCGTACGGCGGACGGGCCGACGTGGAGGCCCGGATCCTGCGAGCCGTGGGCGACCCGCGGGCTCGCTTCGAGGAGGACGCCCTGCGGATGGTCCGGGCCGTCCGGCTGGCGGCGACGCTCGGCTTCGGCATCGAGCCGGCAACGCTGGCCGGCATCCAGGCCCGCTCGACACTGGTGGCGCACCTGTCCGGCGAGCGCATCGCGACGGAGCTCGATCGGCTGCTCGCCGCCCCGCTGCCGTCGGTCGGCCTTCGCCTGATGAGCGATACGGGCCTGCTGGCAACGATCTCGAAGGACCTCGCCGCCCAGCGCGGCATGCCCCAGAACAAGGTGCCCGAGGAGGATCTCTGGGATCACACCCTCCGGTCCGTGGACGCCGCGCCGGCGGCTCGGCCGATCGTGCGGCTGGCCGCCCTGCTCCACGACATCGGCAAGCCGGCGACCTTCGCCGACGGCCACTTCCTCGGTCACGAGGCCGTCGGGGCGCGCCTTGCCGGCGCCTTCCTGGATCG
>JBGPVC010000096.1:0-10856 GCA_041491485.1 Candidatus Limnocylindria bacterium
CCAGGCGATCCCGTTGAGGGCGATGCCCGCCAAGGCGAGCGACCCGAAGATCGTTGGGTTCGCCTCCGACGTCAGCCCGAGGCGATCGATCCCGAGGATGGCGAGCGCGGACCCGACGGCGAGGGCGACGGCGCCCCACCGATTGACGACCCCTAGACGCAGTGTCACGAGCCCGAATGCCGCATCGGTCAGCCACATGGCCATCCCGGCGTAGAACAGGACCAACCCGTTGTCGCCGGCGAATGGATGCCACGGTCCGTATTGGAGGACCTCCCGCACCAGGACGGACCCGTTGGCGACCACCGCTGCGATCGCGACGATTCGAGCGAGGATCGGCGACGTCCCGACCTGCCGGCGGTGCACGGCAACCACGACGGAGATCGCCCCGAGCAAGTAGAGGACGATCCGAACGTCGTTGAACTCGGCAGGGACCTCCAGCAGGAAGGCCGCCAGCAGGACGCTGCCGCCCAGGATCCCGGTGATGCCGAGCACCCGGCTCGACGAAGAGGGAGAGGCGGCGAGCGAGGGCGTCATCATTCGATCGATCAGGCGGATCGCGGCCCGGTCACGGGTCGGTCCAACCGCACTGCCTGCACCCCAAGGGCGCACCAGCCCAGCGCAAAGCCGATCAAGGGCGCCATCGGGAACCCCAACTCGTACGACTATGGATATATCGTGATCCGATATATATGCGCATCGGTGACTCATGTCAAGAGGCGAGGTAAGCCGCAGCTAAGCGCCCCGCGGTAGAGTTCGGCCACGACGTCTCGCCGCGTCGGAAGTGCCCCCAACGTGGCGAGACGTCGCGTGATTCCAGGCGTCGTTCGCCCGACCAACGTGGAGGTCGCGTGGACCCAACCTCGACGCCATGGCGAGCGCTGGAAGCCACCCCGGACAAGGCGTCTACCGTCGAGGAGAGGACACCAGCCCAGCCCGGCATTCCACGATCGGTAGTGCTTGCCGGCGGCGGCGCCATGCTTCTGGCGATCTCCGCGTTCCTCCTGGCATTCGGGAGCAGCGCAGGAGGCGACGTCTCGGTCGACTCCACGACATCGCTGGCCATCGGAGCAACACAGGGCGGATCCATCGGCGCTCCGAGTGACGGCCCGATCGACCCCGCCGGAGGTGCCCCACCGCTCGTCGTCCAGGTCGTCGGCGCGGTCGGCCACCCTGGCGTCTACCGCCTGCCGGCGGGCGCGCGAGTCGGCGATCTGATCGATTCGGCCGGCGGGTACGGCCCGCGCGTCGACGCCGACCGAGCCGGGCGAGAGCTGAACCTCGCCGCGCCGTTGCACGACGGCGACCAGGTTCGCGTGCCGTCACGCGACGATCCCACGGCCGGCTCGGTACCACCGGCCGCCACCTCCGGGTCCGGCGGTGGTGGATCTGCGCTCGTGGACCTGAACCGTGCGTCGGCAACCGAGCTCGACGGACTTCCCGGGATCGGTCCCGTGACGGCGGCCAAGATCATCGCGTCGCGAGACGAACAGCCGTTTGGCAGCGTCGACGATCTGCGCACGAGGAAGCTGGTCGGCGAGAAGACGTTCGCAAGCCTCAAGGACCTCGTGGCGGTGCATTGAGGTGGGTCGCAGCGCTCGGATCGCGGTCGGCGCGGTCGCGGCGGCCTTGGCCGCGGAGCGGGTCGGTGGCCAGTACCTCGCGGCTGCCGTCGCACTGGCGGTGGCGGGGCTGCTCCTGCTGGGTGAGCTGGGCACGGCGGCCCGATCCAGGCCGGCGTGGCCGGTGGTCGTGGGCGCCGGGCTGATCGCCGTGCGCCTGGCCTTCGCCCAGGCGGGTCCGACGATGCTGGCCGAGCCTCCGCCGGGCGAGGGACCCTGGGAGCTGGTCGTCGTATCGACAGGATCGCCCCGCGAAGGGCACCAGTCGGCCACCCTGTCGACACCGCCGGGTGCCGGGTCCGCGTTCGTGGTCGCGGCCACGCTTCCTCGCTACCCCGAGGTGGTCGCCGGTGACCGCGTCGCCGTCGAAGGGAGGATCCGACCGCGGCCGCCGTCGGCCTACGGTGACTATCTCGCCCGGATCGGCGCGGTCGGTACGCTGACCACACAGGTCCTCCGGGTCGGGCTGCCCCCAAACGACCCAGGCCGTCATCTCGAGGATCTGCGACGCACGGCGGGCGAGGCGCTCGCCCGTGTCCTTCCGGAACCCGAAGCCGGTCTTGCCGCCGGGATCCTCGTTGGCCTGCGCGATCGGGTCGACCGCGACCTCGCGGCGGCCTTTACCACGGCCGGCGTCAGTCACGTCGTCGCCATCTCGGGCTGGAACATCGCGATCGTGGCGGCTGCGGTCGCGGCCATGGCGGGCCGTCTCGGTCGACGGCGGCGGTCGATCGTCACGATGCTGGCCATCGCCGCGTACGTCGCCTTCGCCGGCGCGTCCGCATCGGTGGTACGCGCTGCGCTGATGGCGGGCGTGGTCCTGCTCGCGAGGGAAACCGGCCGGGCCGGCCGGGCTGCCGCGGCGCTCGGCTGGGCGGCGGTACTCCTCCTCCTGGCAGATCCCAGGCTCATCGGCGACGCCGGGTTCCAGCTGTCATCCCTGGCCACGGCAGGGTTGATCGCCTGGGCCACGCCGCTGGCGGACTGGATCGAGTCGACCGGACGCGGGAGGGTGCCGCGCTGGCTCGCGGAAAGCCTCGGCGTCTCGCTGGCGGCCCAGGCGGCGACACTCCCGGTCGTCCTGGTGTCGTTCGGTCGGTTGGCGATCCTGGCGCCGGCGGTCAACCTCGCCGTGGTACCGCTGGTCGCACCGGCGATGGCGGTCGGGCTCGTGGCCCTGGCCGGCGGTGTCCTCGTCATGGCCGGCGCCCCGACCGTCGTGGGTGCGGTGCTCGCGGCGCCGGGCTGGGTCGTGCTGCGCATCCTCGACGCGATCGTGACGACTGCCGCGTCCGTCCCCTTCGCCAGCCTGAATCTCACGCCCCCGATCGACGCGGTCGCGGCGGCCGTCTCGACCGGCGGGCTGCTCGGGTTGACCTGGTGGCGGCATCGTGGGCGGAATCGAGCCAGCCGGCGGGTCGGGCCCAAGGAGCCTGGCGCGGCCTCGACGAGCCTGTCTCGTCGCTCGCCGCCGTCGACCGGCCGCGCAGCCCAGCGCGCCGCAATGTTGGCCCTCGTCATCGCGGTCGCCGTCGTCGGTGGGGTGGTCGTCGCGCGTCCCGCGACCTTCGCACGAGTGACGATCCTCGACGTCGGACAGGGAGACGGCATCCTCGTCGAGGGGTCACGCGGCGGCCGCCTGCTCGTCGACGGCGGCCCGGATCCGGACCGGTTGCTCGTGGCGCTCGATGGACGAGTCCCGCCGTGGGATCGTCGGATCGACACGCTGATCCTGACCCATCCGCACGAGGACCATGTCGCCGGGATGGCGCTGCTGCTCGATCGCTACCACGTCGGCCGGGTGTTCGAACCCGGCATGGTCGGGCCAGGTCCCGGCTACGCGGCATGGCTTGCCCGGCTGTCGCGCACCGGCGCGCCGGTCCGTGGCGGCCTCGCCGCGGGCGATCGACTGCAGGTCGACGAGATCTCGCTCCGCGTCCTCTGGCCGATCCGGGGCCAGGTGCCCAGCAAGCCGCCCGACGGCGGCACCGGTATCAACAACGTGTCGGTCGTCCTGCTCGGCCAGGTCGGGCCGCGTCGCTTCCTCCTGATGGGTGACGTCGAGCAGGCCATCGACCCGCAGCTCCTCGCCGAGGGCCTGCCACACGTCGACCTGCTCAAGGTGGCCCACCATGGGAGCAAGACCGCGACCACGCAGCCGTTCGTCGAAACCGTGCGACCGCGGGTCGCGGTGGCCTCGGCCGGGACCGGCAATCCATACGGTCATCCGGCGAAGGCGACCATGGATCGACTTGCGGCTGCCGGCGCGCGCGTCCTGAGAACCGATCGTGACGGGACCGTCGTCGTCGGTTTCGAGCCCTCCGGGATGACGGTGCAGACGGAGGGCGGGCGGGCGGCCACGGGGCGGCCCAGTGTCTCGACCAGGGCGGTCACGCTTGCTCCGGCGTTTCGCTGTGCCATCCCGGTCACCGCTCTCGTTCCCGAGCAGGAACCCACTCTCGCACCATCGCCCAGCTCGAGGGTTGCCGAGGCGTCCGGTCGTGGCTCCGCCGTCGAGTACCATCGAGGCGATGACGGTACCTGGGCGGGTGGAGGCCGCCTCCCTCCTGCTCTCCCTGGATCCGCCCGCCTGGTTCGTTCGACACGCACGGGCCGTGGCCGAGGTGGCCGCCTGGCTCGCCGCCCGGGTCGAATCTCGTGGCGTCGCCATCGATCGGCGACTCGTCGAGGCGGCGGCGTTGCTGCACGATGCCGACAAGGCGCTGCCGGCAGGCGATCCCGCCCGCGACCTCCCTCACGGCGACGGTTCGGCGGACTGGCTGACCCGCTCGGGGCACGCCGAGCTCGCGCAGTCGGTCGCCGGTCACCCCGTCACCAGGCTCCTCGACCGCGAGGCGTACCGGCGCTGGGTCGCCTTCGCGACGCACGAGGAGCGGATCGTGGCGTACGCCGACAAGCGGGCGGGACAGCGGCTGGAGTCGATGGGGGCCCGGTTCGAGTCGTGGCGGCGGCGATACGGGGAGCCGGCAGCGGATGGACGCCAAGCCGCCGGGGATGCGGACGCCTGGCTGGCCGTCAGGGCTCGTGCCGATCGTCTCGAAACCGACGTCTGTCGCGCCGCCGGTGTCGCCCCATCGGAGGTCAGGCGATTGGCGTGGACGAGTACCGCGCTGCGCGCTGCCAGCCGTGGCGACGGCATCCACGACGTCACGAGACCCGCATGACCAGCCCGACACTCGCCTACTTCTGGGGCGACGACGAGCTCGGCGCGGCGCGCGCCGTCGACCAGTTCCAGGCCACCCTGGCCGCCGAGACCGGCGCTCCGATGGAACGCTGGGAGCTGCGTGGCGAACGCAACCGAGCCGGCGAGCTGATCGCCCAGCTCCACGAACGCGTGGCAACGCCGGTGATGTTCGGTGGTGGAGCGCTGGCCGTCGTGGCCAATCCGGGGCCGCTCGTCCAGAGCACCGAACACCGGGCTGGCATGCTGGCGGCCATCGCCTCGCTCGCGCCCGGTAATGGGCTGGTCCTGCTCGACGCCAGCCAGTCCGGCGCCAAGGCGCCGACCCAGAAGCGGCTGGCGGATGCGGTGGCGGCGGCGGGTGGCACCGTCCGGAAGTTCGATTCGCCGCGCCGTGGCGCCCTCGCCGGATGGATCGAAGCGGAGGCCCGAGGCCGCACGATACAGCTCGGGGCGGGCGCGGCGAAGGCCCTGGCTGAGCGGATCGGAGGCCTGGTCGATCTCAACGACGTCGAGCGCCGATACCAGACCCGGATCGCCTCGATGGAGCTGGACAAGCTGGCACTCTATCGCGGCACGGCGCCGATCACGGCAGATGACGTTCGCCTGCTCGTCGCGGAGGCGGTCCCGGCCTCGGTCTGGGCATTCACCGACGCCATCGGCGAGCGACGCACGCTGGCCGCCATCGACCTGCTCGACCGGCTCCTCGATGACACGCCGGAACCCGTGCTGTTGGCCGTGCTCCACCGGCGGATTCGGGAGCTGCTGGAGCTGGGCGACCGCCTGGCCACGGCTGAGCGATTACCCGCCGCTGCCAAGGCGATGGGGATCGGCAGCGACTACCGGGCGCAAACCCTGGCAACCCAGGCGAAGGCCTGGACGACGATCGAGCTGACGGCCGCCCTCGATGGGCTGGTCGAGCTCGATGCAATGGTCAAGGGAGCGCCGGGCGCCGGTCAGGACGAGGCGCAGCGACGCCTCTCATTCAGCCTCTGGGTGATGGACCGTGTCGCACGAACCACCTAGCACCAACGGCGCCCGCCGGCGGTTCAGGCGAAGGCGGCGTCCGAGCACCGGAGCGAGCGCACTGGAGGTGCGTGAGCGAGGAGCACAGGCGCCAACGCACGCCTGCGCCGCCCGCGGGCGCCGTCTAGTCGGCGGCGGACCAGGCCTGCTCCTGGACGACGAGGTCGCTCTCGATGGCGAAGACGCAGCGTCCCTCGCCCAGGTCGAGCAGCTCGATCAGGTCCGGGTCGATGTAGAGCTGGGAGCAGTCCTCGCACAGGCCGCCTGGGATCCCGAAGCACAGCCGCTCGGTTCGGTCAGGCAACCGGAAGGTCGTGTCGAACCGGGTCGTGATGAGCCGGTGGCTGCAGGCGGGGCATCGATCTCGGACGGCGGTCATGCCGCGACAGTACGAGCCTCGACGCCCTCGTCGGCATGACCCGACGGTACTCCGCGACCCCGTACCAGATCCGGGATCGGACGGGCCTAACGCCGGGCGGTCGGCCGTCCACCACCACGACCACGCCGCGGCAGCGGGGCTCGCGCCGCCCACGCCCGCGCAACCGCGAGGCGCGCCCTATTGCACGCGCAGGATGGTGCGGGCTTCCGACCAGTGCTTCTCGAGCCCGTAGTAGTCACGCTCGGGCGGGGTGAAGATGTGGACGATGATCGAGCCGAAGTCGACCAGGATCCAGTGCGATGCCGCGGTTCCCTCGCGCCCGATCGGCTTGATCCGCTCGTCCCGGAGGCTGCCGATGATCCCGGTCGCGATCGCCTCGAGCTGACGCTCCGACCCGCCCGAGCAGATCACGAAGTAGTCCGCCATCGTGGTCAGGCCGGCCAGATCCAGCAGCACGATGTCGGCGGCCTTCTTGTCCTCGGCGAGCTCGACGATCCGCCGCGCGAGCTCGAGTGGCGGGCGCTCCGACGACGAGGCGGGTGCCTCGCGATGGGGCAACCCGTCCGAGCGCGGCATCGTCGCGCCATCTGCGGGCAGTGCGGGTTCGGTCACGACTGGTCGTTCCTCCTTGGGCTCCGGTACAGGCCATGGTCGCCGATGTAGGCCGCGACTGCATCCGGGACGAGGTAGCGGAGCGAGCGACCGGCCGCCGCGCGATCGCGCAGGACGGAGGCTGAGAGCCGGATCCGCGGTCCGTCGAGGAAGATCGCGCGATGCGCCAGGTCCGGGAAATGCCTCGCGAGGAAGTCAGGCCCGGCCTCCGGATACCCGTCGCGCGGGGCGACCGCCAGCCGCGCCAACTCGAGCACGCGACGGGGCTCGTGCCAGTCACTCAACCCGAGGAACGCGTCGGCGGAAAGGATCAGGGTCATCTCGCCGGAGGCGCCGGCACCGCCTCCGGACGCGCGGCTCGCCGCCAGCATCTCGAGCGTGTCGACGGTGTACGACGGCCCTTCGCGATCCAGCTCGAGCCGGCTGACGTCGAACCGATCGTTCCCGGCGATCGCGAGCTGCACCATCGCCAGCCGGTCTGCGCCCAGGGTGACCACGACCCCCGGCTTGTGCGGTGGGCTGCCGGCGGGGACGAACAGGACCCGCTCCAGTCCGAGCGACTCGGCGGCCTCCTGGGCGAGGGCGAGGTGGGCGACGTGAACGGGATCGAACGTCCCGCCGAAGACCCCGAGCGATCCGGTCACGATCGCCGCCGGCACGTCGCTCACACGCGCTCCCAGGGTTGTGCCTCCCATTCCAGCTCGGTCGAGCCGATCCGCACGAGGTCGCCGGCGGCGATTCCCGCCCGCCGCAGCTCCGAGTCGATCCCGAGCCTGGCCAGGTCGCGCTGGAAGCGTTCCGCCGATTCCTCCACGTCGAAGTTGGTCTGGGCGGCGGCCCGTTCGATGCGCCGGCCGCGCACGCGGAATACGCCGTCCGCGTCTCGATCGATGCTGAACCCGTCATCGATCGTTTCGATCCGGTGGATGACGACCCCCGAAGGTTCGGGCGGCCCCGCCAGCTCGGCGGCCGAGGGCAACATCGCCGCGATCCTGTCTCGGAATGCCGGCAGGCCCTCCCCGTCGGCGGCCGAGATGGCCACGACATCGAGGTCATCCGCCTCGCGCGCACGACGGAAGGCGGGCCACGCCGCTCGCGCAGCCGGCAGATCGAGCTTGTTGAAGGCCACGACCATCGGCTTCTGGAGCAGCGCCGGGTCGTGGGCCTCCAGCTCGCCGCGGATCACGTCGAAATCCCATTCCGGGTCGCGCGACGAGCCGTCGATGACGTGGACCAGGATCCGGGTTCGTTCGACATGGCGCAGGAACGCGTGACCCAGCCCGGCGCCGCTGCTGGCCCCCTCGATCAGCCCGGGCACGTCGGCGATCGTCGGGCGTCGCTCGTCGTCGTCGCCCAGGTCCATGACGCCGAGATTCGGCTCGAGCGTCGTGAACGGGTAGTCGGCGATCTTGGGTGTCGCGGCGGTGACCGCCGCCAGGAGGGTTGACTTGCCGGCGTTGGGCAGCCCGACCAGCCCGATGTCGGCGATCAGGCGCAGCTCCAGGCGAAGCCAGCTTTCCGCGCCGGGCTCGCCCTTCTGGGCGTGCTTGGGGGCTTGGTGCGTCGACGACTTGAAGTGCGTGTTGCCGAGCCCGCCACGGCCACCGCGGCTGACGAGCGCGGTCTGGCCGACCGCCACGAGATCCGCCAGCAGCTCGCCGGTCGCGTCATCGAAGACGGCGGTTCCGGGCGGGACGTCGAGAATCAGGTCGTCGCCGGCGCCGCCATGTCGCCGTGCCCGCGTGCCTCGCCCGCCGGAGGTCGCCTTGTAGTGATGGCGGTGGGCGAAGTCGCGAAGCGTCGTCTGGCCCGCATCGACCCGCAGGTAGACCGAGCCGCCGCGCCCTCCATCGCCGCCATCGGGGCCGCCGCGCGGGACGTGCGCCTCCTGCCGGAAGGTCGCGGCCCCATCGCCACCGTCGCCGGCGTGGACCCAGATCTTCACGCGGTCGAGGAACATCGACCCCATTCTCGCATGGGCGTCTCGACCCGCCGAGAGGACGCTTCGCGAGGTCGAACCGAGCCGCTAGAGATACGCGAGGGGATTGACTCGAGTGCCGCCACTCCATACCGGCCCGCGCCACACCTCGAAATGCAGGTGCGGCCCGGTGGCATCGCCCGATTGCCCGACCCGCCCGACCTGCTGGCCTTCGGAGATGGACTGGCCATAGCCGACCGAGATCGCCGACATGTGGTTGTAGGTCGTGTACAGGTCCGACCCGTGGGAGATCCAGACCTGGTAGCCACCGCCGTTGCCCTTCCAGCCGGCGAAGACCACGGTGCCGGCGCCCGCCGCGCGGACTTCAGATCCGTAGTCGGCCGCGATGTCGATCGCGTAGTGGCCGTAGTGGAAGTACTGGCTGATGTAGTTGGCGCCACCGACGACCGGCCACATGAGGCGTCCGCCGGTGTAGGTCGACGGCCCCTGGGCGATGCCTCGGCTGATGATCCCACCGCCGGAGGAGCCGTTCGACGGCCTGGAGACCGGCTTGGGCGTCGGGATCCCCTTGCCGGCGGCACCCGGGATGACCAGTACCTGGCCGACCACGAGATTCGGATCCGTCAGCTTGTTCTCGACGAGGATGTCGGTGGCGTCGACGTCATAGCGCTGGGCCAGGCTGTCGAGCGTGTCGGCGGCGGTGACCGTGACCACCAGGCCGGTGACGGGTGGGATGGACAGCTCCTGGCCGATGTGCAGGGCGTCCTTGGATTGCAGGTCGTTGGCCCACCAGATCGTCATCATCGAGATGCCAAACTTGGAGGCGATCCCGGTCAGCGTGTCCCCGGACTTGACCTTGTAGGTCCGGACGAGGCTCCGGCCGTCGGCGACGGTGGTGTTCACGGCGACCGGCTTGAGGAGCGTGCCGTCCTCGAGGAAGGGGCCTTCGACGGAGCTCGAGCCGCTGGTCGACGCGACCTCGGAAGCGGTGCCCGATGCTACGCCGTTGGGCTGGTCGACGCCGACGGTCCCGGGGTCCGTGGCGCCCTGGTCGGTACCGGCGCCCTGGTCGGTACCGGCGTCCTGGCCGCCCACGGTCGCGACGCTGGGTGGCAGGTCTTCGGTGATCGTGCCGCCGTGACCGAAGCCGACACCGCCCCCGACGGCGATCCGGACGTCCGTACCGGGTCCGTTCGTTCCTCCGGTGGCCGGCGCGGGACCTGCGGCTGAAGCGCTGATGACCGACGCTGCCAGCAGGATTCCGGCCACTGCGACCGCGACGGTTCGGTCGGGGCCGAGCCAACCGACCAGGGAGCGACGATCAAGACGGAGCGCGGCAACGGCCCCGATTCGGCGATCGCGTCGAGGAACGAGCCTGGATGCCGCCACCGCCGACAGCATGTCGTGCTGGGTGCGCCGTGCTGCGGCGAGGCTCCGAACCTTGAAGGTCGACGCGCTCGAGGCTCGGTTGCCCGGGGGGCGCCGCAGCCGTCCGAGGACGCGCTGCACGCCAACCGACGCGTTCAGCAATATGTTCTCCTGGCGTGTGGATGGCCTCAGGGCGCGCGGGGCTCACCTGGGGAAACGGGTCTCGGGAGACCATCCGGGTTCGCGATATAGAGCTGGGGTCTCTGCTACGCGGACGCCGCCCGTGTGACAACGGGCTTACGACATCGCCGGGAACGGTACCACGCTCGTTACGAAAGCGCCAAGGGCCAGACGGCCCGGCAACTTCAGGCGTCGAGGCTCTTGGTCAGGGTCGACAGGAACTCCGCGTTGGACTGCGTCTTGGCCAACCGATTGAGCAGGATCTCGATCCCCTCATTGGCGCCGACCGCGGACAGCATCCGTCGCATAGTCCAGACCATCTTCAGGGTGCCCTCTTCGAGCAGGAGCTCCTCACGACGGGTCCCGGATCGCTGCACGTCGATCGACGGGAAGATCCGCTTCTCGGCCAGCTTGCGGTCGAGGATCAGCTCGGAGTTGCCGGTGCCCTTGAACTCCTCGTAGATCACGTCGTCCATCCGCGAGCCGGTATCGACCAGGCAGGTGCCGATGATCGTGAGCGAGCCGCCCTCC
>JBGPVC010000097.1:0-10827 GCA_041491485.1 Candidatus Limnocylindria bacterium
AGCAGCGCGGCGTCCGGCGTCGACGTGGTCATCACGGGGGTGGCGCTGCCGATCCGGACCGCCGGCAGCTGGACCGGAGTCGTCTCGCAGACCCGGATCGCCGACGGCGGCGGGCCGATCGATCCCGGCTCGGTCATCGTCACGGTTCCGACGACCTCCCCGTTGGTCAACCTGCAGCCGGGAGAGCAGGTCACCCTGACCACGGCCGTGACGCCCGGCTGGGAGTCCGTCACGCAGGCGGTGGGCGGTCGCGAATGGATCGTCCGCGACGGTGTCGTCAGCATCTCGCCGCACCCTGCCAGCGCCGACGAGATCCACCCGCGGAGCGCCGTCGGCCTGACCGCCGACGGCCGGCTGATCCTGGCGACCGTCGACGGTCGCGAGACCGGTGTGAGCGAGGGCGTGCGCCTGACCGAGCTCGCCGAGCTGATGCTCGAACGCGGTGCGGTGACGGCGATCAACCTGGATGGCGGCGGCTCCTCCACGCTCGTCGTCCGGCGCGCCGGCACCGAAACGCCGGTGATCGCCAACAAGCCTTCCGACGGCGTCGAGCGCCCGGTCACCAACAGCATCCAGGTCGTCAGCACCATGCCGACCGGGCCACTCTCGGTCCTCAACGTCCAGCCTGCCGCGAAGTCGGTCTACAAGAACACGACGATCGACTTCACCGCGTCCGGCATGGACGCGGGCTACAACCCGGTGCCGATCCCCGCCGGCCAGCTCGCATGGTCGCTGACGGCACCGATCGGCACCATCGATGCCAACGGGCACTTCGTGGCCACGAGCCCGGGCACGGCACAGGTCGTCGCCACCGCCATCGGGACGAGCGCCAGCGGCCAGCTCGGCGCCAGCGCCGAGGTCACCGGCACCGCACCCATCACCGTCCTCGCGGACACGAGCGCGCCGGTCGCCACGGCACCGAGGGTCACCCTGCCGGCCGGCCGCGGGATCGGGACTGGCGGCGTGCCGGTGACGGTGGCCTGGGACGCCGCCACCGACGAGGGCTCCGGCGTGGCCTCGTACGAGCTCCAGCGGAGCGTGGACGGCCATGCCTGGACGACGATGCCCAAGGCGTCGCCCGCGGCTCGGACGACATCGCTGACATTGCCCCGCAATCGGACCTACCAGTTCCAGGTCCGCGCCGTCGACGTGGCCGGCAACGTCGGCGCCTGGATGACGGCCGGGACGTTCAAGCTGACGGTGTCCCAGGAGGCGACTCGCTCGCTGGTATTCGTGCGCGGCACCTGGAGTCGCACGACGTCCGTGTCGTACGACGGCCATATGACACGCACGACCCGGACGATCGGCGGGATTGCCCGCTTCACGTTCTCCGGGACGGGGTTCGCCTGGGTCGCCGCCGAGAGCCCGGTCCGTGGCGCGGCCGAGGTCTGGATCGACGGCAAGCTGTCGGGCACCGTCAACACGTACCGGGCGGCGTCGGCGGCCCGACTGATGGTCTTCACCCGCTCCACGATGTCGAGCGGCCGCCACACCGTGGAGATCCGGGCGCTGGGCACGGCCGGCCACCCGCGAGTCGACATCGACGCCCTGGTGACGATCACGCCGGTCTCCGGCACGACGCCGCCCCCGCCGTCGACCCCGGGCCCGGCGCCGGCGCCGACCCCCACGCCGCCGCCTGGCCCGGCCCCCACTCCCAATCCAACCCCGACACCGACGCCGGCGGGATCGAGCGCGGTCCTCGTCGGGGCCGGCGACATCGCCTCCTGCGGGCTGACCGCCGACACCGCCACGGCCAAGCTCGTGGCGGGCATCTCCGGCACGGTGTTCGCCGCCGGCGACGAGGCATACGAGAGCGGCTCGGCCGCGGACTTCAAGAACTGCTACACGCCGACCTGGGGCCCGTTCCTCGACCGGACCTATCCGGCGCCGGGCAACCACGAATACGTGACCTCCGGCGCGGCGGGCTACTTCGACTACTTCGGGGCCAAGGCCGGTCCGGCCGGCGCCGGTTGGTACGCCTACAACCTGGGGAGCTGGCGGATCTACTCCCTCAACGCAAACTGCACGGAGGTCGGCTGCGGCGTCGGGTCCGAACAGGAGCAGTGGCTCCGGGCCGACCTGGCCACGTCACCCCATGCCTGCGTGCTCGCCTACTGGCACCAGCCGAGGTTCAGCTCGGGCTTGCACGGCAATGACGCCAGCATGGCGGCGTTCTGGGACGATCTGTACGCTGCCGGTGCGGACGTCGTGATCAATGGCCACGATCACGACTACGAGCGGTTCGCGCCGCAGTCGCCCAGCGGCAAGGCGGACGGCGTCACGGGGATCCGCGAGTTTGTCGTGGGCACCGGCGGCGCGTCGCTCCGCAGCTTCTCCACGATCCGCGCCAACAGCCAGGTCCGGAACAGCTCCACGCACGGCGTGCTCAAGCTCACCCTCAGCGTGACCGGCTACACGTGGCAGTTCATCCCGATCGCGGGCCAGACGTTCAAGGATTCGGGCACCGGGACCTGCCACTGACGGCCGTCACGGCCGGCGTCACCCGCCGGCTCAGCCCAGGATCACCCGGACGCGGTGCACGCCGCCGTCGTCGACCAGGGGGATCGAGGCGCCCGGGCCGGGGAGGACCACCCCATCGAGCTCGGCGGAGAGGACGCCGCCACTGACGCCGTGCGGGTTCTCGACCTCGATCTCGTATCGCGACGCGTGATAGGCGAAGTCCATCTCGTAGCGTGGCCACGCTCGCGGGATGCACGGCTCGATCCTGAGGGTCGCCCCGCGAAGACGGAACCCCAGGATCGATTCGATCCCGGCCTGGTACATCCAGCCGGCCGAGCCTGAGTACCAGGTCCATCCGCCACGGCCGACGTGCGGCGGCTCCGAGTAGACGTCGGCGGCCATCACGTACGGCTCCACCTTGTACCGATGGACGCCGGCCCTGGTGCTCGCGTGGTTGATCGGATTGAGGATCGAGAACAGCTCGCCGGCCTTGTCGCCGTCGCCAAGGGCCGCAAAGGCGAGCACCGACCAGATCGCTCCGTGGGTGTACTGGCCACCGTTTTCCCGGATGCCCGGCAGGTAGCCGCGGACGTAGCCCGGATCGACGTCGGTGTGGTCGAAGGGCGGGGTGAACAGCAGGACGAGGCCATCGCCGCGGCGAAGGAGATACTCCTCGACCGCCGCCATGGCACGCACGGCATGCGGTGGATTGGCCGCCCCGGACAGCACGCTCCACGATTGGGCGATCGAGTCGATCCGGCATTCGACGTTGATCGCCGAGCCGAGCGGCGTGCCGTCGTCGAAGAACGCGCGGCGATACCAGTCGCCATCCCAGCCGTGGCGCTCCAGCGCCCGCCGCAGGGCCTTCATGTGTGACCGCCAGCGCTCGGCCCGGGCCTTCTCCCCTCGCGCGTCGGCAATCGGGGCGATCTCGGCGAGCACGGCATGCAGGAACCAGCCAAGCCAGACACTCTCGCCGCGCCCTTCGTTGCCCACCCGGTTCATCCCGTCATTCCAGTCGCCGGTCCCGATCAGTGGCAGTCCGTGCGCGCCGACGGCCAGGCTGGCGTCGATCGCCCGGGCGCAATGCTCGAACAGGGACGCCGACTCCCCGGAACGCTCCGGCAGGAAGTAGGCATCGTCCTCACCAGCGCGAACCGCCGCGCCTTCGAGGAACGGCACCGGCTCGTCGAGGACGCCCGACTCGCCCGTGACCGCGACATACCGGCTGGCCACGTACGGCAACCACAGGCGGTCGTCGGAGATCCGCGTCCGGACGCCCCGGCCGGACGGCGGGTGCCACCAGTGCTGGACATCGCCGGCCTGGAACTGTCGCGCCGCCGCGCGCAGGAGATGCTCCCGCGCCAGTCCCCGTTCGGAGATCGCGAGCGCGATAACGTCCTGGAGCTGATCCCGGAAGCCGTAGGCACCGCCCGCCTGGTAGAACGCGGTGCGCGCCCACAGCCGGCAGGCCAGGGTCTGGTAGAGCAGCCAGCTGTTGACAAGGATGTCCATCGATCGATCCGGGGTCCGGACCCTGACGGCGCCGAGCGCGGCGTCCCAGAAGGATCCGACCGCTCGCAGCGTCGCGCTGTCGTCGAGCTCGCGCCCGCGCTTGATCAGATCGCTCGCCGCGTCGGCGTCGCCGGCCTCACCGAGCAGGACGCGCACCGTGGTCCGCTCGCCGGCGGCGAGCTCGAAGCTGCACGACAGCGCGGCGCACGGATCCATGCCGGCGCCGGTCGCGCCCGTCAGGTGGTGGCTGCGGTCGAGACCGGCCGGTCGGTCGTAGACACCGTTGCGCCCGAGGAACTCGGTCCGATCGGCGCTCCACGCTCCCTGTCGACCGCCGAGGTCCAGGAACGCGACCCGATCGGCGAAGTCCGCGTTCCATGGATTGCGTGCCAGCAGCGCGTTCGTCGCTGGCTCGAGATCGGTCACGATCGTCGGCGCCGCGCTCCCACGGGAGACGCCCAGGACCCATTCGGCATAGGCCGCCACCGACAGGCGTCGTCGTCGGCCGGACTGGTTCTCGATGGTCAGGACGCCGATCTTGAGACGATCGTCGAGCGGCACGAACTGGACCAGCTCGAGCGCGATCCCCCCATGCGCGTGCTCGAAACGGCTGTAGCCGGGACCGTGCCGTGCCACGTACGTGGAGTCCTCAAGACGGATCGGCGCCGCCGTGGGTCCCCACAGCTCGCCGGTCTCGTCGTCCCTGACGTAGATCGCCTCGCTCACGGGGTCCGAGACCGGGTCGTTGGACCACGGCGTGAGCTGGTTCTCGCGGCTGTTGCCGGACCACGTGTATCCCGAACCGGACTCCGAGACCAGGAAGCCGAACGAGGGGTTCGCGACGACGTTCAGCCAGGGAGCCGGCGTCGACTGGCCCGGCCCGAGGACCGTCACGTACTCGCGACCTTCGTCGGCGAAGCCGCCAAGCCCGTTGAAGAACTCCAGCTCGGGCCGGAGCGGGGCGTTCGTGGGAGCCGGCGTGATGGCGGGCGGCGGCGGCAGAGACGCCACGGGGCGCTCGGGTCGCTCGAGCCGAATGACCTGATCGGCCAGACTGCCACGCCGGCTCAACAGGACGGCCCGCGCGGCGGCCTGGAGCATCGTGCGGTCTTCCGTGGAGAGCTGGTCGCCACGCAGGATGTAGACACCGCCGCGGCCCTGGCCCGCCTCCTGGCCGGGCCCGGATTGGCTGGTGCGAACGACCGTCTCGAGGAGCTCCTGGAGGCTGTCGGCATACGTCGGCCCGTGCTCGTTGAGGATGACCAGGTCGACGTCGAGCAGCTTCAGTCGCCAGTACTCGTGCGCCCGGAGCAGCTGCCGGACGACATCCACGTCGTCCGGCTCGTCGATTCGCACGAGGACGATCGGGAGGTCGCCGGAGATGCCATGCGCCCACAGCCCGGACACGCCGCCGTGGTTCTGCGCGAGCAGGCTCGCTGGCGGCCGAAGCGACGGGTCCGAGTAGATGACCCGGTTCGCCAGGCGCTGGAAGAGCAGCGCCTCGTCCTGATCGATCCCCAGGTGATGGAGCTGGACCTGCGCCTGTGTCCACGCTAGGGTTGCCGCGCGCTCGAAGGTCGCTGACTCGCGGTACTTGTCGGCAAGGTCCAGCACGTCCTCGCGCGACTCGGCCACGACGGTCGAGAAGATGGCGTGCGCGGTGGCACCGGCGGCGAGCGGGATCCGCAGCCGCAGGCTGAAGATCGGATCGAGCACCGCGCCGACCGTGTTGGAGAGCGGACGGCCATCCATCACCGCGGCCGCCGAGCCAACCAGGCGACCGCGACCCAGGAAGCGTGCTCGATCGGTCTCGTACTGGATGACACCCGGCAGCTCACCCTCGACGGCCGCGACATGGGCCGCCCAGACCCGACGATCCGACGCGTACCGGGGACGGCGAGTCGCCACGAGCGCGTTCAGCTCGGGCGCGAATTCGGTCTGGACGAAGAGATTCTGGAAGGCAGGATGGGCTACGTCGGCGGCCTGCGGGGCAAGCACGATCTCGGCGTACGAGGTCAGCTCGACTTCTCGTGCCTGTGAGCCCAGGTTGGTCACGGACACCCGGCGGATCTCGGCGTCGTGTTCGGCCGAGACGACGATGACGAGGCGCGTCGCGATGGGTCCGTCGCGGCGGCGGAATTCGGCATGGTCCTCCGCGTACTCCACCTCGTAGCTGTCGGCCTCCGTGCCGCTCGGTTGATGCCCAACCGACCAGACCGCGCCGCTGTGGCGATCGCGAAGAAACAGGAAGCTGCCCCAGGCATCCCGCGTGACGTCCTCGCGCCAGCGCGTGACGGCCAGATCGCCCCAGCGGCTGTAGCCGGATCCGGCAGCCGTGACCATGACGGCGTATCGACCGTTGGACAGCAGGTGCGTCCGCGGGACCGCGTCGTGCGGGGAGGTGAACTTGCGAAGAACGGGCGGCACCAGGTCGCGGACGTCTGCGGCGCTCTTGACCTCCTCCGCGCGGGGACGGGCGACCAGGACGTCGCGCGGCATCCGCTCCTGGAGCAGGAGCTCCGTCGCCCGCACGAGCGGATCGGCGTGGAATCGCTCGACCATCGCCGATCCGTTCAGGACGTTGCCGATGGCGACCAGGAGCATCCCCTGGTGGTGCGCCATGTAGCTCATCACGGGGGCCACGGACGCGCCCTCGGGCAGCCGGCGCGGCGTGTAATCGAGGGCCTCCCGGAACCCGAACGGCCCGGCCCCGCCGGCGTGGCGAAGCCGCTCGAAGTTACGAACGGCGGCTTCGGGGTCGATCATGGCCGCGAGACCGGTCGCGTATGGCGCGATCACGAGGTCGTCGCTGAGACCTCGCTTGAGGCCGAGACCCGGGATCCCGAAGCTCGAGTACTGGTAGATCTGGTCGAGGTCTCGCGCGTTGAACGCCGACTCGGAGATCCCCCACGGGACCCCACGCGATGCCGCATAGCTCATCTGCCGGGTCACGACGAGCCGATAGGTCTGGTCCATCAGGCTCAACGGGTGGGCTCGCATGACCAGGGCGGGCATGAGGTACTCGAACATCGAGCCCGACCACGAGATCAGCGCGGAGCCGCGCCCGATCGGGGTGAGCGCACGGCCAAGGCGGAACCAGTGGTCGGCACCGACGTCGCCCTTCGCGATCGCGAGGAAGCTGGCAAGCCGGCATTCCGAGGCAAGGAGGTCGTAGTAGCTCGGGTCGAGCACCCCGTCGGTGACCCGGAACCCGATCGAGAAGAGCTTCCTCGTCGGGTCGAACAGGAAGCTGAACTCCATCTCGTCGAAGAGTCGCCGTGCGTGCGCGGCGACAGCCTCGAGACGTCGCTCCAGCGTCGCCGACAGGTAGGAACCCGCTTCGGCGCCGATCGCCGCGGGGCCGATCGCCGCGGGGTCGACCAGAGCTGCGCCGGTGAGCTGAACGGGCGCTGGGGCCTCAGGTCGTGGGAGGTCCATGAGGTGGCTGTCGACGGTCGAACTGGCCGCCTCTGCCCAGACGACGAGCTCGCTGTTCGGATCACCACCGCGTTCGGACGTCAGGACCGCGGCGATGTCGGCGAGCGTCCTGGTGCGCGCCGCCAGCTCGCCGAGCCGCGTGGTCCAGGCCGCTGGCGACGCCTCGCCGTCTGGTAGGGACGCCTCGCCGTCTCGTAGCGAGGCCAGGTCGGCGAGCGCCTCGTCCAGGTTGCGCCGCGTCAGCGTCTGGGATCTCCCTTCGTCGCCGTCGCGCCGTGCGGCCTGCCTGACCAGGGCGATCGCATCCTCGATGCCGGTCATGGCAGCGTCGATCGGAAGTGGGTGGTCGGGCATCTCGCGACAGGCACTCGACACGGCGAGCAGATGGCCGGCCAGGTTGCCGCTGTCCACGGACGACACGTAGGGCTCCCCGAGCGGCTCCAACGTGCGTGTGTCGTACCAGTTGTAGAGGTGACCCCGGAACCGTTGCAGCCTGTCGATCGAGGCCAGGGTCGCCTCGAGCCGCTCGACCATGTCGCAGGTACCGATCCAGCCAAAGTCACGGGCGGTCACCGTGGCCAGCAGGTACATCCCGATATTGGTCGGGGACGTCCGGTGCGCGACGACCGGCTTGGGCTCGTCCTGGAAGTTGTCCGGAGGGAGGCTGTGGTCATCCGGTCCGACGAACGCTTCGAAGAACCGCCACGTCCGGCGACCGATGAGGCGTAGCGCCTCGGCGTCCACCGGGGACAGCTGCGTTCCTCCGGCTTCGGCGGGTGACCGGCTGACCATGCTCGCGACGAGCGGCGCCACCAGCCAGAGGGCGACGAAGGGTCCCGCCAGCCAGGCAGACTCGGGCCGCACCACGAGGACGGCGATTCCGAACACGGTCGCGAGGCCGACCCCGCCCGCCATCGGGCGATAGAAGCCCGCGGCGCGGTGGTTGGTATTGGCCTTGACCTGCGCGGCGGTCGTCCATTCGAGGAGCCGGCGTCGGGTGATGGAGAGGCGCGTGACCGCCCGAACGATGGCGTCGCCCATCAACCAGGCCTGGTCTGCAAGGAACGCGAGTCCGAGCCCGACGTGGACGGCGGCAAGGCTGATGTCGCCCCCGACGGCTCGCAGATGACTGCGCCTGGAGATGCCCTGGCGGCGCGGCAACAACCCGGCGAAGACCGGGAGCAACTCCGGGATCAGGATCGCGGCGACCACGAGCCCGGTCCAGGTGGGCGCGGACACCGCAGGTGCGATCCAGGCCACGGCGAGGGTGGCGATGGCCAGCGGTGCCGACAACGTTCGGCGCAGGTTGTCGATCATCTTCCAGCGACCGATCACCGGCATGGACGATCGTCGCCCCTCCGCGTCGTGAGCGCGGCCCAGGATCCACGGCAGGAGCTGCCAGTCGCCGCGCGCCCATCGGTGCTGGCGGGCCGCGGCCTCCAGGTAGTGGGACGGGAACTCGTCGAACAGCTCGACGTCCGTCACCAGGCCTGCCCGGGCGAAGATGCCTTCGAACAGGTCGTGGCTCAGGAGCGCGTTCTCGGGGACACGGTCGGCCATGGCCGCCTCGAAGGCATCGAGATCGTAGATCCCCTTCCCGGTGTAGCTCCCCTCGCCGAAGAGGTCCTGGTAGACGTCGGAGACGGCCGAGGCGTACGGGTCGATCCCGGCCGCGCCGGAGTAGGCCCGCTGGAAGATCGTCGCCTCGTGCTCGGCCGGGAGCGTCGACGTGATCCGCGGCTGCAGGATGCCGTAGCCGCGCGAGATCCGGCTCGACGCCGGATCGAAGCTGGCCCGATTGAGCGGATGGGCGATCGTGCCGACCAATCGAGCGACGGCACCCCGAGGCAACCGGGTGTCGGAATCGAGGGTGACGACATAGCGGACGCCAGGGAGAGGAACGGTCTCCGTCGCGGCGGTGGTCAGGATGTCGGTATCCACGCTCCCGCGGAGCAGCGCATTCAGTTCGTGCAGCTTGCCGCGCTTGCGCTCCCAGCCCATCCAGCGCGCCTCGCTCTCGTTCCAGCGGCGCTTCCGATGGAACAGCAGGAACCGGGCGCCACCGCCGGGGGCCTCGCCGTGGCGAACGTTGAGGCGTTCGATCCCGGCGACCGCAGCCGCCAGCACCGTGTCGTCCTCGGGCGTCGTCTCCGTCGGCGCGTCGAGCCAGTCGGACAGCAGGGCGAAGCGGAGATCACCGTCCGGATTGGCCAGGTAGTGGATCTCGAGCCCCGCGACGCGCTCTTCGACGTCTGCGACGCTCCCCAGCAGGGTCGGCACGACAACCAGCGTGCGGAGGTCGCTCGGCACGCCGTCGGTCAGCTCGAGCCGGGGCAACGACCTCGGACCGAGCAATGCCGCCACGCCGCGGTTGACCAGCGAGACGGCGAGATCCGAAGCGGGTCCCAGCCCGGCGATCGCCACGAGGAGGAGCCCTGGACCGCCATCGCCAGCGGCGAGTGACAGGAGGACCGGCACGGCGAGGACGAGGACGGTGAACGAGGCGAGGCTGCCGAGATAGCCGGCCGTGGCCGACCGGAGGTACGCGCGGCGGAGCCGGACGGCCAGCGGAAGCCGAACCCCGAGTGCGCGCTCGAGGGTCGGCCGCCCGTCAGAGATCAGGTAGTAGCCCGGATCGCCGCCGGCGGGCGCCTGGGTGAGCTCGCCGGCCGCCGCCTCGACCACGCCCGCGCCACCCGTTGCCGACGGGTTCGCCATGGCCACGGCGGCGCGGGCGACCTCCAGTTGGGCAGTTCCGGAACTGCGGGCGATCTCCTCGATCGCGTGGCGGTAGCGGTCCCTGGTGGCGAAGTCCATCTCCGCAAAGCCGTCGTCGCCTCGCAACGTCTCGTCGATGAGACTGACGCTCTCGACGAACTGCGCCCAGTCGAACCACGAGATCAGGCGCATGCTCGTGATCACGTTCCGGACGGTCACGTTCATCGAGGCCTGCCGCTGGTGCTCCAGGCGGACGGTCTCCTCGGCCGTCGTGCCTTCCGAGGCCAGGAGCTCCTCGAGGCGCTGGAGCGCGGGCGTCACGGCCGGGTCCTGATCGCGCAGGCGCTGGAAGAGCTGGACCATGCCGGCTGTCGGCAGCTTCAGGCGGGAGAACCGGCGGAGCGCCGCCGTCGCGGTCTCGGAGTCCTCGGTGCCGAGACCGAGGAGGCTGTCGGCGAGCTCGTCGGCCTGCTGACGAGAAGCCCGGCTGGCCACGATCTGCTCGGACAAGCGTCGAAGGTTCTCGACGAGCAGGATCCGGAGGCTGATGGCGATCGCCCACAGCTCGCCGAGCGTTAGCGGCTCCACCCGCTGATAGGCGGCCACCAGGCGACGGAGGCTGTCGGGGTCGAAGCGGCTGTCGGTGTGGGCGACATACGCCCAGGCCAGGCCCAGAACGCGCGGATAGCCCTCGAG
>JBGPVC010000098.1:0-10816 GCA_041491485.1 Candidatus Limnocylindria bacterium
CGTGGTCCCGCCCTTGGCGATCGACGCTGGAGTGGCCGTCAGGCCGAGCGTCGTGGCCAGGCTGAGACAGGTCGAGTACTTGGCACCCCAGCTCAGCATGTCGTACTGGAGCTGCAGGCTTGCAATGTCACACCGCCCGAGGGCGTGAGCGTTCCAGCCAGCCTTGGGCTTGGCGCGCGAGACGGTCTGGACCAGGGCGTCGAGGTAGTCCGATTCGTTGTCATAGGTCGCATGGTGGGCAAGCATCTCGACGTGGCCAAACTCGTCGAGCATGATGTTCTCGACGTCGAAGCAGCCGTCCGGCAACGTGGAGTAGGCCTGGCACCAGCGCAGCGAACCCCAGTCGAAGACATGTCCCTGCTCGCGCATCCAGACGGTGAAGCTGGTCGGTGCGTTCGGGGCAGCGCACGCGAGGCCCAGCGTGCCGCAGGTCGCGCCAACCCCGTAGCCGATGAGGCTGGAGGCACCCGCCGAGTACCCGAAGGTGGCTGCCTGTGACCCCCGGCTCGCATTGACATCGCTGGCGGCAGCATTGACCGCGCCCTGGTACGCGCTCGGCGGCACAGCACCAGAACGCCAGGCGTAGCGGACGTCCTGGTTCTGATTCCAGCGTTGCGTCGTGAGCAGGGGATCAGGGCCATGCGCGCTCGCGCTGGATGCGACGGCCAGGAGCGCGAGCAGCGCGGCCAGTGCGCCACCGAGCCAACGGATCGGTCGATTGACTGTCATCGGATGACCTCGTCGAGCTGGACGGACGCACCGTCCGGGACGTGGCGGAGTTGACCGCGGTCGGCCGGGCCGTCCGGGGCGATCCGGCCATCGGCGGCGAGCAAGGCCCAGCCCGACGGCAGGCGAGTTGCCGCCTCCGCTCGCTCCGGCGTCGCGTGGAGGCGGAGGCCATCCGCGATCGGGCCTAGCTCGGTGGCCCCGGATCCATCGATTGCCACGGAGCGCAGGGCGAACCCCGCGGGGGTGAACGTCTCGTGAACGAGCCGGGGGCCGTCCTGCGTCGAGACGAGGACGCCGATCCCCGCCTGGTCGGCGAGGGTCAAGCGCGCTCGCGTGGTCAGGTCGGTGGTGATGATCGGGCACGGGAACCCGGGGCATGCCAGGTAACCGACGAGCCGGCCGTCCTTCAGGCCGATCATGGTTCCGAGGTCGGGCTCGGCAAGGGCCCCGAACGTTGCCACGGCATTCGGTGCGACGAAGCGCGTGCGACAGGCGGCTTCCCCGCACGACTGGACGGCCAGGGCCTGACCGGACGGGTCCCAGCCGAATTCCGTCGAGAACGTCTGCCCGAATCGATCGTCCGGATCGATGGGATCGAGAACGCGACGGACCGGCGAGCCATCGAGCGGGCGCGCCCATACGCCGAGATCGGCGCGCGTCGCGCGATCCACCCGAGTCTCGTAGACCGATTGACCACTTGGATCGATGGTCGCTCTACGGATGACGTCGGCCTCGCTCGCGAGTGACCACGCACAGCCCTGTGCCACATCGATCGCCTGCAGGCTGGACCTGGCACCGTCATCGCTTCCGACCAGGACGATGCCGCCGAACGGACCGGCGGCGAACGACTCGACCGGTAGGAGCTGCGTGCGGATCGACCGGGCGCCGTCGAGTCCGAGTGAGACACGCTGTCCGCGCAGCGTTCCTGCGTTGTCGATCACCGGGTCCATGCGGAACCAGGCTTCAAGATTGAGGTCCGCGAGGCCGGCGGGCGCCGGTGCCGCCGCGATGCCGCCAGGCCCGCCCGGATCGGGGCAGGGTGGCGGCGTCCACGACCGCGGTCCGGCGCCCTGTGTCACCGCCGCCAGCGAACCCAGGGCCCCGAACGCGATCACGCCCGGCCCGACCCAGCGAACCCATCGTGACTCCAACACGATCGAACTCCTCCGGCGGGACGAAGTGGCGGGAGGAGGGCGAGGTGGCGATGGTGGCAGGCCGCACGTATCGGACACTTATCTGGAATGGCGCACCCCGCGCGAGCCCGTCGCGGCGTGGGTCGGGTCGCTAGAGCCGGGTCGTGCTAGGCTCAGCGCGACAACCTGTGTCACGCCGCGTGGTCGCGAAGCCGGTGAGATTCCGGCACAGTCCCGCTACGGTGAACGCCCCTCAGGGAGCGCAAGTCCGGTCGCCGACCTCACGGTGCATGCTCGAACCTTCGAGAGAAAGGTAGGCAGGACCGTGCGACCCACCGGCTGAGACCCCTCGTTCGATCCGATCGAACCGAGGGGTTTGCGATTCTCGCCGCCCCTCCGAACCCGCCTCGGAGGTCTCACGTTGTTCCGTTCCCCGCGCTCATCGCGTTCCGCCTCGCCGACCAGGCGCACGGCGAGTCTCGCCCTGGCACTCCTGTTCATCGTGGCCGCGTGCACCAGCGGCGGAACCGCCATCTTGTCGCCGGCACCCGCCACGACCGCCGCGAGCGCGATCCCGTCGACCGCCTCGACGGCGACCTCGACACCGACACCCGCGCCTTCCTTCCCGGCGACGCTAACCGACGACGAAGGCACCGCGGTCACGATCGCGGCTGAGCCCCACATCATCGTGTCCCTGGCTCCGGCGACGACGGAGACACTGTTCGCGCTCGGCGTCGGCGATCGGATCAAGGGCAAGGCCCAGGACGTCTTCCTCTACCCACCGCAGGCCGGCGAGGTCCCCGATGTCGCCACCTACGATTCGGTCGACGTCGAGAAGATCGTCGCGCTGGCACCCGATGTCGTGTTCGCCGGCGGCAACTTCCTCACGCCGCCCGACGCGATCGCCAAGCTGCGCAGCCTCGGGCTGACCGTCGTGGTCCTGTATGCGCCGTCGGTCGATGCGGTCTACCGCGACATCGAGCTGACCGGTCAGATCGCGGGCCGGTCCACCCAGGCGGGCGCGATGGTCGACCGGATGCGCAGCGAGTTCGAGACCGTGCGCGCCGCCGTCGCGGGGTTGCCGGTGCCTCGAGTCTTCTACGAGCTCGATGCGACCGGGGCGATCTATGGCCCCGCCGACAAGTCGTTCCTGGCGGAGATGATCAAGCTGGCCGGTGGCACGCCGATCACGACGGGATCGGCGAACAAGTACGACATCTCGGTGGAGCGGCTGATCCAGCAGGATCCAGAGGTCATCCTGATGGCGGACGCACCGTTCGGCGTGACCGCGGAGCAGGTGGCCGCACGGCCGGGCTGGAACGTCATGACGGCGGTCAGGACCGGCCAGATCCGGTCGATCGACGACCAGACCGTCACCCGGCCCGGTCCGCGTCTCTACCTCGGCCTGGCGCTCCTCGCCAGGACCATCCACCCGGAAGCCTCGATCCCGTCGGCAGCGCCGATCCCTGCGGTGCCCGATCGCCAATGACGACCGACAGCGGAACGCTCGCTCCAGCCCGCGCCGGGATCGCGTGGATCGGGCGTGCCCGCCGTCGATCGATCCTGCTCGCCGGTTCGGGCCTGCTCGCGCTCGTCGCCGTCCTGTGCGTCGGTGTCGCGATGGGCAGCGTGGCGATCGCCCCGCTGGACACCCTCGCCATCGTGACCCACCGCCTGTTCGGGATCGATCTCGGACGGACCTGGCCGGCGTCGGCCGACACGATCGTCTGGGACCTGCGCGTGCCCCGGGTACTGACCTCGATGGTCGTCGGGACCGCCCTGGCGGTCGCCGGCGCCACGTTCCAGGGCCTCCTCCGCAATCCGTTGGCCGACCCCTATGTCCTCGGCACGGCATCGGGCGCGGCGCTCGGCGCGGCCATCGCGGTGCTGCTGCCGGTGCGGTTCGTCGTGCTCGGGTTCGGCTTGCTCCAGGGGCTCGCATTCGTGGGTGCGCTCGCGTCGATCTACACCGTCTACCGGCTGTCGCGCATTGGTGGATTGTCGCCGCTGACGAGCCTGCTCCTGACCGGCTACGCGGTCGGGTCACTGCTCGCCGCCGGGCTGGCCATGGCCATGTATCTCTCCGGCGCCGCCCTTCGCCAGATCTTCTCGTACCTGCTGGGAGGGTTCGACGCGGCGTCCTGGCCGCAGCTCGCCGGGACGCTGCCGCTGGTGGGGGTCGGTTGCGTCCTGATCCTGGTGCGTGCCCGGTCCCTCAACGGGCTCCTCCTGGGCGAGGAGACCGCGGCGCACCTCGGGATCGACGTGGGTCGCGAGCGGGCGATCCTCCTGGCACTCGCGTCGCTGATCACCGCCGCGGCCGTCGCCGTGAGCGGCCTGATCGGCTTCGTGGGTCTCGTGGTGCCGCACGTGGTCCGCCTCGTCGTCGGGCCGAACGCCCGCCTCGTGCTGCCGCTGTCCGCCCTCGGTGGCGCGGTCCTGCTCGCGGTCGCCGACGTGATCGCCCGCTCCGCCGGCGAGATTCCGGTCGGGATCGTGACTGCCCTGATCGGGGCGCCGTTCTTCATCGTCCTGCTGCGCCGGTCACGGACGGGCTACGAGCTGTGATCGGCCTGCACGGGATCCACGTCTCGTTCCGCGACCGGGTCGTCCTGTCCGGGATCGAGCTGGCGATCCGGGCCGGCGACCGCGTCGCCCTCGTCGGACCCAACGGGGCCGGCAAGTCCACGTTGCTGCGCGTGCTCACCGGGCTCCTCTCGCCCAGCCAGGGCGAGGTGAGCATCGGCGGCGACCCGCTTGCGTCGCTCGACCGAGCCGCCATCGCGCGGCGCATCGCGGTCGTGCCGCAGCAGGTGGTGGTGCCATTCTCGACCCGCCTGGAGGAGCTCGTCGGGCTCGGCCGGCTGCCGCACGAGGATCCACTGCGTGGCGCACGACCGGCCGATCGCGCTGCGGTCGCCTCCGCGATCGAGCGTGTCGGGATCGGGCACCTGCTGGGGCGGGACGTCCGCGAGTTGTCTCTCGGAGAGCGACAGCTCGCGCTGGTGGCGCTCGCCGTCGCGCAGGCCGCCCCGGTCCTGATCCTCGACGAACCGACCGTCCACCTGGATCTCCGCCATCAGGTCGCAACGATGGAGCTGCTGGTGGACCTCAACGTCCGTGACGGGACGACGGTCGTGGCCGTCCTCCACGACCTCGGCCTGGCGGCCCACTTCTTTCCACGACTCGTGCTGCTCGACGGCGGCCGGATCGTCGCCGACGGCGAGCCGCGCGAGGTCCTGTCCGGGCAACGGATCCGCGACGTGTTCGGCGTGGAGCCGGCGATGGTCCACCTGCCGGTTCCGGCCTGGTGATCGCGTCCTGGTGGGCGGCGGTGGCGGTCCTCACCCGGCTCCCGGTCCGGTCGTCCTTGGATGATCGTCGCGGGGCGCGCTGGTTCGCGATCGTCGGCGCCCTCGTGGGTGCCGGAGGGTTCGTCCCGATGGTGGCGCTCGGGGCGATCATCCCGGGCGGTGCCGCGATCCTGGCGGTCGGGACCATGGCGGTCCTGTCCGGCGCGCTGCACCTCGACGGCCTGGCCGACACGGCCGATGCTCTCGTCGCGATCGGACCGGGAGCCGCGGAGCGCGCCCGCAAGGACCCCTCGATCGGCGTCGGCGGCGCGACCGCGCTGATCCTGGTCCTGGGTCTCGACGTCGTCTCGCTGGCGACGCTGGCAGGGACCCTGGGCGCCGCGGTCGCCGGCCTTGCCTGCCTGGCCGGAGGGGCCGTCTCCCGGGCCGTGCCGGTCGTCGTCGGGCGGATCGCCCGCTCGAGCGCGACCGGCGTCGGTCTCGGCGGGGCGTTCGTGCAGCAGCTGACCGCCGCGGACGCCGTGATCGCCTCGTCGACCGCGCTGGCCGTCGCGGGTATCGCCGCGCTGGGGGCTGGCAGCTCGCCCGTGCTCCTAGGGAGTCTGGTGGCGCTTCCGGTCGGCGTCGGCCTGGGGCTCGCGGTCGTGCACGTGCGACACCAGCTCGACGGCGACGGACTCGGTGCTGCCGTGGAGCTGAGCGTGGCGGCCATGTTGCTGGTCACGGCGTGGGCGGCCACGGCCGGCCGAGTGCCCGTCGCGTGACACCGACCCGAGGAGGCCCATGGCGAACCCGTTGATCCTCGTGCTCGGTGGCACGCGGAGTGGCAAGAGCAAGATCGGCCTGGACCTGACGAGGTCGTTCGCCGGCGCCGGCCGTGCCTGGTTCCTGGCGACCGCGGCTCGCGGGGACCCGGAGCTCGAGCGTCGCATCGAACGCCACCAGCGGGCGAGGCCGGAATCCTGGCCGACGATCGACGTCGGGACGGATCTGGCCGCGGCGATCGATCGGACCGCGGCGTCGGAGCCGGTCCTCGTGGAGGGGCTGACGCTGTGGCTGAGCACGCTGGTCGGCGATGGCCCGGCCGACCCGGACCCCGTCCTGGACGGGCCGGTCGCGTCGGTCCTGGCCGCGATCGGCCGGCATGGTGGTCCGCTCGTCGTGGTCAGCGACGAGATCGGGCTGGGCATGATCCCGATGCACGCAGGCGCCCGGTCCTTCCGCGACCTCGTGGGGCTGGTCCACCAACGGGTCGCCGACCGTGCCGACGAGGTGCGACTGGTGGTGGCCGGCCTGCCCATCGTGCTCAAGTCGAGGAGCGCACGGTGATCGACGGCCGTGGCGATTGCCCCGATCTGCGCGGCGTCATCGACGCCATCGAGGCGATCGGCCCCCTGGACGAGGCCGCCATGACGGCCGCAGCAGCGCACCTGGATCACCTGACCAAGCCGGCAGGGAGCCTCGGTCGCCTCGAGGAGCTGGTCATCACGGTGGCCGGGATCACCGGCCGGGCAGATGCGCCGGTCGATCGTCGGGTGATCGTCGTCGCCGCCGGAGACCACGGGGTCGCCAGGCGAGGCGTGTCGGCCTACCCGTCCGCGGTCACCCCGCAGATGGTCGCCAACTTCATCGCCGGCGGAGCGGCCATCAATGTCCTGGCCGCGGCCGCGGGCGCGTCCGTCATCGTGGTCGATGTCGGTGTCGCGAACCCGATCCCTCGGGCGCGCCGCCACCGACGTCGTGGCGGGCGCCTCATCCGGGCGCGGGTGGCGGAGGGCACGGCGGATCTGACGGAGGGCCCGGCGATGGAGCGCATCGCGGCGTGTCGCGCGATCGGCGTCGGGTTCCGGCTGATCGAGCAGCTTCGATCGGCGGGCGGCCTGGACCTCCTGGGCGTGGGCGAGATGGGGATCGGCAACACCACGTCGGCCAGCGCGCTGGTCGCGGCGTTGACCGGCGAGCCCGTCTCCCGGGTGACCGGCCGCGGAACCGGCATCGGCGACCGAACGCACGCCCGGAAGCTGGCCGCCGTCGAGCAGGCCCTCGCCGTCAACCGGCCCAGCCCGGACGACCCGGTTGGCGTCCTGGCCGCCGTTGGGGGCCTGGAGATCGCGGCCCTCGTCGGGCTGATCCTGGGGGCTGCCTCGGCTCGCATCCCGGTCGTCCTCGACGGGTTCATCACCGGCGCGGCGGCGCTGGTCGCGACAGCCATGGCGCCGACCCTGCCGCCTCGGCTCATCGCCGCCCATCGATCGACCGAGCCGGGACACACGATCGTGCTCGAACGGCTCGGCCTGCGGCCATACCTCGATCTCGATCTCCGGCTCGGCGAGGGGAGTGGCGCCGCGCTCGCGATCGGCCTGATCGCGGCGGCGTGCCGGATCCGCGACGAGATGGCGACCTTCGAGTCGGCGGCGGTATCCGGGCCGGCCGAGTCTTCGGCCGCGCCCCCAGCGACCGGTGGCTGAGCTCGTCCTCGTCCGGCACGCCTCGACGAACTGGTCCGGGCGTCGCTTCTGCGGACGGGCCGACCCGCCGCTGAACCGGGCGGGTCAGCTCGCTGCCCGCCGTCTGGCGGCCGAGCTTGCCGCAGCCGACCATCCGGTGGCCGGCCGGATCATCTCGAGTCCGGCCCGACGGGCACGCCAGACGGCTCGCGCCATCGCCCGTCTCGTTCCGGGCGTCCGTTTCGAGCTCGACGAGCGATGGTCGGAAGCGGACGTCGGCATCGCCGAGGGCCTCACCTTCGATGCGCTCGCCGCCCTCGAACCGACGGTCGCCGAGCTGCTCGCCCGGGGCGATGCCGACATCGATTGGCCGGGTGGCGAATCGGCGTCGTCGCTGGCCGAACGCGTGTGGTCCGCCATGCGAGAGCTGGATGCGCCGGACGCGTCGTCGCCGACGGTCGTGGTCTCGCACGCGGGTCCGCTGCGCCTCGCGATCGCGCTGGCCCTGGATGTGCCGATCACACGGGTCGCCTTCCTCGAACCGGGGGGCGTGCTCCGTGTCGCCACCACCGGCCGTCAGCGGGCGCGGACGGGGCCGCATGCTACGATTCCGCGGTGACGCGCCGACCATCGAGCGCTCGACGACGGATCCTCCCCGATCCGCACCGGTGCCTCCCGGTCGTGCTCATCCTGTCCGCCCTTCTGGTCGCCGCCTGCGGCAGCGCCAACGCCACCGGATCGCCCGGATCGCCGACGCTGGCACCGGAACCGACCGGGGCTCCGATCGAGTCGAACGGTCCGGCGGCCGCCTCGACCGGGCCGTCGGCGGAGCCGTCCACCGAGGCGCCCGACGCGGGCGGGACAGCCGGACCCGGCGAATCGCCCGGACAACCAGCGAGCGGGAGCCCCGGTGGTGGCTCCGCGAGCGCGGCCGCCTGCAGCGGCAGCAACGAGAACCGCGACTTCTTCGCGTCGATGGCCGCGGCGGTGGATTGGCCGGTCTACTGCCCGGTCCTGCCCGAGGGCTGGTTCGTGGAGAGCGGCCAGTACCGGCTGGCCGGCGGCGGCCGCCTCGAGATCGTCTACCGCGGTCCACAGCGCGCCCAGATCACGCTCGACGAGGGCGCGTTCTGCACCATCCAGGGCGGCTGCGTCCCGCCCGGCGAGGACGTCGGACCGACCGCCTTCGGCGGCCAGGACGGGATGCTGGTCGCCCTCGATGACGGGAGCTGGGCGATCGCGCTCGATCGCGAGGCTACGCTCAGCTGGCTGCTGATCGTGACCGGCCTGGACGAGGCAACCGCCCGCTCGATCGCCGCGGGCCTGGCCATGGTCCAGGGCTGAGCGGTCAGGCCAGCGCCGCCTCGGCAAGTCGGGCGACGGCGTCGGCGGTCGCGCTCGCATCGCCGTTGGCGAGGGTGATGGCGGTGGCGCCGAACCCGACGACCGGCATGGCGGTGGCCAGCCGCCGGACGGTCACCACGGCCGTGTCAAGCCCGAGACCGCCCGGCTCGGGCATCGTCACCGCCCAGCCGCCGACCGCGTCCAGGCAGTCCATGTCGAAGGCCACGTAGAGGCCGTCGACCCGCCGGGCGACGCTCCGCGCCCAGCCGTCGACCGCAGCCTGGCCCGGCTCCGTGGCCAGCATGCCGGCACCGAAGTGGGCGATCGAGGAGGCCGCCAGCCTGCGCGACTCGTCCTCGTCGAGCACCTGGCCCCCGAACAGCGCCGCATGACCCTCGTCGACCGAGGGCCCATCCGCGGCGGCCACCAGGTCTGGATCGCCCCTGCCGCAGATCATCGCGAAGGGCATCCCGAAGACGTTGCCGGAAGGGGTGCTGTCCGGGGTGTTGAAGTCACCGTGGGCATCGAACCAGGCGATCGCGAAGCGAACGCGCGGCCAAGCCAGTCGCAGGCCGGCCAGTGCGCCGGCGTGCACGGTGCAGTCGCCGCCGAGGACCAGGAGACGGGCGCTGTGCGACGGGCTGCCGGCTGGAGCCAGCGAGGCGGCCACGAGGTCCCGCTCGCGCGGGAGGAACTCGCAGATCGCGGCCCGGTTCTTCGCGCGCGAATCGTCGTCCCGGCGGAACCCCGGGCGGATCTCGAGGTCTCCCACGTCGCGGAGCTCGGCTCCGGCGAGCCCCGGGCGGGCGTGCAGCCGTTCGGCCAGCCCGAGGGCGCGGAGACCCGCGGGCGCCAGCTCCATGCCCGGCAGGTGGCCGCCCAGGGCGGTCGGGACGCCGACGATGACGATGGCACGATCCACGAGGCGATGGTGCCGCATCATGGGCCCATGCGTATCGCCGACTTCGCGCTCGAGCGCTTCTTCGCCCGCTGGGAATTCGCCGTCCGCCACCTGCTGTGTGCCTCCGATGTGCAGGGCTTCCCCATGAGCGAGCTGCTCGCCCTCGCGGACGACGAAACCCGTGGTCTGTGGGATGGCCTCCAGCTCGGCTACAGCGAGTCGACCGGGCACCCGCTCCTCCGGCGCGAGATCGCCTCGATGTACGACACCATCGAACCGGACGAGGTCCTCACCTTCGCGGGCGCGGAGGAGGCGGTCTTCTGCCTCCTGAACGTCTCGCTGGCGCCGGGCGATCACGCGATCGTCACCTGGCCCGGCTACCAGAGCCTGTACGAGGTGGCCCGCGCCGCCGGAGCCGACGTGACCCTCCACGAACTCCACGAGACGGAGGGCTGGGCGCTCGACCTGGACCGGCTGCGCCGCCAGTTGACCCCGGCCACTCGGCTGATCGTCGTCAACCTGCCGCACAATCCGACCGGGATGCTGCCGGATCGGGCCACCTATGACGGGCTGGTGGCCATGGCCGCGGAGGCCGGCGCCCGGCTGCTCGTCGACGAGGTCTATCGGGGCCTCGAGCTGGATGACGCCGATCGGCTGCCGGCTGGCGCGGACGCGTCCGGCGGCGCCGTCTCGTTGGGCGTCATGTCGAAGGCCTACGCCATGGCCGGCCTGCGGATCGGCTGGTTGGCGAGCCACGACCGCGACCTCCTGGCCCGGGTGGCCGCCTTCAAGGACTACACGACGATCTGCTCGTCGGCGCCATCGGAGATCCTGTCGATCATCGCGCTGCGCGCTCGCGGCCGGGTGCTGGGGCGGTCCCGCGACATCGTCGCCGCCAACCTCGATCGGCTCGACGGCTTCTTCGAGGACTGGGCCGACCGCTTCGTC
>JBGPVC010000099.1:0-10802 GCA_041491485.1 Candidatus Limnocylindria bacterium
GACCCTGACCCTGACCTTGGCCCTGGCCACTCGCACTGGGACTCTGCTGCCCTTGCCCCTGGCCCTGGCCACTCGCACCGGGACTCTGCTGCGCCTGCCCCTGCCCCTGGCGTTGTCCCTGCCCCTGGGCCGTCTGCCCTGAGTCTGCCAAGTCGCGGCGAGCATCCTGCAGCCGGGACGCGGCGCTCGCCAGGTCGCGACCGGTCGAGATCCGCTGCTGTGCGCCGGTCAGCGACTGGCCCAGCCGGTCGAGCGCGGATTTGGCCCCGGCCGCGTCGCCCTGGGCGAGGCTCTGGGCAGCATCGCGAAGCGCGGTTCCGGCTGCGCCGTCGGCCTGGGAGGCGGTCGCCTCGAGCCCGGCGAGCTGCTGGGCGAGATCGCGCTGCTCCTGCGGCGTGAGGTTGTCGAGCGTTTCGGCGAGCTGCTTCAGATCGTCGCTCGTCGCCTTCGGGTCCCCGTCGCGGTTAGCGTCCGGCTTGCCGGTGGCCGCCTGCGAAAGCGATCGGCTCAATGAGGTCAGCGACGAGGCGCGTTGCTCGTTGGCGGGATCCGTCTGGGCACGAACGTCGTCCTCGATCGCGCCCAGCCGCGCCAGGTTGGCGTCCAACTGGTCGGGATGGTCCCGAAGCCGGAGCGCGAGGTCGCGGAGCTCCTGGGCGAGCCTGGTCCTCGGGTCATTGGCGTCTCCGCCCTTGGCCTCGAGCTCCTGGGCGACCTGGTCGATGCGCTCGGCCTGGCGCTCCGCCGCCTCCATCACCTGTTGCTGCTGGGCAATCACCGCGTCCTGCGGGTTCGGGATGAGCAGGACCGGGGCAAGCAGCAGCGCGGCGACCAGGGTGGCTGCCGCCGGGCGACGGGACAGGCGGGGCGCGAACAGGCTCGAAGGTGCGTCGCGCACCGCCGCCAGGGCATCGCGGCGCTGCCGTCGGATGAACCGGTCAGCTTCGTCGGTCTCGCTGAGGTGGCGCCCGGCGGGCTCGATCTCGGGGCCGGCCGAATCCGGGAATTCGACCGCCAGCTCCAGCGCGCTCGAGGCGCGATCGCCCAGCCGCCCTTCGACATCGAGCGCGAGCGCCGCTTCGCCGAGTTGCGGCCTTGCCCGAATGCCGGCTGCCAGCCAGCCGAGGAGACCGGCAAGCGGGATCGCCGCAGCGATCAATGGCGCGGTGGCGATCGGGACGAACCGTGCCAGGGTCCACAGCGCAAGCTCCGCCACGGCGACCACGGCCAGGGCGATCCAGGTCCGCCGGACGAGGCGCCGAAGCCACAGGCGCCGCCGGTGGGGCAGGAGCGCCACGCGCAGCTGGAGCAGGGCTGGATCCAGCGGTCCCGCGATCGTTGCGGCAGGGTCGGGCGGGACGGCCATGGGGGTCGACCGGCGCCACCAGCGCGCGGCCGCCCGTGCTCGGTTGATGTCCCTCATGCGGGACGCTCCCGACGCCTGCGCCGCCAGGGCAGGCGCCACCGACGGGTCGGTGACACGAACTGGACCGACAGCAGCAGGAAGGCGACCGAGAGGATCAGCCACGCCGCCACGCTCCGCGGCCAGAGCCCATCCCGAACGATTCCGAACGGAGCGACATCGGGCGCCACCGCGACGTCATTGGCGATTCCCTGGCCTTGCTGCAGCACGAACCCGCCCTTGCCGTTGACGATCGGAACCGGTGCGACCGGGCCGATGATCGGACCACTGCCGCCACCGACGAACACGACGCCGTTCTGGTTGGGCAGGAGCGACGATTCGAGGCCGCACCATCCGCCGATCGAGGTCTCGGTCCCGCACAGGACGTCGACCTGAGACAGGAACGGGTTCAGATAGGCGATCTCCTGAGGCGCGCTGCCCCTGACCGGGCCGTTGCCGTCGTTGTTGTCGCGGATCGTCATCGCGCCCCAGAAGGCGAGCAGGAAGACCGACCCGATGGAGATGACGAGGACGCCGAAGATCGTGATCGCGGTTGCAGCCTGCGTTCGCTTGACCAGGCTCGAGCAGAACAGCCCGAACGATCCGAGCCCGAGAGCCGTCACGATGAGCACGATGTAGCCGCGCAGGACGTCGTCCGGCGCCACGCCCCCATAGACGAACACCGCGGCGGTGAGCGGGATGGATGCCGCGATCAGCAGCCAGACGTAGACGAGGGCGCTCAGGAGCTTGCCCAGGACGATGGCGATCGACGAGATCGGGGTCGCCACGAGCAGCTCCAGGGTTCGCTTCTCGCGCTCGAGGCTGATTGCGCCGGCCGTCGCCGAGGGCGCCAGGAACGCGACCTGGAGCGTCTCGAGCATGAGCAGGGCGGCGAAGATGCCCTGGCCGATCGATGCCCCCGCGTAGGTCGACCCAAACCCGGACGAGGCGTTGCGCTCCATGATCAGCTCCACCATCCAGGCAAAGCCGCCGAGCAGGAGCAGGTAGATCGTCAGGATCACGAACGCCCGCCGGCCGCGCATCCGGCCGCGCAGCTCCTTGACGCCGACCGCGCCGATCCCGCCGCCCGTCCGGATCAGGCCGGCCAGCGGGCCGCGCCAGCGGGGCCGTTCGGTCGCGGGCATCGTGGTCTCGGTCATCGGAGTCCCCTATGCCGCCTCGAGCGGTTGTCGGTCTGGCGCGGTCACCTGGAGGAAGAGCTCTTCGAGATCGCTGGCCGCGCGAGCGAAGCTGACGATCGGCAGTCCGGCCGCGACGGACTGGGCCAGCAGGCGAGCTGAGGCGGCGTCATCGCCGCGGAACCCCAGCTCGATCGTGCCGTCCTCGAGGATCGTCGCCGAGGCGACGTCCGGGTCCTCTGCGAATTGGTCGCGTGCCATCTCCAGGGCCTCGCCCTCGGCCAACAGCCGCACTCGGAGCACGGAACCAAAGCGAAGTCGTCGCTCGATGTCCGCCACCCGGCCCTGGGCGAGGACCTTGCCCTGGTCGACGATCGCGACGCTCGAGCAGAGCTCCTCGAGCTCGGGCAGGATGTGGCTGCTGATCAGGATCGTCTTGCCAAGGTTGCGCAGCTCGCGGAGCAACTCCCGCAATTCCACCCGCGCTCGCGGGTCCAGACCCGACGCCGGCTCGTCGAGCAGGAGCACCTTGGGATCGTGGACCAGCGCGTGCGCGAGGCAGAGCCGCTGCTCCATGCCACGCGACAGGGTCTGGACGTAGTCGTCGCGCCGAGGAGCGAGATCCACGAGCTCGAGCAGGTCGGCGATCATCCGTCGCCGTCCCGCGGCCGGAAGCCCGTAGCAGCGAGCGAAGAAGTCGAGGTACTCCCAGACCTTCATGTCGTCGTAGACACCGAACACGTCTGGCATGAAGCCGAGGACGCGGCGGACCCGATCGGGGTTCCTGGTCACGGACCAGCCGTCGATCTCGGCGTCGCCCGACGACGGGCGGAGCAGGGTCGCCAGCATGCGCAGCGTCGTCGTCTTGCCGGCGCCGTTCGGGCCGACCAGACCGAAGATCTCACCCGGCTCGATCTCGAGGTCGATCCCGGCCACGGCCAGGGTCCGGTCGTAGCGCTTGACCAGGCCCTCGGTTCGGACGATCGCCGTCATCGCACGGTCCCCGTGATCGAGATGTCGACGCTGAAGCCGACGTTGTCCTGGCGGTCGTTGACGTAACGGACGAGCACCGTCCCGGACGACGGATCGACGTAGCGCGCCGGGTCGCCGAGGCCGTAGCGAGGGCCGGGCGAGAGGTGCGGCAGCCGCTTCCATTCCTGGCCGGCGACATCGAAGACCTCGACCTCGGGCAGGCCGTCGAGAACGGCCGGTGCGCAGTCGGCGGTCGGCGGATTCGGGCAGCGCGGCGGGATCGACGCCAGCGGCTCGACCGGCGTCGCCGGAACGTTGATGCCCGTGTCGCCGAAGTTGAGTCCGATCGCCACCTCCGACACGTCGAGCGTGCCTTCGAAGCTGGTCGGCCGGTAGGCAACCGTCGCCGTTCCACGTCCGAAGTTCATGCTGAATGGGTCCTTGTTGAAGAAGGCGGCGTCCGTGGCGACAACGCTCGACCGGATGAGCCCCGAGCGGAACGTCGTCAGGCCCTGGACGGCCATCCTCGCCGGCAGGTAATACAGCACGTTGCTGAGGCGCTTCGGCTGCTGGTGCTCGACCTCGACCGGCAGGAGGTTGGCGGAGCCCCAGGCGAGCACGACCGGCCCCTCGTTGTCGAGCAGGCCGGTGGAGCCGAAGTTGGGGTCGTAGGTCAGCTGATCGACCATCGAATGGCGCGCGTAGAGCTCGTTCGAATTGGTCGAAGTGCCGTTGGAGAAGAAGATCTGGCCAACCACCTTGTCGGAGAGTGACTGGCCGAACTGGCTGTTCTGGATCACGGTGTCGACCGAGGCCTTCGCACCTGGTGCCAGGTCCTTGAGCTGGACCACCGTGCCCCCGAGGACCACGGCCGCGTCCTGGAGCGACTGGGTCGAGGCGTTCGTGACGGTTCCCTTCAGGTGCCCATCCTCGAGCCGCAGGTCGGTCGTCACGAGCGGGACGGTGACGGCCGTCTCGGCCCGGATGGTCCGCAGCGATCCGAACCCGACATCGAGGTTGCGTACCCGGGCGGGATCCCCCTGCAGCACGTCGAGCTGGCTTGCGACCCCGGTGCCGCCGAAGATGTCGCCGTTGATCGGCGACGAGAGAAGCGCACCGCCGGGCACCTGGAGCTGGTACTGGCCGCGCGACGGCGAGAACACGCCGAGGTAGATCTGGCCCGTCCCATCCGTGGCGCCGGCGGCGCCGCGCACGATCGCCACCTCGTTGACGATCACGTCGTTGCCGCGCAGCGCCGTCCCGAATCCATAGGCGCCGACCGTGAAGACGACGACGAGGGCGGGCATGGTCAGCCACGCCCACTCGCGCCGGTCGAGACGCCGCAGGACCACGTAGTTGATCGGGCCGATCAGCACGATGTAGGCAGCGAGCAGGACGATCAGCCCGCCGATGGGCGGGAGCGCCAGCGACGGGAGCTGCGAGACCGCGCTGACGAGCATCGAGTCATCGGCAAAGGTCAGGCCGCCGGACGATCGAGCGGGGAGGAGCCGGCGCCACAGGCCCTGCGCCGCCTTTGAGTCGACGATCCAGGCCGCGGTCGGATCGAAACCGAGCAGGGTCACCTGACCGGAACCGTAGTCGCGATCGGCCGCCACGACCCGACCCCCGACAGTCGCCAGCGAGCGGCCGTCGATGAGCTCACCGGACAGCGCCGGCAGATCCGTTGCGCCACTGGGCAGGGCGCCGAGGAGGCCACCCAGCGCCACGGCGGGGACGTCCGTCGTGGTCACGGGCCGATAAGGCAGGAGCGTGTCGGAAAACGCCCCCAGCGTCTTGGGGCCGGTCGTTCCACCCGCGATCACGAGTCGGCCGCCGCCCGCGACCCAGCCGCGGAGCGCCTCGAGCTGGGCCGCGCTGAGCCGATCGGCATCGACGTCCTGCCAGACGACCCGGTCGAGCGCGCTCCAGGCTTCTACGCGTTCGGGCAAGTCTTCGGGCGCGATGCTCATCACGAGCGGCGAGACCTGGTTCTGGTTAGGCAGGAGGCCGAGGTTGCCGACGATTCCTTCGGGGTGCTCGGCGACCACCGCGACCACGAGCTGCGTCGCATCGTGGATCGCGAACTTGACCTTCGTGCTGACGACCTTCTGGTCGCCTTCGGTCAGGATGACCTCGAGCTCGCTGCCGAAGGCCGGGGGCTGGACATACAGCAGGTAGGACTTGTCCGACTGCGTCGGCAGGTCCACGGCGGTCCCGAACCGGGTCTGCCCCTGTGTGCCACCGGCCAGACGGAGCTCTCCGGTGATCGCCGGGCCGTCGTTGACGAGGTGGACCTGGATCGCCATCCACGAGCCGATCCGGGCGTTGCCCGACAGCAGTGCGTGCGCCTCCATGGTCGGAAGGTCTGCGGCCGCCGCGCTGGTCGTGAGCGGTCCCAGCATTCCCACGGCGACGGCGAACGACGCGAGCAAGCGCCAGGAACGCCGCGGCACCCGCCGCAACGGACGCCGCAACGGAGGCCGGGCACCGATTCGGCTCAGGCGACGGCGCACGAAGTCTCCCGCTGACGGTCGGTCGGATCTGGTCGCAGCATGGACGCCTCGGATCAGGCGAAAGTTGCACGGTCGTGGGCGTTCGGCCGGCGGCTATCGTACGATGCTGGGGTCCCAGGAGCCGCCGGCCAGCGCGCCGCCATCCCGAGGGGGATCGTGCCCGAGATTCGCCCGTTCCGGGCGCTTCGATACAACGTCTCGACCATCGGCGATCCGGCCTGCGTGGTCGCACCGCCGTACGACGTCATTGACGCCGCTGAGCGCGAGCGCCTGCTGGCGAGGCACCCCGCCAACATCGTCCGGCTTGACCTGCCCCGCGAGGAGGCCGGCGACCAACCCGACGATCGATATCGGCGCGCCGCTCGCATGCTTGCCGGCTGGCGTTCCGACGGAACCCTCCACAAGGATCCGCACCCGTCGATCTACGTCTATGAGCAGACGTACGTCGTACCCGGGACGGACGCGACGCGGACCCAGGCTGGGTTCTTTGCGCGGCTCCGGCTCGAGGCGCCCGGTCCGGGCTCCGGCGTCATGCCCCACGAGCGCACCCTTGCGGGTCCCCGCGAGGACCGCTACAAGCTGCTGCGCGCGACCGGCGTCAATACGAGCCCCGTGGTCGTCCTGTACGACGACCCGCAGGGAACGGGCATCACGATCCTCGAGGAGATCCGGGCGAAGACGCCCGAGCTCGACATCGTCGACGACGACGGCGTGCAGCACCGGATGTGGGCGGTTTCCGCCGACGGCGATGCCGCCCGAGGGGTCGCCCCGCTGCTGGCCGTGGCGTCAGGGGACCCGGTTACCATCGCCGACGGTCACCATCGCTACGAGACCGCGTTGCGCTACCGGGACGAGCGCCGGATGTCGCGATCGTGCGAGGAGGATCCGCCGTTCGACTACCTCCTGACGCTCTTCCTCGACTCGACCCACCAGCCGTTGACGGTCCTTCCGACGCACCGCATCGTGCGCAACCTGGGCGACGGCGGCGTGAGCGTCCTACTGAATGGTCTCGGTGGGCTGTTCGAGGTTCGCTCCGGCGTCGCGGCCGCGGAGCTCCGGGACAGGTTTGGGGCGATCGGGCTTGCGGTAGGCGGCGAGGGCCGATTCGGGCTCTGGACGCGTCGCGGCGGCTCGATCCTGACCGCCCGGCGGGAGGCCTTCGAGCCGATGTTGCCGGCCGGTGGTGCGGCCCTTCGTGGACTCGACGTGACGCTGTTCGGCGCCGCCGTCTCGCAGCTTGCCAGGATCGACGACGAAGCCGTCGCGCGTGGCGCGATCGAGTACACGAAGTCGGCCGACGAGGCGATCGACAGCGTGGATTCGGGAGACCGTGGCGCCGACGCGGCGTTCCTGCTGGAGCCGACACCGGTCGCGTCCATCTCGGCCGTCGCGCGCGACGGCGACGTGATGCCCCAGAAGTCCACGTACTTCTTTCCCAAGGCTCTCTCCGGCCTGGTCATCAATCCACACGAGTGGTGAGCCCGATGCCCCTGACGCCCGAACAGATCCTCTATCACGCTCAGCTGCCGCCGCCCGGCGGTCGCCCGATCCGCAAGGACGAGATCGAGCTCCAGGAGCGCGGGCTGTACATCGAGTCGTGGCTGCCCGAGCGCCGATCGCGCCGCAAGCCGCTGTTGTTCGTCCATGGCGAGCTTGGCGGGTCGTGGACCTGGGAGCGCTACCTCGGCTACTTCGCGACGCGAGGCTGGGAAGGCCACGCGCTGAACCTGCGCAACCACCACTGGTCGCAGACGGCGGATCCGACGACGCTGTCGTTCGAGACCTACACCGAGGACGTGGTCGCGGCGCTCGAGCGATTCGGCGGCGGGGTCGTGGTGGTCGGGCACGGCATGGGTGGCCTCCTCGCGCTCAAGGCAGCCGAGCGGATGCCGGTGGCCGGGTTGGTCCTGCTGAGTGCCGAGCTCCCGCGCGAGCTGCGGCCGCCCGCGCGTCAGCATGAGCTGCGCGACATCCCGGACGTCTATGGCCGTGCCTTGATCGGGTGGGAGACGCTCCCCGAGCGACTCTTGCGTGACGATCGCGATCTGACCCTGGCCGACGTGCTGCGCATCCAGCATCTGCTCGGCCAGAAACCGCACGAAGCCGGCGCTGCTCGCCGCCAGATGCTGTCGGGCGTGCCGGTCGACCGCCGCAGCCTCGACGGCCTGCCCATCCTCGTCGTCGGCATCGGCCTGGATCGCGCGGTTCCGATGGCCGACTCCGAGCGGCTGGCCGATTGGCTCGGGGCAACGTACGAACCGTTTGCCGCGCACTCGCACTACGGCTTGGTGCTCGGCGAGTCGAGCTTTCAGCAGGTGGCCGATGCGATCCGGGGCTTCCTCGAGACGAATCGCCTGTAACCGCGCCCTCCCGGGGCGACGTTTGATGGTCGCGCGGCGCCGCTGCTATCATGCCGACCGGCCTGGGCGACCGAACTGCCTGTGCTGACGGAGCCGCATTCGTCTAGAGGCCCAGGACACCGCCCTCTCAAGGCGGAGATCATCGGTTCGAATCCGATATGCGGTACCAATCCAACACCGGTGCGCCGCCCTCCTGCTGCGCCGCGGCGGAGGATCCTGTCTCGACGGTGCTCGTCAAGTCAGCCGGGGATGCCGCGCCGATGGTCGCCGCGAGCAGGAAGAGGACGCTGAGGATCCCGACGAGGAGGCCGACAGCCTGGAAGCTGTCGCGTCCGCGTCGCCGTACGACGTTCTGATCGTCTTCGATCCTCGCCGGACTTCTGCGGAGGTCGGTGGCCGCGACGGTCATCGATGCAACCCCCCTGGATGAACTTCCCTTCGGAAGCCCGCGCACCCGCCCGCTCGAGCGCTGACGGGTTCAGGCAAGCGCACCGGCCGTCGCCGCGGAACGGCGCACGCGCTCTTCCCTCCGTGTGGGCGACGCGCAGGCGCAGGCCGCTGTCCGCGTACCTCACCTGCGGGGAAGGAACCCACGCGAACCGGTCGCCAGGTGCACGACGAAGACGACCGCGATCGCGCCGAGCGTGGCGATGACGATGCTCTCGATGTTGATTCCGTCGACCGAACCGATCTTGAGCAAGCTCGTGGCCACGAATCCGCCCACGATTCCGCCGACGATGCCCAGCACGACCATCATCAGCAGACCTTCACGCGCGCGCATGACCTGGCTGGCGAGGAAGCCGGCGATCGCGCCGACGACGATCCACGCGATGAAACCCATGGGTGCCATCCTTTCGCTGCGGCAGTTGTTGCGAACGCGATCGTCGGAGCGTCGCGCCCGCGTGGGAGTCCGTCGCGGTTGGGCGTTCTCAGGCCGCGGCCGCGATGAGGGCCGCGGGAAGCAGGACGAAAATCGCGAGCAGTGCTAGCGCAAGCAAGACGATCGAGCGAACGGCCTCAGGCACGATCGGCCTGGGTTCGTGTTCCAACGAGGCAGTCACCGTCGGTGTCAGGCCGGCTCGCGCCGAAAGATCCCGACGGCCCAGATCACGATCAGCTCGAGGAGCGTCCAGCCGACGAAGGCGACGACGGCGGCGACGTCGAGGGTCGAACCACCCGACGAGAGGGCATTGGTGTTGAGGATCCCCTCGAACGGCGCGACAAGGATCTTGCTGACATCGAGGATGCCCGAGACCAGCGCATTCCCGGTCCGGGCGTCCAGGAGCAGCAGGACGATCCGCAGACCGATCACGAGCTGGATCAGGCCGAACACGAAGACGATGACCCGACGGATCAGCTCAGGGTTTCCGGGGCTCGTCGTAGTACGCCGGTAGTCGGTGCGCACGGTCGCCTGACCTGCCGGCGCTGTTGGCTCCTCGGTGACAACCGACTGGTCGACCTGCTCGGTGGTCATGACTTCTCCCTGTGCTTCGCAAGCATTCGGGGAAGCGGGGCAACGAGACACCCGTTGGAATGCCATCCGCGAGTCTCTCGCGCGAAGGGCGACATTTCATGACGGCCTGTCATCTGGCCACCGGACCCGCCGATTCGGCTCGCCATGACGGACCTTCATGACCCGGCGACAGCGTGCCAGCACACTCGCGCCAGGTCCCACGTATCGGAGACGCTCCGGCTTCTCAGCCAAGGGAGCCGGAGGTCGGAGCTGTTGAGCTGGCCGCCAGGGAACGTGTTCACGAGCGATGAGGCGCCAGGCATCGCCCCCGAGCTCGGGCAGTCGTTGACCGACGCGACCACAGCAGGAGCAACCACCATGACCGAGCGACGAACGATCGAGCGCGAAACCGTCACGCAGGGACGCAACGAGCGAAGGGGGGCGGTCGGCAAGATCCACGCGCCTGGCATCCCCCACGGTGACGAAGAGGTCGGCGGCGCGGTCACCGGCGGCGTCGCCGGCGCGGTCATCGGAGCGGTTGTCGGCGGTCCAGTCGGGGCGGTCATCGGAGGCGCCGTCGGCGCGGCATCAGGTGCCGCGGCCGGCGCCGTCGACGAGAAGTCAAAAGACGACACCGTCGTCAGGCGCTGAGTCCGGGGTCTGGCTGTCGTCCTGACCTCAGGTCCGTCCGGACCAACCGGCGTCGCCATCGCTCACACCCGCGGCCCAGCTCGTACGCGTCGTCCCTCCGAGCTGGGCCGCTCAGCACCCGTCTTCGCACACGACGGCGCGCCCGAGACCGCTTGGCTCGCCTGGCTGAAACCAGCGGCGTGCTTCGTCCAGGGATGTCCGACTGTGCCTCCGAGTGCGACGCGCCCGCTCGCCTGACGCGAGGCGCCGGGGCCGGCTGATCTGACGAGGCGACGGCGAACCGTCACCACCGTCGGGCCCGCCGGCTTCGCC
>JBGPVC010000100.1:0-10688 GCA_041491485.1 Candidatus Limnocylindria bacterium
CCGGCGACATCGGGGAAGCGCGCGCGGAGCGTCGCCCGCATGGCGTCCGCGCCGACATCGGCTGTGGCCCTGGCCAGGTCGTCGGCCTCGAGTGGCGCCTGCCGTTGCTCGGAGCCTCCGCGCTGGTCACGGCAGACTGTGCAGCGGTAGTGCCGGGCGATCGGGTGCGGCACGTCGCTCGGGTTGCCGTCCGGGTCCTCGAGGGACCACACGATGTCGTCCACCACGAGCGCGCGGGCGCATGTCGCGCAACGGGTCGCGAACAGATCGCCGATCGAGACCTTGAGGCTCGAGTCGCCCCGTGGCGAGGCGGCCATGCCCTGGAACGCGGCATCGAGGTGCCGGACGTCTGGCGGTCGGAGCACGACTTCGGCGAGCATCCGGGTGAGCGGGCTGGACTCCAGGGAGATCCCTCGACGCTGCAGGTCCACCGCGGTTCGGGCCACCCAGCCGCCCCGCCCGAACAGGTCGGCGACGACGTCGCCGGGGCCCGTGTGCAGCTCGATCCGCGCCGCGACGATCGCCGTAGACGGTCCGGGCGCAAGCCGATCGAACGCCGGCAGCGAATAGGCCGGTTCGGCGCTGGCGAAGGAGGCTCGGCCGGTCATCGAGCGAATGCTAGCCGACGGGCGACTGTGCACCGGCGGAGCTTTCGCCCCACCGGCGGTCGACTACGGTTCGTCGAGCTCGTCGGGCTCGTCTTCGAACGCCTCGTCGCTGGTCGCCTCGGGCGGCAGGACGCGATCGAGGTCCTCGATCTCGTCGTCCTCCTCGTCGTCCTCGAGATCCTCTTCGAGGTCCATCTCCTCGCGAACGAGGGTGCCCTTGGTGTACGGGCGCAGGTCGGTGGACTTGGCCGCGGTCGGGAAGCTCACCTTCCCGTAGTTCGTCGGGTCCTGGAAGATCTCGCGGAGGATGATCCGAACGTCCTTGTCGCCGAGCGACGTGACGCCGGCGGCGTACTTGTTGCCATCCGCGATCAGCTTCAGCAGCCGAGCGGCCACGCGCGGCTCGACGACGCCGATCCGGACGCCGTTGCTGTGCGCGATCAGGCGGTTGCCCTCGGGTGTCAGCTCGACGGCGTCGCCCGGGTTCACCTGGGCCAGCTGGCGCGGGTCGGCGAGATCGGTCAGGAAGGCGAAGCCCGTCTTGCCGGTCTCTTCGACGAAGATGCTGACCGGCGCCTTGCTGCCCTCCTGGGCCGGCACGGTCTTCTCGCCGGCGGCGACGAGCAGCACCTTCAGCCGATCGATGTTGCGCTCGGCGATCCGGTTGGTCGGGTCGAGGGCCAGGGCGGTCTGGTAGTGCTCTCTGGCCGCGCGCAGCTCGCCGAGCTCCCAGAGCGATTTCGCCAGGCGATTCTCCGACTCGGCGTCGGGGCCGAGCTCGAGCAGCTTCCGGTTGGTCGCCGCCGCATCTGCCCACTTGGCGGCCGACGCCTGGGCGATCGCCTGGTCCGCCAGCTGCCGCTTCTGGCGGGTCAGGTTGACAGGACTCTGGGCGGCGCTTTCGATATCGGGGAAGGTCACGAGGCGGTCGTCCTTTCGGGGGCGTGACGAACTTCGGAGCGGATTCGGAGCGGGGCGCGCGGCGACGCGGACCGTTGCGCGAGTATTGCTTTTAGCACGGTCGGGCCGAAGCGTCAAACGGCGAGGACCGCGTCGCGGCCTGGATCTCGCTCAGGAGCGCAGCATCAGGTTCCAGGCGGTGACCACGACGCCCAGCGCCGCCAGCAGCCCGATCTGCCACAGCCACCGCAACTCGCGACGGCGGGCCGGCGTGGTGCCTGTCAGGGCATCCCAGAGGTAGACCGCCAGGGTCAGGAGGGCTGGCCCGACCAGGCGCGGGATCTCCATCGCGCGCAGCGCCGCCGCGCCGATCGCGATGGCGGCCGCATACGTGGCGGCAGACAGAAGCGCGTCCGACAACCTGGGCACGCGCAGGGCGACCGCGCGATACCCGAGCAACCCCGCGACGAGGCCGTCGGCGAGCGCCAGGATCAGCAGGTTCGTCTCCGGCAGCGTCCCATGACCGTCGGGTTGTCCGATCAGGCCACCAGGGACCATCGCCGCCACACCGCTGAAGCCGATGAAGCTGACCAGCAGGATGGTGACGAGCACGGCCGTCTGGTCGTCGGCGGTCAGACCGCTCACCGCACGATGGATGCGGGACTCGAGCGCCAGTGTCCGGCGCTCCAGCAGCCAGGTCACGCCCAGCGCCGGAACCAGCCACAGCCCGAACGGGACGAGCCGGATGGCTCCGACGCAGGCCACCGCGGCGACCGCCGGGAGGATCAGCGCCTCGATCGCCACGCCGGATCCGGCCTCGGCCGGCCCGAGCTCGTCGGCCAGGACCTGGAGCGCGCCAAGGATGACCGCTCCGAGCAGCAGCGCGGCAACCAACCAGACCAGCGGCGGCTCGACCAGTCGCGACAATCCGACGACGGTCACGGCGACCAGGGCGAGGTCTCGCCGACCCGCGCCCTCGTCGATCGTTCCGTGGATCCGGGCATTCATCAGACGCGCCCCGGCTTGCCCGCGGCCCAGGCCAGCAGGTCCGCTCGCGATCGCGTGTTGACCACTGAATCGGGACCGACCCAGGCACGCCGCGCCTGGCTGACCCCCCAGCGCAGGTAATCAAGCTCGTCGATGTCGTGGGCATCCGAGTCGATCGCGATGAGGCAGCCCATCCCGACGGCGCGCCTGGCGCGCTCGACGGCGAGGTCCAGCCGCGGCGGCGAGCCGTTCATCTCGAGTGCGGTGCCGGTGCGTGCGGCCTCCCCGTAGACGAGGTCCCAGTCGAGGTCCAGATCGTCGCGCTCGTCGATCTTGCGCCCCGACGGGTGGGCGATGACGTCGACGTGCGGGCTGCGGATCCCGTTCAGGGTTCGACGCGTCAGGTCCGCGCGCGACTGTCGCCGACCGACGTGGACGGACGCCACCACCAGGTCGAAGCGGGCCAGCAGGCCGTCGTCGAAATCGAGCTGGCCGTCGGCGCGGATCTCGAGCTCGCAACCATGGAGCACCCGGAATCCCTCTCGCGGCGTGGCCGCCGGAGCCGTGCCCGCGGATTCTTCCGCCGCGAACCGTGCGTTCAGCGCGGCGATCACCGTCGCCTGCTGGGCGACACGCTCCGGGGTCAGGCCGCGGGCGATGCCGAGCGACTGCGAGTGGTCGGTCAGCACCTGGTAGGCATGACCGCGCGCCCGGGCCGCGGCGACGATCACCTCGATCGGCTGCCGCCCATCCGACCAGTCCGAATGGCTGTGCAGGTCGCCGCGCAGATCGGACAGCGACACGAGCCGCGGCAGCCGCCCGGCCATGGCCGCCTCGATCTCGCCTTCGTTCTCGCGCAGCTCGGGCTCGATGAAGGGCAGGCCCAGGAAGGCGTACGCGGCCTCCTCGGTCGGAAAGGTCCGGAGCTCGGCGTCCTCGCCGGTCAGCGGCTCGCCGTCCTCGCCGATGCGCAGGAAACCCTTCTCCGAGAGGCTCCAACCCCGGTCGCGCGCCATCGCCCTCAGCCGCACGTTGTGCTCCTTGGAGCCCGTGAAGTGGATGCGGTACGTACCGGCGGCGTCCGGCGGCATCGCCATCAGGTCGACCTGGGGCCCCCGAACCAACCGGATTGCCGACTTGGCCAACCCCTTGTTGAGCACGGTCTCCGCCATCGGCAAGGACGTGAAGGCCGACATCAGCATCGCCGGATCGCTCGACTCGGCGAGCAGGTCCAGGTCGCCGATCGTTTCGCGGCGGCGCCGGAAGGATCCGGCCGGCTCGAGCGTCCGAACCCCGGGCGTCGCCGCCAGCGCCGCCACGACGGCCGTGACGAGCTCCTCCGCCCGATCCAGGCGCATCCGCTCGGGTGGCCGGTCCGCCAGGCGCGCCAGCCCGTCGAGCACGAGCGTCTCCGTGCGCGCCGACATGCCGCGGACGGTTCGCAGCCGGCCGGTCTCGGCGGCCGCGCGAAGGTCGTCCAGCGACCCGATCGCGAGCTCCTCGTGCAGCTGGCGGACGGATTTCGGCCCGAGCCCGGAGATCTGCAGGAGCTCGACGAGGCGCGGCGGGACATCGGCGCTCAGCCGGTCGTAGAAGGCGAGGCGTCCGGTCGTCGCCAGCTCGTCCAGCTTGTCGCTGATCGCCTTGCCCACGCCGGGGATGCGCGGCGGATTCCCGGAGCGATACGCGGACACGAGATCGACCGAGCTTCGCCCGATGGCGTCGGCGGCGCGATGGTAGGCGACGGTCTTGAAGACGAGCTCGCCCTTGAGCTCGAGCATGTCGCCGATCTCGTGAAAGATCCGGGCGAGGTCGCCGTTGGTCAGCGCGGCCTGGTCGGTGGTCACCGGCCGATGGTAGACGGTTGCCCGGATGGGCCGGGAGTCAGGCGGCGATCACCCGGTCGCGGCCCGCCTTCTTGGCCCGGTAGAGCGCCCGGTCGGCGAGGACGATCAGGTCCTCGATCGGCTGGTCCGCGCGACTCGAGACCGCGACGCCGACCGACACGCTGATCTTCGCGACGCCGAACCGGCTGAGGTCGAGCCCGGCCACGGTCGAACGGACGCGCTCGCCCACGTCGAAGGCGACCTCGGGACCCGGGTTGCGCAACAGGACGACGAACTCCTCGCCGCCGTAGCGCGCCGGCACGTCATCCTCGCGGACGGCCGACACGATCGCTCCGCCGACGTCGCGCAGCACCTCGTCGCCGATGGCATGTCCATGGGTGTCGTTGAGGAGCTTGAAGTGGTCGATGTCGACCATCAGCACGCCCACGGCGTCGCCCGATCGGCGGCGCCGGGCGAGCAGGCCACAGAACTCGTCGAAGTAGCGGCGATTGGGCAGGCCGGTCAGGGCATCGGTCGACGCGCGCGCTTCCGCATCGCGGTGCGAGTAGGCGCGGGCGAGGGCGGCCGACGCCTCGTCGGCGGCGCCGCCGAGCAGCCGGCGGGTGGTCGCCGACCACGTGTCGCCGGTCCGGTGGGACAGGACGATCGCACCGACCACGCCATCGTCGGAGCTCAAGGGAGCCGCCAGGGTCCGATGCAGCCCGTAGGCACGCCGGACGCGTGCGGCGATGCGGTCGGCCACCAGCTGGCCCTCGCGACCGGTACTGGATGCCGTCACCCGGCCGCCTCCGCCGGCGTGAGCCGCCCCGCCACCGAGCCGGCCGGCGAGATCCGCTCGGGCCCGCCCGCCTCGACCGATCAAGCCTTCGAGGCGGGCGCGAGCGTCGGACCCGGCGATGACCGGCTGGCCCACCTCGGCCATCACCGGCACCCTGGCGTGCTCGCGATCGACGGCCGGACCGATCTCGAAGACCGGGTCCTCCAGGTCGGCGATCGGCAGGAGGGTGCTCGAATCGGGAACACCCGGTCGGGCGCTGATGAGGGTGGCATCGAGGACCCTCGCGTCGGGCCGACGGCGGACGACCACGATGTGATCCGCATCGGTCGCCCGGGCGAGCTCGTCGACGATCGCACCCAGGATCGCGTCGGGGGAGATCGACCGGGACAGGCCCGACAGGATCCGGGCAAAGGATTCGGCTTCGGCCCGGCGGGCCGCCTCGAGGGCCGAGACCGCCTCGCGATGGAGGATGGCCGCGGATCCGGCAACGATGAGCAGCACGACGATCGCCCAGTCGATCGGGCCGGGTGACGACGTGGCCATCCGGATGGCGAGGATGCCGCCCAGGGCCAGGAACGAGCCGGCGAAGAGTCCCCAGGACCGCCGGATTCGACGGTCAGGCGCCTCCGGCGGTGCGGCCGGCGGGTCGGGGGGATCGATCACTTCGGGATATCAGGATGGCGGTCCGAGGTCCGGACGTCCACTGGTACTTTCGTACCCCTGTTCTGATCGGTCGCCACGGCTCCCGCCCCGGAGCGCGGCGTCGTTCTCAGGCGGCGTTGCCCTCGGCACCCGCGGCGTCGTGGCCACCTTCACGCTTCACCCGGTACAGGGCCCGGTCGGCCGCGGCGATCAGGTCGGTCGCGTTGCGGCCGTCGGCCGGGTAGGTCGCCACGCCGATCGATGCCCCGATCGGCACCGGGCCGCGCTGCTCGCCGACGAACGCGTGCTCGCGGAACGCGTCGAGGATCCGCTCGGCGGCGCTGCGCGCCTCGACGGCGTCCGTCTCGGGCAGGATGATCGCGAACTCGTCACCACCGTAGCGGGCCGGGATGTCCGACGCTCGAAGCGTCGTGCGGATGAGCTCCGCCGTCCAGGTCAGGACGCGGTCGCCGAACAGGTGCCCGAACGTGTCGTTGACCAGCTTGAAATCGTCCAGGTCGAGCATCAGGACGCTCAACGGATGGCGCGCGCGCTGTGTCCGGACGACCTCCTCACCGAGCCGCTCGTGGAGGAACCTGTGGTTGAAGAAGCCGGTGAGCGGATCGCGGTCGGCCAGCTTCCGGGCGTCCTCGTACAGCCGTGCGTTCTCGAGGGCCATGGCCGCTTCATTGGCCATGCTCTGGACCAGCTCGAGCAGCTCGGCGTTCCAGGTGATCGCCGACGTCGAGAAGAGCTCGGCGAGCGCGATCGATTGCCCCTTGGCCACCAGCGGCAGCATGGCCACCGCCCGGTGTCCCTCGGCACGCAGCAGGGCGACCTCCGCCGGATCCGCGGCCGGGTCGTCGGCGTCGACCACGATCGTCTCCTGCCGTTCCAGGACGCGCATGGTCACCGGATAGCGGGAGATCTCGAAATACGGCTCCATCTTCTCGGCCGGCAGCGGCGGGAAGTAGCCGAGCGATTCCACGCGTCCGGCAGGCCGGTCCCAGTAGCTGATGGCGCATTCGTCCACGCCCATCGCCCGCGCCATGTGCCCGGCGATCAGCTCCGCGACCTGGTGCGGATCCAGGCTGGTCGAGAGGTCGGCGCTCATGTCGAGCAGCCGCCGAAGCTCTTGCGCAAGGTCCTGCGTACGGCTCAGCAGGCGGGCCGATTCGACTGCGGTGGCGGCCTGGTCGGCGAGGATCGTCAGCAGCCGCAGGTCCTCGGGGCCGAAGCCATTGAGACCGAGCTTCGAGAGCGTGATCACGCCGATCGTGACGGCGTCGTAGCGCATCGGCACGACCAGCATCGATTCGTCGACTTCGTCGGTCCCGGGGATCGTCCGGCCGCGGGCGTCGCCGTTGGCATCGTTGACCAGCAACGGTTCGCCGCGCTGGGCGACCCATCCTGTGAAGCCTTCGCCCATGCGCGTATGCAGGAGCGCCATGTCGACCCGCTCGTAGGCACCGACGGTGCCTTCGAACGCGATCGGCACCACACGGTCGGGCGGCTCGATCAGGTAGACCCGGGCGTTGTGGTAGTCGATGATCCGGCGCGTTTCCTCCACGACCGTCCGACCGACCTGCTCGACCGAGCCTGCCCGGCTCATCCGGGCCGAGGCCGCCTGCAGCATCTCCAGCTGGGCGGCGCGCGCCTGTGTCTGCTCGAGGAGCTCCGCGTTCGACAGCGCGATTGCGGCATGGGTCGCCAGCGTGCTGATGAACGCAATGTCGGCCTTGGTCCAGATGCGCTCCCGCTGCGTCACGGCGGACAGGGCACCGATCACCCGTCCGTGATGGATCAACGGGGCGACCAACAGGCCGATGAAGTCATAGACGCCGGCGTAGCGCTCGAACCCGCGGCCGCCGATCGAACGCACGTCCGACCAGGCCACGACACGCCCCGTCCGGATGACCTCGCCGGGCCAGCCCTCATCCTGCCGGAACGACGGCAGGCGTCGGGCGACCTCGTCGTCGATCCCTGCCCAGGCCGTGAGCTCGAGGTGCTCGCCGCGCAGGATCCGGATGGTCGTGGTGTCCGCCTGGAGGGTCCGCTTCGTCTCGTCGACGATCATCCGGAAGAGCTCCTCGCGATCGTGCGAGGCCACAAGCCGTCCGGCGATCTCCAGGACCGTGTCGAGGCGTCCGGCGAGGTCGAGATCCTGGTCGCGGGCGACCGCCAGCGCGGCTGGCACCGTCCCGACCTCGTCCAGGTCGTCCCTGCTGACTGCCACTGCGCGCACGATACGATGGTGACACCGGCACAGCCCAGCGAGGCGTCACCATCGGTCCTGGACCCGGATAGGAAGAAAGTCCCACAGCGATCGCGTCCAGCGATCGCTCGTTGACCACGCGTCGAGCGCGGAGATACACTCCGGCCACGGCGTGATCCCGTCGCGGACCACGTCCGTTCAGCTTCGCATCGCGAGGTCAGCACTCCCCGTGGACGACGGTCCCAGTCGCTGCGGCGCCCGGCGCGCCGCGAACATCAGGCTCTCCGTCCGCCCCGCTATCTGACGGCTGACCGCGACCCCGGAAGGGATCGCGCCACCCAGGGCGGGACGGTCCCGCTCGTGAGGTGGCACCCATGCTGTACCTGAGCCAGGCCATCGGTCGACCGGTGCTCGACGCCGCCGGCGAACCGATCGGGAAGGTGAACGACCTCATCGTCAGGCTCGCCGACCGCTACCCGGCTGTGACGGGGCTAGTCGTCGAGACCGACCGACGCCGGATCTTCCTGCCCTGGTCGCACGTGGCCCGCTTCGACGCCTCGGGGGCCCGGCTCTCGACGCCGACCATCGACATCACGAAATTCCACCAGCGCGACGACGAGTTCCTGCTGCGAGAGGATCTCCTCGACAAGCAGATCGTCGACATCGACGGCCGCAAGGTGGTCCGCGTCAACGACCTCCGTCTCGACGACGTCGAGGGCAAGCTCCACCTCGTGGCGGTCGACGTGGGCGCGTCCGGGCTGCTGCGCCGGCTCGGCATCGAGGGCGCGTACCGCATCGTGGCCCGCAACCTCAACCTGCCGACTCCCGAGCGCTACATCGACTGGGAGGACGTCGACCCGGTCGAGAGCTCGATCGCCTCCATCAAGCTCCGCGTCCCGCACCAGGGGCTCGCCGAGCTCCACCCGGCGGACCTCGCGGCGATCCTCGACAAGCTCGCTCCGCGCGACCGCGCGGGCGTCCTCGCGTCCCTCGACGACGAGGCGGTGGCCGACGCGATGGAGGAGATGGAGCCGGACACGCAGGTCGAAGTCCTCGAGGACCTCGCCCCGGAGCGGGCGGCCGACATCCTCGAGGAGATGAGCCCGGACGACGCGGCAGACCTCGTTGCCGACCTCGACCAGGACGTCCGCGACCAGATCCTCGGGCACATGGAGCGCATCGAGGCCGAGGAGGTGCAGGAGCTCCTGGCCTACCCCGAGGACACCGCCGGTGGGATCATGACCACGGCCTACATCACCGTGGGCGCGCACCTCACGGCCGCCGGAGCGATCGACCTCCTGCGCGAGCTCGAACCCGACGCGGAGACGATCTACTACGTCTACGTGGTCGACGACGAGGAGCGGCTCGTCGGCGTTCTCTCGTTGCGCGACCTGATCGTCGCACCGCCGGGCACGCCGATCGCCGAGGTCATGATCGACGAGCCGGTCGCTGTCGGAGCCTATGCCAAGCAGGACGAGGTCGCCGAGGTGGTCGCCCACTACAACCTCCTGGCCGTCCCCGTCGTCGACGACGACCGGCGTCTCGTCGGAATCGTGACGATCGACGATGCGATCGATACCGTCATCCCCACGGCCTGGAAGAAACGCCTGCCGCGCGTGTTCGGGCGTCGGTAGCGCCAGATGACGGACTCGGGAGCCACGAGGACTCCCCGAACACCGCTCGTGGCGACCATCCGCAAGGCGCGCCGGCGTCCAGGTGGGCTCGTCCCGCTTCGGCGGCTCCCGGCCTGGCGAGTTCGGATGGTGGCCGTCCTCGGCGTGCTCGGACCCGGACTGGTGAGCGGATTCGCCGACAACGACGCCGGTGGAATCACGACCTACTCGCTCGCCGGCGCGAGGTTCGGCTACGCCCTGCTCTGGGTCATCCTCGCCAGCCAGGTCGTGCTCTTCTTCACCCAGGAGGTCGGCGCGCGGCTGGGCCTGGCAACCGGCAAGGGCCTGATGGGGCTGATCCGCGAGCGCTGGGGCGTTCGGTGGACCGCCTTCGCCGCGGCGATGATGCTGCTGGCGAACCTGGGCTCGACCGTGGCCGAGTTCGCGGGGATCGGTTCTGCCCTCAGCCTCTTCGGGATTCCGCCACAGATCAGCGCGGCGGTCGCCGCCGTCGTGGTGGTGAGCCTGATCGCCCTGGGCAGCTACAGCCGCATCCAGTACCTGTTCGTCGCGATCGGGCTGTTCGTCTCGGTCGCCTACGTGATCTCCGCGAACATCGCGCACCCGGCATGGGACGTCGCGTTCCACAGCCTGATCGTGCCGCAACTCCAGTCATCTCCAGCGTACTGGCTGATGGTCGTCGGGACCGTCGGGACCACGATCACGCCGTGGGGTCAGGCGTTCATCCAGTCGTACGCAGCCGACAAGGGGCTGCGGGCGGAGGACCTGCCGGCGAGTCGTCTCGACGTGTTCGCTGGCGCGCTGCTCACGAACGTCATCGCCGCATTCATCCTCATCGCGGTCGCGGCGACCCTGTGGACGAGCGGCCAGCGGGACATCGCGACAGCTGCCGACGCCGCCCGGGCGCTCCAGCCACTCGCCGGGCCCGAGGCCAGCGTCCTGTTTGGCGTCGGCCTGCTCGGGGCATCGATCCTGGGACTCGGCGTCGTTCCACTGACCAGCGCCTACGCCACCTGCGAGGCATTCGGCTGGGAGACGGGCGTCAACTGGAACTGGCGCGAGGCCCCGGCCTTCTAC
>JBGPVC010000101.1:0-10408 GCA_041491485.1 Candidatus Limnocylindria bacterium
CAGACCTATCAGCCCAAAAAGCGCCACCGCGCCAAGGAGCACGGCTTTCGAGCACGGATGAAGTCGGCCGGCGGCCGGCGAGTCCTGGCCGCGCGCCGAGCTCGCGGCCGAAAGCGGCTGACGGCCTGACGATCGGGCGCGGCACGGACACGCCGCGGCTCGTGATGCTTTCCCGCCCGCAGGACTTCGCCGCGTTCCAGGGCGACGGGACCAGTCGGTCCCACCCGCTGCTGACCGCCCGATTCCGGCGGACCGATCTCGAGACGACCCGCTTCGGGCTGTCGACCGGCCGAACGCTCGGCGGGGCGGTGGTTCGCAATCGCGTCCGTCGCCGGCTGCGAGAGGCACTCAGGGTGATGGCGCCCTCGTTCCAGCCGGGCTGGGACGTGCTCATCATTGCCCGGCCGTCGATCGTCACGGCTGACCATGCTGCGATGGTCGGAGCGTTGCGCCGAACCCTGATCAAGGGCGGCGCGCTCGGAGGGTCCGCGAGTTGAAGCGTATCGGCATCGGAGCCGTCCGGCTCTACCGGGTACTGTTCGCCTGGCTGCCGCCGAGCTGCCGATTCGAGCCCACCTGCTCGCACTACACGGAACAAGCCATCCAGAAATACGGCCTGCTCCGCGGAAGCTGGATGGGAGCCCGGCGAATCGCCCGCTGCCATCCCTGGAATCCCGGTGGCTATGATCCCGTCCGCTAGCGAGGCGCTCGACTCGTGACAATCCCTCGGTTCCGCTGGGGACGGGTCGCCCCGATCCTGCTGCTGGTCCTGCTCGTGCTGGCGGTGGCCGCCTGCGCGCCCGTGACCGGATCGCCAGGCGCATCGGGCGCCGTGCCCGTTTCGCCCACGCCGCATCCTCCGCTGACACCCGCCCAGCCCGGGGCGGATCCGATCAGCCTCCTGGCCTGGGCGTTCACCCCGATCTTCGAGCTGATGTTCATCGTGCTGGTCGGGACGTACGACCTCCTCCGGAACCTGGGCGTGCCTGGCGCCATCGGCTGGGCGATCATCGTCCTGACCCTCATCGTGCGCGGCCTGGTGATCCCGCTGTACCGCCGCCAGCTCGTGTCGCAGCGCCGGATGCAGCTCCTTCAGCCTGAGGTCAAGGAGATCCAGCGGCGCTACAAGGGGGATGCCAACAAGGCGCGGCTCGCCCAGCAGGCGCTGTTCAAGGAGCGCGGGATCAACCCGCTCGCCGGCTGCCTGCCGCTCCTCCTGTCCATGCCCCTGCTGTTCATCATGTACTCGGTCATCCAGAACGGGCTGACCAACCAGGATCCGCGAGCGATGCTGTCGTTCCTGGGCCTCAAGACCATCGACCTCGTCTGCAACAACGTGGACGTCAACGGCGTGTTCAACGCCGCGAGGCCGTGCATCGACACCGTGATCCCGGCCCTCGGCAACCTCGACGTGAGCAAGCCGTCCACCTTCCTGACCGTCTCGCTCGGTGGCTTCGCCCTCGGGATCAGCATCCTGGCGATCCTGTCGGCGGTGACCCAGTTCATCTCGTCCCGGATGATGCTGCCCGTCTACAAGCCGGCGGACGACGACCAGAACACCAAGATCCAGCGCCAGACCATGCTGTTCCTGCCGCTGATCTCGATCGCCTACGGCGGGTTCCTGCCGGCCGGCCTGTTCATCTACTGGATCACGGCCAACATCTTCCAGATCGCCCAGCAGTACCTGATCGTGGGTTGGGGTGGCATGTTCCCCTTGTTCGGCTGGAAGCCGGGCTTCGCCACCGGCCATACCCCGCGGTTCCCGGTGGAGATGCCACCGCCCCCAGACCCGAGCAAGCGTGCGGCCATCCTGACCGACGCCGAGAAGAAGACCACGGCCGCTTCGACGATCCGCCCCCGCGAGCGGGGCCGTCAGGGCCGACGAGGGAGACGACGCTGATATGAGCGAATACCGCGAATTCACCGGCAAGACCGTGGAGGAGGCGCTGCGCCAGGCCCGCGAAGCGTTCGGTGCAGAGCTCAACGATCTCGATTTCGAGATCCTCACGCCCGGCAGCCGGGGCGTTCTGGGCATGGGTGCCGAGCCCGCCCGCATCGTTGCCGCCCCCCGGGCCGCCCTGGGCGGCGCCGCTCCGAAGCGCGAGGCCGCCGCGGCCGTGCCGCTTCCCCCGCCGGCCCCCCGCCGGGATGACCGGCCGCGCGACGACCGGCCGCGCGACGACCGAGGCCGCCGCGAGTTCCGGCCGCGCGAGGAGGGCGCTCCCCGCCGTGACGACCAGCCCCGCGGCGACCGGCCACCCCGTCGCGATGACCGCCCCCCGCGCCGCGACGATCGGCCGCGCGACGACCAGCCCCACGGCGACCGGCCGCGCGACGACCGGCCGCGCCGCGATGAGCGTGCCCCGCGCCGCGACGACCGCCGGCTCGTGAGCCGTGGCGGTTCGGCCGACCTGTCGGCCTCCGAGGCCGCCGAGGTGGCCGCGGCACGCGGGTCGCTGGCGGCCGAGCGGGCCGACCTCGAGGCCTCCGAGGCGTCGCCCGAAGCGCTGGCGGCAGGCAAGGCGATCCTCGAGCAGCTGATGCACCACCTGGGTTTCGTCGTTCGCGTCGAGGTCGAGACCGGCGAGACGAGCCGGCTCAACGTGGTCGCCGACGGCGACGAGAAGGAGGCGCTTGGCGCGCTCATCGGTCGAAAGGGGGAGCGCCTGTCGGCCCTGCAGCATCTCGTGAACCTGATGCTGTCCAAGGAGATCGGCGCCTGGACGCGCGTGCTGGTGGACGTGGAGGACTATCGCGGTCGCCGCGAGCGCCAGCTGCGCGAGCTCGCCGACCGAGCGGCGGCGCGCGTTATCGAGACCGGCAAGATGCTCCAGCTCGAACCAATGTCGGCACTCGAGCGGCGCTGGATCCACATGTCGCTGCGCGACCACGTCGGCGTCGCCACGCAGTCGATCGGGGAGGAGCCGAACCGTCGGGTGGTCCTCGTCCCCAGAACGCCCGGCTGAACCGATCTCCGCGTCACGCCTCAGCGGCTGAGCGCGTCCAACTCCGGCCTCGAGCCCGACGGACCAGGTCGGCGGGGCTGATAGGATGGCGGCCCAGCCCATGACCGACACGACCGACGCTACCGACGCGACCGAGCCGCCCGACACGACCGAGCCATCCGAGCCTGCCGAGGAGGCGCTCGCCTCCCCGGGCGAGCCGATCGAGCCTTCGGGCGGACCGCACCGCCCGTCGGCGCGCCTCAGCTTCGGGCTCGCGTTCTTTCTGGGGCTGGTGGCGGCGCTGCTGCTCGGCGTCGGCGCGCTGTACGCCTACGACCGGCAGTTCACCGGTCGCATCCTGCCGGGCGTCCACGTCGGATCGGTGGACCTGTCCGGCCTCAACGCCGACGAGGCGCGTGCCGCCCTCCAGCAGGCGTACGGCTCGCTGTCGGACGGGCGGCTGGTGCTGACCGGGGCGGCCGGCGAGCACGTGATCAGCTATGCCGACATCGGTCGCCGACCCGATCTCGACGCCATGCTCGACGAGGCGATCGCGGTCGGCCGCAGCGGCTCGCCGGTCGACCGCGTCGTCGCCGACGCGCGAACCGTCGTTCGTGGGGTCTTCCTGCTGCCGAAGGTGACGTTCAACGCCGAGGAGCTCAACGCCCGGATCACGGCCGTCGCCGACTCGCTCCGGGTCGAGCCGAAAGACGCGAGCGTCGATGCCGGAAGCGACGGCCAGTTCCGGGTCGTCGAAGGACAAGTGGGGGTGAGCGCCGATCCGGCGCCGGCCGTCAGCGCCTTCCTGACGGCGCTCGGCGAGGTGGCCGCGCCTGCCGAATTGCGCGCCGAGCTCAGGGTCAACACGATCGATCCCGCCGTCACCAACGACGAGGCGACCAGGGCCAGGCAGCAGGCCGACCGCATCACCACCGAGATCGTCCTCGTGGTCGGCGAGGATCGTCTCAGGATCGGCAGCCCCGAGCTTCGCAGGTGGGTGAGCTTCTCGACGGCGACTGACGGGACGTACGGCCCGACCCTGGACTCGACGCCCCTGGCCAAGGTGATCGAGCGGTTCGCTCCCGAGGTCGATCGCGCTCCGGTCGACGCGACGTTCACGGTCACCGACGGCAAGGTCCTGGGGATCACGCCAAGCAAGGACGGCTTCAGGCTGGACGTGGCCGCCACGGTGACGCAGATCCAGGCGCTGCTGGCCGGTCGCGCGGCCGGCTTCAGCGCGACCCAGGTCGTGCCCACGCTCGCGGTCACGGCACCCGCGCTCACCACGGCCGAGGCGGAGGCCGCCGCCCCGCAGATGACGTTGATCTCGTCCTGGAAGACCTACTTCCAGATCAGTGAGCGCAACGGCTTCGGGGCCAACATCTGGATCCCCGCCCTGACCATCGACGGGACCATCGTGGCGCCCCACGCGACCTTCGATTTCTGGGACGCGATCGGGCCGGTCACCCGCGAGAAGGGCTACACCGACGGGGGCGCGATCATCAACGGCAAGACCGAGCCGCAGGGCGCCCTCGCCGGCGGGATCTGCTCGGCGTCGACCACCCTGTTCAACGCCGCGTTGCGCGCGGGCTTCCAGATGGACGCTCGCCGCAACCACTTCTACTACATCGATCGCTACCCGCTTGGCCTCGACGCCACGGTCTTCATCAGCGCATCCGGCGCGGTCCAGACGATGTCCTGGACGAACGACACGGACTATCCGGTCCTGATCCGCGGTTACAAGATCCGCGACGGGACGCGCGGCTACGTGAAGTTCGAGATCTACGGCGTCCCGAACGGGCGCAACATCGTGATCAGCGATCCGATCGTCAAGAACGTCAAGCCGGCCACCGACACCACCCAGCTGACGTCGACTCTGGCGCCGGGTGTCCGTCAGCGGGTCGAGTTCCCGGTCGACGGCAAGCAGGTCTGGCGCACGGTCACGGTGTACGACGCGACGGGCGCCATCCTTCACCAGACGACGTACTACTCGAACTACGCGAGGATCACCGGCCTCACCCTGATCGGGGCTCCGCGCACCGTCGTCGAGCCCACGCCCACGCCCACGCCGACACCCTGACCCAACCCGTCGCAACCGAGGGAGGCGAATGAGCCAGCCCATCGATCCGGTTTCGAGCCCGGAAGCCTACCGGCAGTCGCTGCTGGCCGCGCTCGGCGACGACGATCCAGCCGACGCGCAGGCCGCGGCGCCGGGCCTGATGGGCCGCCTGATCGCCGACGCTGGAGGCCTGATCGATCGACGGCCGGAGCCCGCCGAGTGGTCGGTGCTCGAATGCATCGGCCACATCGTCGATTCGGAGCTCATCGCCTCGGCCCGCTATCGCTGGATCCTGGCCGAGGAACGGCCGTCGCTGGTCGGCTACGACCAGGACCTGTGGGTCTCCGGGCTGGCGCACGGCCGCGACGATCCGCGCCTGCTCCTCGAGCTCTTTGGCGCCCTCCGACACGCGAACCTGGATCTCTGGTCCCGCCGCCCGCCTGAGGACCAGGCGCGCGTCGGACTCCACACCGAACGCGGACCGGAGAGCTATGGCCTGACCTTCCGGCTGATGGCCGGCCACGATCGCGTCCATCTCGGCCAGGCTCATCGAGCACTCGAACAGGTCCGCGGTCGCTAGTCCGTGCGCATCACCGCCGTCCGTACCACCGTCGTCGGCACGCCGTGGCGCGACCTCGTGTTCGTGGAGCTCGAGGCCGACAACGGGCTGGTCGGGGTCGGCGAGGTCCGGCCGGTCAACAAGACCGATTCGTTCGTCGCGGTCGTCGAGGAGCTGGCCGGTCGCTACGTGGTCGGCGCGGATCCATTCGACACCGAGCGGTTGGCCTGGGCGATCGAGCGACTCGAGTACGGCCGCCCGAGCGAGCACAGCCAGTCGGCGCTCGCGGCCTTCGACATCGCCTCCTGGGACCTGATCGGCAAGCAGCTCGGGGTCCCGATCTGGCGGCTCATCGGTGGCCGCTTCCGGGATCGCGTGCCGGCCTATGCCAACGGCTGGTACCAGGCGGACTTCGAGCCGGCACGGATCGCCGGGCTCGCGGCCGGCGTGGTGGCCCGGGGGTATCGGGCGATGAAGCTCGATCCGTTCGCCGCCGCGAGTGCCCGGCTGTCGGCTGCCGATCGGCGCCGTGCCGTGGCGCTGGTGGCGGCCGTCCGCGAGGCGGTGGGTCCGGACATCGACCTGATGATCGAGATGCACGGGCGGTTTTCGCCGGACACCGCAGCCCAGGTGGCCGTGGCCCTCGAGCCGTTCGCGCCGCGCTGGATCGAGTAGCCGGTCCCGCCCGAGCATGCGGAGGCCCTCGCGCGCGTTCGTGCCGCAACCAACCTGTCCATCGCCACGGGCGAACGGCTCCACACCATCTGGGACGCCATCGGGTTCGTCGAGGGCGGCAACGTCGACATCGTCCAGGCCGACCTCACCCACTTCGGCGGCTTCACCGGCATGCGCCGGCTCGCCGGCTGGACCGAGGCGCATTACCTGACGCTCGCCCCGCACAACGTGGGCGGGCCGGTGGCCACCGCGGCCAACGTCCACTTCGCGGTCGCCACCCGGAACGTGGACATCGTGGAGCATTTCAACGACTTCGCCGACGCCTGGGTGAGCGAGCTCGTGGATGCGGCTCCGACGGTCGACCCGGCCGATGGCTGCTTCCCCGTTCCGGACCGTCCCGGCCTCGGCCTCCGCCTGGACCACGACGCCTGCGCCCGCCATCCGCGAATCGGCGCCCGGCTGCAGCTGTACGTGGAGGGCTGGCAGAAGCGCGAGGGCAGCTGACGTGCGGATCGTCGTGACCGGGGCGGGCGGGCGGATCGGTCGACACGTGGTCGCCGACCTGGTCGCCCACGATCACGAGGTGCACGCCGTGGACCGTTCCGGGCCGGCGTCGGGCGAGGTCGCCGGTGGTGGGGGGACGTGGACGCAGCTCGACGCGCGCGACCTCGAGGCGATGACCCGCCTGCTCGACCGGTCGCGGGCCGAGGCCCTCATCCACCTTGCGGCCATCCCGTCGCCGCGCCTGGCCAGCCCGCTCGAGGTGTTCGCCACGAACACCCAGGCGACCTTCGTGGCGCTCGAGGCGGCCGGCGTGGCCGGTGTGCCCCGGATCGCCATCGCCTCGAGCACCTCGGTGACCGGCCTGCCGTTCGCCTCGCCGCCGGTGTCGCCGCTCTACGTCCCGGTCGACGAGGCTCACCCGAATATCGGGAGCGACCCGTACGCCCTGTCCAAAGAAGCCGACGAGGCGACCGCTCGGACCATGCAGCGGCGTCATGGCTACCAGGTCGTCGCCCTCCGAATCTCGAACACCGCGCCGATGTCGGATCAGCTCGACAAGGCGGCCCAGGTGGCTCGCGACCCGTCCGTCCTCGCCTGCGAGCTGTGGGCCTACCTCGACGTGCGCGACGGCGCGCGCGCCTTCGGGCTGGCCGTGGAACGCCAGATCCCGGGCTGCCACGTCATCAACGTCATGGCACCCGACACCTACTCAGCCGAGCCCACCGCCGAGCTGCTCGCGCGCTATCACCCGACGGCCGAGCTCCGCCGGCCGATCGTGGGCCGGGAGGTGCCCTTCGACCTGACGCGGAGCCGCGACCTGCTGGGGTTCACGGCGGAGCACCGGCTGCCGTACTGACGCTCCCCGTCGGGCGAAGCTCATCACCAGGCGATAGGCGAAGAGGAAGACGACGACCGTCACCGAAAGGGTGTACATCCACCACGTCCAAGCGGCGCCGCTGTCCGTCCCGGCGAGGATGCCGTGGGCGGTGGCCCCGGCGAACGCGAGGAACGTCAGGACGTGGAGCGCCCGCCAGGCACGCTGCCCGATCAGCCGGCGCGCGTAGAAGCTGGCGACGACGATCGCCGTGACGTAGAAGGTGAGCTGGCCGAACGCGACGGCGAGCGGCGCATACGGCGCCAGGCCCGGCACGACCATCTGCGGGAGCGAAAACGGCACGGTCGCATCGAGCCCCAGCAGCGCGCCGTGGACGCCGGCGAGCCCCAGGCCAACGGCCGCCAGGTCCTGGTGGAGCGCAAACGAGACCGGGCGGTGCGCGATGGCGTCGAGCAGCTTCGTCGAGAGCATCAGCCCGTAGACCACGGACCCGGTCATCGCCAGGTAGGCGAGGAAGGCCGCCAGTCGCTCCAGCAGCCACGGCAGGCTCGCACGATGCGCGTCCCAGACGACCCCGAGGTCGTGTACGACCGTCGGGAGCGTGCCGCCGAGAACGATCCCGACGGCGACCGCGGCAAGGCCCCAGCGAGTCAACCTGGTGCGCCGATCAAAGCCCTTGAAGGTCATGCCACGAGTGCCAGCGTGGCCGGTGTGACGAGAGCGTCGCCCGACTCGGTGATGAGGACCTGGCCGAGCACATCCGGCCGGTCGAGCCGGCCGGCGGCGGCGGCCGAGCCGACGATGACGGCGGTCTTGGCGAATGCCTCGGCCTCGCGCGCGGTTTGTCCGATGACCGTTGCCTGGACGACGTCGGTGCGTGCCGGTTCACCGGTCCGGGGATCGATCAGGTGATGCCGGGCCTTGCCCGCCATCGTCCAGCGGTGGACGGTCGTCCCCGACGTAGCGACGCCGAACCGGGCGACCGGATCCGTGCCCCTCGTGAGTCGCACGGTGGCGAGCGTGGCTCCGGGCTCGCGTGGATCGGCGATCCCGATGTCCCAGCCCTCGTCGTCGACGATGCGAACCGCGATGTCGCCATCGGCATCGACCACGGCAGAGACTCCGGGCAGGAGATCGAGGGCCCGGTCGGCGAGCCAGCCCTTGGCCACGCCGTCCAGATCGAAGCGCAGCCCCGCGGGGCGTTCGACGGTCGCGGCACGCCCGTGGCGGATCAACGACCAGCTGTGGCAGGCAAGGCGGACGGGTCCTCCGTCGTGCGTGACGCCCGCCTCGGCGAGCAGCCTGGCGTCGAGCAGCCCGATGTCGACGACGCCGTCGCTGATGGCCTCGGCGCCGCGACCCCAGTCGAGCACGGCGGTCAGCGTGGGCCCGATCTCGACCCGATCGGTCGCCGCCGCATTCAGCCGCGACAGCTCGGACGCGGCATCGAAGCGGGTCAGCCGGCCGGCCCAGGCACCGATTCGCGTCAGCGTCTGCCGTGCCGCTCCCGCGGCGGCTTCCGGCGGCATGCCGGCGGCAGGCCGGAGGTGGACGCTGACGCGGCCACCCATCAGGTCCGCGCTTGCGGAGACCCAGCCGGCCGCGGGCTCGCGCTGGATTCGTGGGGACGTGGCCGGCGGCGTCATGGCTTGCCCGACTGGCGCGTCGTCGTCACGACGACCACGCGCGGCGTCGGCTTGGGTGCCGCCACGACCGCCGCCTGCGGCGGTGCCGTCTGTCCCGGCTTGAGCTGGACGTACTGGGTGACGTGCTTCGCCGGCAGCGGCGCAGCGTCGGCCATCACGGTCGTCGTGGTGGACACGACCCCGGCCGAAGCAGCCGGGACGACGCTTGGCAGCAGTCCCGCCGCGATCGCGCTCAGCGACGCAAGGCCGACGAAGCCGGCCATCAGACGCATGGGATTTGGGTCCGGCCGCGGCCGCGCCTCCGGCCGTGGCCGCGGTTGGGGTCGCGGGCCCACCTCGGGCCCGGGGCGAGCGACGGCACCGACCGTCACCGGCCGCGGCCGAACGGGCACGTCCTCATGGGGTTCGGCCATCAGTCGTCGCTCCCTTCGTGCCCGGCGCCCTCGCCGGACGTGGAGGCGGGGACGACCCGGTGCACGGTGATCGTCGCAGGCTGCTCGGGCGCGGCCAGGTAGATCGTGTCGACCTGGACCGGTGGGTCGGTCTGGACGCTCGCGGCTGCAGGACCCTGTCCCGTCGTGGTGATCGTGGTGCCGGAGGCGGCACCGCCACCGGGCGCGAACCCGGCCAGGGTGAGCGCCACGACGAGTGCGCCTGCAGCCGCGAGCGATGCGATGAAGAGGCCGACGCGATGGATCATCTCGAGTGCTCCGCTGTGGGGATGCCTGTTGTCGGCAGTGTCGGCGGGGCCCACCGGCCCCCCGATGTGGGCAAGATGTGAATCCCCAAACAAAGGCCGATTGCCCCTTCCGGTCGGGCCGGCCTGAGCCGCACGATGGCGTCATGCGAATCCTGGTGGTCGAAGACGAACCCAAGATGGCCGCGCTCATCCGGCGCGTCCTCGTCGCCGAACGGCACGTCGTCGACGTCGCGCCCGACGGCGTGGCGGCGATCGCCCTGGCCGAGCGCGGCCCACACGATGTCATCGTCCTCGACCGGATGCTGCCGGACCTCGACGGCATCGCCGTGCTGCGGCTCCTGCGCGCGAATGGGACCACGGCGCCGGTCCTGATGCTGACCGCGCTCGGGTCGGTCGACGACCGGGTCGGCGGGCTCAACGCCGGTGCCGACGACTACCTGGCCAAGCCGTTCGCCTTCTCCGAGCTCCTGGCTCGGGTCCGAGCG